>NZ_JBXWPA010000003.1:0-448479 GCF_059611165.1 Ruegeria sp. CDSB013 | reverse complement strand
TGACTTCGGAGAGAACCAAGACCCCGGCGGACAACAAATCCAACGCCCTTGACAATACCGCGATCAGAGAACCGCTTTCGGCGTTCAATAAAACTACCAAGGTATGTTCGCTTGTGTTGGCGGTAAAACACACTTTACGTACGTGGGCCTGTCTCCAACCATGGCTCGAAAGGGTATATCTTAAAACCGCCATCCCGCATCCGTTAAGGCTGAAATCACCTCTTCTGATAAATCTGGACTGGAATAAAACACAGCTAGTACAAGATCTGGCCTGAACTCTGGCCAGGACTGTTTAAGTTGTTTTAGTGTTGCCTTTGCTTCTTCGAATTCACCCAAACTCTGATGGGCAGCCGCCAAATAAACCAAAGAGAGCGCGCTGACCGGGTCCCCATTGTCACTCGCAAATTTCAAAGACGCGATTGCTTCCCTAAACTCACCGATGTGAAAACTGGCAACCGCGTGAATGTTCCTGTGGGCAAACCGATGACTTCCTATCTCTCTGGGGTGGCTTGGGTCGCTGACGTCATACGCTTCTTCAAAGCGACCCATAACCAGTAGTATCACGCCGCGAAAGTCCAGAACGTTTCCGTCATTGGGTCGAAGCGACTGGGCGAGTGCTGAATACTCCAATGCTCTGTCATAGTCGCGAGAAACGTAAGATACCCATGCCATTGCCGATTGGCTCCAGCCGTTTGAGGGCGCAATGTCCACAGCTTTCTGTGCCATTTGTCCTGAATTCAGTATCAGCGCGTCACGCTCTTCCTCGCTTCGCGTTAGTAGAGCCTGGGTTCCCAGACTATGGGCCAATCCGGCATATCCACAGTAAAAATCGGGAGCCTCATTTATTGCCATTCTAAATATGTCGCTGGCCAGGATCTGGTTATCGATAGTTGCGATTGGAAAGAGCAGGCCCCGAGCTTGATCGCAGTAGTTTGACGCCTGTACTGCAGCGGGTGATTTAGCGGATAGAGCCTGTCGCTCAAGTGAGCGCGCGGATGTCTTTGGGTTTAGATCAACAATCTGTTCCATGCGCCCGCCCAAGATGTAAGCAAGAGCAATGATACCTATGGTGACAGCAGGGATGCCAATCAGCCAGGGTAATCCTGACCCGAATGGCGTGTGATCGACATTGCTCTGAATTGTACCAGAGCGGTCCTCGAACCAAGGCGCGTAGCCGCCGCTATCAATGTGAATGCGCAGATCGTCTCCAGCACCTGCCGTTTCATAGTACTGCTGAAGTTTCCGCCGTAACCGCCCCGCATCCACACGAACAACGTTGATGTGGCCGTCATCACTGGCAAAACTCTTGAAGTAAACATCCTGAGCGATTGTTTTGCCAAGAATAGCCTCGGATCTACCCGCAATGGCCTCTTCGACAACGTAGCTCAGAAAATTCCGAAGGCGTTCCGCCTTGCCAAATATGTCACTCGCCAATACCTGGTCCAGCGCGTACTTCACACGGGTCGCGTGACGTTCCGGATCAATGGTCAATTCTCTGTCGGGCATCTGAAACTTCAAGTTTCTCTGTATTTTCAGCTCCATACTGTCAAATGAATATTTGAATGTCACCCTAATTTCACGGTGTAACCCTTCCGCGTTGCGCGATGTGCCCTCAGCCTGGTGCCTAGAGATGGACTAGGCGCCAGGGCAATGACGGACATCAACTTACTAGAGCTCGCTTTTCCGGACCAAATCAGCCGCATCCGCGTCATGCGAAAGAACCATCGTGGATTCGAGGCACTTTGCGATGACTTCGAGTTGCTCTCAACCGAGTTGGAGAGGGTCCGGAAGGTCAATGAGCAGACGTCACCATGTCTGATCGATCCTGTCACCGAAAGCCTAGACGGGCTGGCCGAGGAAATCGCCGAGCATCTCTCTCGATTCACCAATTCAGAGATTGTCCCGAAAGCCATTTCAGAAGTGGTTCCCATATTCACCCAGGCTCGAACAAAGGACTGAAAATATGCTGCAAGACAGACAGAGGAAGTCAATTAAGTCACTCAGCGCACTCGCCGTCGCAGCGACATTGTTCGCCACAAATGCGTTCGGTCAGGCTCCTCCGGTACAGGAGCCCTCATCCCAAGAAGATATTGAGGCCGCACTGACTGGCGGCGTCCCAATGGGACGTTGGAAAGAGGGTCTGACCTTTGAGGGCATCTCTCCTCAACCGTGGTTGAAAAGTGCGGCGAACTGGTTCCCACGCACAGAAGATGTACAGCCCAACGAGATGAGAATTATCTTCATGGGATCTGCCCCGTTCATTCGCCCTGGGCAAATGAACACAGCAATTCTTGTTGAGCTGGGTAACGGTAAGATTTTCATGTTTGACATTGGTGAAGGCTCACCAGCGAACATCATTGCCAGTGGATATGCACTGAATGAAATTACCGATGTTTTCATCACGCACCTGCACGTGGACCACTTTGGTGGGCTGCCGTACCTGTGGATGTTCGGAACCTGGGCAGGTGGATGGCACGAGCAGTTGACGGTCCACGGCCCATCCGGCCGCACCAAGGAGTACGGCACCGCAACGATGGTAGAAGGCATGAAAATGATGACCGGCTGGCACCGGGATGCGTTCAGCGTCTTTCCCGTTGGCAAAGGTTGGGACATCGAAGTCAACGAATTTGATTTCCGTGACAATGGTGGCGTGATCTATGATGAAGACGGGGTCAAAGTCACACACTGGCAAAGAAGCCATGCCAAGGACGGTGCGTCCGGATACCGGATGGATTGGAATGGCATGTGCTTCATCTGGACGGGTGACGGTCGACCCAACATGATCGATGTTCCTTTTGCCAAAGGCTGTGATGTCTTCGTCACGGAACAGCAGCAGGAAATCATCGAAATCTCATCCGGAGTTCAAGGCGTGCCGCCATTCCTCGGGCGGTATACCGTCGATACCCATCACACGCCCAGCTATGCGGCCGGCTACATTGCCAACCTGGTGCAACCCAGGCTTTTGATGAACACTCACATGAGCTATGACCCCTATCAGATCGAGGAAACCGTAGCGGAAATCCGAGAGCATTGGAAAGGCCCCTATCACTTTGGAGCGCCTGACGGGATCGTTGTGAACGTCACCAAAGATCAGATATGGGTTCGCGAAGGCATATTGCCCGAGTTTCCAAACTCACGTGCGCCGCAGTTTGACTTTAGCAATGGTCAATTGATCGTGCCGAAGCCACCCCATCGGCGCGAAGACATTCAAGAACCCTACGTGCGCGATATGGAGATCGATCCTAAGCTGTACTATCCCGAGGGATATCATCCTGAGCTGCTGACAGAGTGGCCAGTTGATGACGACCTTGTTGTTCCTCTGGAAGCGCTTCCCGAAAATCTGAAAGAGAGTATGGGCGCGGCGTGGCGCCATCGTGAAGCCAACCGCAAAGTGTTGGAAGAGCAAGGTGACAACTAAGTCATCATGACAAACAGGGCGATCACTCGTAAGTTTGGGTGGTCGTTCGAATTTTCCGGAAACATCACGAAGGAATGAAGTCTTGTTAATCGTACTCGGCCTCTACTTTGGAATAGTCTGGCTGGTCTTTTCCAAGTTTCACCTTCTCCCCTGGAATGGATTCTGGAAAACTCTGGTTTACGGTGTAGCCGCTGTTATCGCTCTGGTGGTCATCGGTGCGCTGAACCACTCAACTCCGACTGGCCCGGTATCCATTCAGGGTGTTTCAACGAATATTGCTCCGAACGTGGCGGGCACGGTTACAGAAGTCGTTGTGGAGCCAAACCAGGAAGTCGCAAAGGGCGAGACCCTATTCCGGATAGATAATGAGGTTTTCAAAGCCGAGGTTTCCCGGCTCGAAGCTGTCCTGGAAACTGCAAAGTCATCTGCCGACCAACTGGTATCAGATTTATCAGCTGCCGAGGCCGAGATTGAATCCTTGACTGCTCAGCTGACTTTCGGAATTCAGCGTCGTGATGACATCATCCGTTTGGAAGAACGCGGGGCTTCAACCACGTTCCAACTGCAAGAGGCTGTCTCAACCATCGACCAGTTGACCGCGAATATCCGCGCAGCAGAAGCCCGGAAGACAAGCCTTGAACGGCGTATCGCCGCGAAGATCGACGGGCGTGACGCAGGTGTTGTGGAGGCCGAGCAGACACTTGCGCAAGCTCTTTGGGATTTAGAGCAAACAGTTGTAAAAGCGCCGGGAAACGGCGTTGTCACGGCTGTATCACTCCGACCAGGCAACCGCGCCACTCCGCTACAAGGGGCAATAACTTTTGTCAAACCTGGGGACTATGCAGTAATTGCAACTCTGCCCCAATCCAGTCGCGCTAATGTTTCGGTCGGTGATGAAATCCGGCTGGCATTTAGAACGGAACCCGGTGGAGAAATTACCGGCCGTATTTCCGATTTTCCGGTCGGAACTGTCGAAGGTACTGTTGATCTTAGATCAGGCCTTCCCTCATTGCGCGAACTAGCCGGGATATCCAGCTACATCGTATTGGTTGAACTACCTGCAGACGCAGACAATAATTACTTGCAATTTGGAACGTCAGGAACAGCTTTGGTCAAGACAGACAAAGCCGGAGCCATTGGTGTTTTGGCAGAGATCCTTTTCTGGATCACTAAAAAGCTCAATTATCTTTGAAAAACCAAGCCAAAGCATCTGTGTCATCAATGAAAACTGTTGAACTCAAATCCTTGGTGTTTCGGTGGCCCGGTCAACCTGACCCGGTTCTCTCAGTCGATAGCTTCGATCTTAAGGCCGGGGAAAGTGTGTTTATGAAAGGCCCCAGTGGCAGCGGAAAGACCACATTGCTTTCGGCAATTGCTGGCGTGATCGATGTACCGCAAAGCGCGGTTCGCGTTGCAGGCACGGATGTCGGGGCTTTGGCCGGAGGTGATCGTGACCGTTTTCGCGTGGATCATTTGGGGATTGTTTTCCAGGTCTTTAATCTCTTGCCTTGGCTCAGTGCGCTTGAAAACACGTTGCTGCCCTGCCGGTTTTCAGCGCAACGGCGCAATCGGTCGGGGCCAGACCCCAAAGCTACCGCAACACGGTTGCTAAGTGAGCTGGGTCTCGAGGATGCTGAGCTGATCAATCGACCTGCCAGCGCACTGAGTGTTGGGCAGCAACAACGCGTTGCGGCGGCGCGTGCTCTGATAGGGGCGCCTGAAGTGGTTTTGGCGGATGAACCCACCTCGGCTTTGGATGAGGAAGCGAAAGACACGTTTGTCCAGTTGTTGTTGAAGGAATGCAAAGCATCAGGGGCGAGTTTGTTATTTGTCAGCCATGATCGCAGCCTGGAAAAACACTTCGATCGGAGCGTTGACTTGCCGATGCTGAACGCGGGCAAAACGTGATGTTCAATCTTTGTTATAAAAGCCTTCTCAATCGCCGCTTCATCGCTGCGTTAACTGTTCTTAGCATTGCCTTGAGCGTGGCTTTGATTGTTGGGGTTGAACGACTGCGAACAGAGGCACGAGCGGGTTTTGCCAATTCTGCATCAGGGATCGACCTGATCATTGCGGCACGCGGAAACGATGTGCAGATCCTGATGGCAACGGTTTTTGGTGTCGGCACAACTGGCGTTGGTATCAGCTGGGACAGCTACGAGATGATCGAAGATCTGCCCCAGATAAGCTGGACAGTGCCAATCATGATGGGTGACAACCACCGAGGATATCCCGTGATCGGAACGTCCGAGCAATATTTTGACCACTTTCGTCATAGTGGCGGCCGGCAACTGATATTTGCTGAAGGTGTTCCGTTTAAATCTCCAGATGGCGCAGTGATTGGAGCAAAAGTTGCTCAGGCTTTCGGGTACACGTCAGGTACTGAAATCGTGAATGCCCATGGCTCAGGGGAAGTTGCCTTTGATGTGCACGACGAAGCGCCATTCACAGTGACCGGCGTGCTGGGGCATACCGGGACGGCCGTCGACAGAATGGTTTTTGTCTCACTCGAGGGTTTTGACGCCTTGCACGAAGAACCTGCAACAGAGGTTGCGGACCCATTCGTTTTGATCGAAGCACCAGAAGTCGCCGGAGAACACGAAGACCATGACCATGTGGAGTTAGACGAGCCTGACGAGCACGAAGAAGGGCATCAGGAACATGACGACCGTCATGCTCACGGAAGCGGCCATGAAGACGAGGGGCAAACTGTCACGACCTCTGACGGGCACGATCACGATAGCCATGATCATGAACCGGGGACCATCAACGCGATTTTTGCCGGGCTGAAGGAGAAAACGGCGGTGCTTTCAGTTCAACGGCAACTGGCAGACCATCGCGACGAGGCACTGACCGCTGTTCTTCCTAATGTTGCGCTGTTGCAGCTTTGGTCGATTACCAGTACGGTCGAGACTGCGCTGCGTCTGATGGCAGGCGCTGTGGCAGTGGCTGTAATGATCGGCATGGTGGTCATGTTGTCTGCTTCGCTCGACAACCGGCGGCGTGAATTTGCGATCCTTCGATCCGTGGGCGCAACACCAGTCGGCGTGTTTTCCCTGATCTTGCTTGAAGCCGTTTTACTGTTGTTGGCCGGCATCGTGCTTGGAGTAATCGCACTCAGCGCTCTCACGCTCGTGATAGATCCGATTCTTGCCGCAAATTTTGGGCTTCGCATCGGTGTTGGCCTGCCGAGTTTTCGCGAGGTTCTTCTCATAGCCCTCGTTTTCTGCTCTGGTCTTCTTGCCAGTATCATACCTGCGTTAAGGGTGTACTGTATGACGCTATCAGACGGACTGTCGGTGCGGCTTTAAATAAGAGGATCCGCTGAAATGAAGACCATTGCGCATTTTCTGAATATCTTATTCGCCCTTGCGATTGCGGGGCCTCTTCTAGCAGCGGATCCACGCAACATAAGTTGGCAGGATCTCCTTCCTGAAGAGCGGCCCTACCACGATCCTTTTACCACCCTAGAATATTCTCAGGTCAATGCGTTGGCCATGCTTTATCGGATTGAGGTTCTGCATGCGGACACTGCGGATGACGAGAAGCGCGCCGAAGCGTTTCAGATACGCGAAGACCTCGTATCTCAAGGCCTTGACCCAGATTGGTTGTTTGAACAACGCGAAATTGTGATGAACCAACGGTTGATTGCCGCGCGCGAACCGAACCTTGACCTTTTGGGAGAGAACGTGCGCCTTCCCGGCTATCTCCTTCCCCTGGATATTGTCGACCAGAAGGCGGTCGAATTCCTTCTGGTTCCGACAGTTGGAGCCTGCATTCACACACCACCACCTCCAGCCAATCAGATGGTTTATGTGCGATACGAACAAGGCTTCGAAATCGATGAGTTATATAAGCCAGTCTGGATAAGCGGAGAAATGCGGGCACTCCGTCGATCCCAATCGCTCAACTATGTAGATGGCCAAGCCAATATCGAAACTTCATATGCGATGGATGCGCTGGCAGTAGAAATCTATGACTGATCAGCCAGACTAGGGGCCCGTTCTTCGGCTTCGCCGGAATACATATTTGCCCCCTTGTAGCAGAATCGTTGGTTCGTGCAGATATGACGCTGCAAATCTCATCTGAAGCTCCTTAATGATCAAAACGGCGACTTTTTGACATGATCGGCCAATTTGTGATCACACCATTCTGCGCGTACGGGTTTCACAAGCACACCCGGCAACGCACGCTGGTTAATCAGCTTATCATAAGTAGCGAGAACTCCTTTTCATTGCTCTTGATCGATCATGTTGTCTTTTTGACTTATTGATCAGAGTTCTTAATTGACTCGCATACCGCGCTTGTAAGCCGCCATTCGTGCGTGTCGCAGCATCCGTTAGTTTGGGCTCAGCGCAGACATTCGCTGCAGTTAGCCCTAACGGCAGCTTCGCGCTTCATCGCAGACGTTCGAGGTCGAAGATTTGATATACAACCCCAGGTCGCTGGAAAGCGCCCTCGCGTGGTGTCAGAACCGCATGCGATCTTCCCTTCTTGGTCGTTCGGGTCGATAGTTGCCTTGGCGCCGGCCAGTGTAAGGATCTGTATCGAGATATGTCCCTTGGCTACGACGCATGTATTCGGCGAACTGGGTCAGCGCATCCACCTGATCATCTTTAAGTGCATCCGGAAACCCCAGCAGTTCCCTACGGAACTCATCAAACCAGGGCTTGTCCGTAGGGATGACTAACTTGCCAGATTTAATCCAGTCGGTCTGTGGGATGAAGCGGTCCAGTTTGCTCATGACCACGTTGACGGGCATGTAAACACCTGCTGCGGTGCGTTTCGATTCATCCAGAAGGTGGATGCCCATGGCCGAGGACTCGATTAGGACCCGATCCGCGCGCCACTGTTTGCGCAATCGAAGAACAGCGTTCCGCACCTCAGTATAATTCGTTCGAGCACGAAAGACGTCGAGCAAATACCATCTCTCTTCATACGCATGCCAACCAAACGTCAGCCCCACCGTAAAGTCAGAACGCGGACCTTCCTTCGCCGCCGTATCCCAACTCTGAACGCGTCGTACAAACACGCTTTCATCCGGCAAGGTATCCACCAGATGCAAGTCGGACATTGAGAGAAATTCGTTTTCACCGTCTGTGGGGTTCTGTTGATACTGTGCTTGGAAGGCAAAATTGCCTATGTCGGCCTTGATCCGATCAAGAACCTCCTACGGTTCCCGCTCTGGGTTCAACAAGTCTCCTGGCCGACGCTTCAACACGCGATTGTTATAGAGCGAGATCTCTTCCGGGATCTCCGCGATCGACGGCAAACACAGATCGTCAAACGTGTCCTTTTCCAAAAGGTAGGCGGAGAAGTCATCCGGGTGCAATCGCTGCTGGATCGAGACAATACGGTCCGTGCGCTTGTCGTTCAGCCGTGAGAATAGGGTCTGGTCGAAGAAGTCACGCAACTCCTGCCGGTACGTATCGTGGCGCATTTCGGAGGGTTTACCCAGATCATCGATGATAATGAGGTTTGCACCGAAGCCAGTTATGCCGCCGCCAAGAGAGACCGATTTGCGCCCGCCTCCTTTAGTGGTTTTCATATGTTCGAACCGGTTGTGTTTGGGATCGACCTTCATCTTTGGAAAGCGGCGCTGATAAAACGGGCTGGTCACCAGCCGTCGAAACTGTTCGGCATGTTCGCGCGCCAGATCTTTGCCGTAACTGACAACAACCACTTTCTTTGTCGGATCGCGTCCAAGCTCAAAGGCTGGCAACAAAACAGATCCACAGATCGATTTCAGATGGCGAGGGGCTATCGAGATCATCAACCGTTGGCACTCACTGGAGGCCACACGCTGAAGGGCGTAACACATAGCCTCCAGGTAAGGCGCCCGGGCAAGCTTTTCGCCCGGACACAAGATACCAAAACTACCCGCAAGGAACGCGTAGAGGTTTTCGCGCATCGCAGCCTCTGCCAACCTTTTGCGATCATCAGAATTCAGGGCATTCATCGTCGATGCCTCCCTGGATGCTGGCAAAAAGCTGATCCGGATCGCTTCCAAACATATCCGCCAGCACTTCCAGGGCGGCCAGGTCTGAACCGGGGTCGGCCGCTGATGCACCTTCGCCACCCGCCAACTCTGCGGCGCGCGCCTCCTGAACCGCGGGCAACAGCTTCAGAACCCGGTCAATTGAACGCATCTCGCCTTTAACCGCCCCATTCACCAGCTGGCGCAGGATTGCCTCCAGCATCGTGACCTCGCGGCGTGATCCATTCTCGGTGATTGAGATTTTCCGAAAGAAGACCTCCTCAAGCATCGACCCGACATTTTTCGACGCTTTCGGCCGCCCTTTCGGATTGCCGGATTGGCCTTTCTTGAACTGGTTTGCTTTGGGCGGTTTGCCGTAGCCGACCTCATACTCTTTCGTATCGTCAGACATGACCCACCTCCTGTTCTGAAGTGGTGTCGTTGGCGGCAGAACGCGCATCGAACGTCTCGCCTGGCACCGCGTGCACGGCGCTCTCACCGGTCATCTTCTGCCAACGGCAGATAGCGACATCGACGTAAACAGAGTCGAGCTCAATGAGCCGCGCCCGGCGTCCGGTTTCTCAGCTGCCAGCAAGGTCGCGCCAGAACCGCCAAAAGTATCCAGCACAACTTCGCCGCGATGGCTCACATCCATGATGGCATCTGCCTCCAGTGCAGTTGGCTTTACTGTGGGATGATCCGCGAGATCATCCTCGCGCCCTGCCCCAAAGCTGTTCACACCGGCGTAATCCCAGACGTTGGTCCGGTTACGCCCGTGTTTTCCCAGCTCCACATTGTTGATATGCGCCGCACCTGGTTTCTTGAAGATGCAAACCAGCTCGTGCTTGGAGCGATAAAGGCTGCCCATGCCTCCGTTCGTCTTATTCCAGACGCAAAGATTGATGAGATCGAAACCGCCTGCCTTGCCCGTTGCAATCAGTTCTTCAATGTGACGCCAATCCATAAAGATCATCGCAATGCCCCCGTCTCGCAGACGGCCAAACAACTGGGTGATCATGCCTGAAAGAAAGCCGCGGAACTCGCTATCCGACATTTCTCTCGACGCCATGGCAAACTCGCGGTGATCGCCACCGGTGCCACAGCGGACATGCCCATTGACCGGTACGTTGTAAGGCGGATCAGTGAAGATCATCTGTGGTGTCTCGCCATCCAGCAAGGTGTCGTAGCTCTGGGCTTGCAAGGCATCCCCGCAGAAGATGCGGTGATCTCCGAGAAGCCAGAGGTCGCCCGGCTGCGTGATGACAGGTGCCGCAGCGTCCGGGTTGTCTACAGTTTCAGCTTCGGTCTCCGCAGCCTCGCTCGCAGCGTCGATGATGAAGTCGATCTCCGGCGTTTCGAACCCGGTGATATCCAGATCAAAATCGAGCTCGCCATCAAGGCTGAGATCCATCAGCTTGGCAAACTCGATCTGCAGCGCCGCCTCGTTCCAGTCCGACAATTCCGCCAGCTTGTTATCCGCAATGCGCAGAGCACGCACTTCTGCGTCTGACAAGTGATCCGCGACAACAGTCGGCACGGACGTCAACCCCAGGGCCTTGGCGGCCTCATAGCGGCCATGCCCCGCGATGATTGTGCCCGAACCATCCAACAAGATCGGTGTGACAAAGCCAAACTGGGCCACCGACGCTTTCAGCTTGTCGATATTCTTGGCCGCGTGCACGCGGTTGTTGTTGGCGTAGGGCTTGATCTGGCTGATCTGAGATTGGATGACTTTGTCCGCCATCCAGATCGGCGAGTTGGACGCCTGAACGTCACTTTGTGTTTTCTTGGCAGGCATAACCGCCTCCTTTCGTTTGACGCTCTTTAGCGTCGACAAGAAGGGATCGTGTTGGGAATTTGGAGAGAGCACGAGTAGCAACTCTCCGGACCAATCGATCCGGTTCGTTGCCCCTTCGAATGCTCTCTGCGGAAACCTGTGTTTCCAATGAGTGCTGCCTGCGGGAGCAGTTTCCCGCCCTGATAGTCCGGGCGATTGAGCCAAATGTAGGTGTCATCAATACGAGACGCAACCCCGAAACCAAAAGTAACCAAATCGTAACCAATTAAGATTGTTGACGAATAATCGGGGGTACAGCAGCAGCGCCCTGCAAAACACACCCCTTCTGAGGCTGCTCAAGAAAGGGCTGGACTGTTGCTATAAACCACGCATCACTGGTTCTACGCCCGAGCCATTCGGGCGCTCCTCGGTACCGGGGTTCGGCATCTCGCTGACCCAAGATCAGAGGAGACAATACATGTCCAAATCCAAACAAACCAAAATTGACAAGGTACAAGCCTTGTTGCGCCGCCCGAGTAGCGCCAGCCTTGAGGCGTTCTGCAAAACAACAGGGTGGCAATCTCATTCGGTCCGAGCGGCTCTAAGCAGTCTGCGGAAGAAAGGCGTCACAATTGAACGGCGGACATCCGACAAACCACATGGGCCTTCCACATATCACCTGACGGTGGGAACAGGAGAAGAGTCATGACCACGACTAGCGATGTCGCCGATCTCGCCGCCATGGGTCGATCGGATCTGGTCACGATTTGGCAACAACTGTTTGATCAACCCACCCCGGCCATGCTCAGCCAACCCTTCCTGCGCCGTTTTATCGCCTTTGAGATGCAGTTCCGCCGTCATGGCGGGCTACCCCGGCAGGTCAAAGCCACGCTGGACAAGGGCGCTGAGAAGAAGCCCCGGCCTGCCTGTCCTACCCTAAAACCCGGTGGGCGCTTGCTGCGCGAGTGGAATGGCGTGACCCATATGGTCGATGTGACAGGGAACGGCTTCACTTGGAACGGTCGGTCCTATCGCTCGCTCTCCGCCATCGCCCGAGAGATTACCGGCGCGCATTGGTCAGGGCCGCGTTTCTTTAGGCTCAGCAGCAAGGGGGCCAAATGAGCCCGCGCCGCAAAATCCGATGCGCCATATACACGCGCAAGTCCTCAGAAGATGGTCTGGATCAGGACTTTAATTCCCTGGACGCGCAATATGAGGCCTGCGCAGCCTATATCGCCAGCCAGCGACATGAAGGCTGGACCTTATTGCCAGTCCGCTACGATGACGGTGGCCTGTCGGGCGGCACCCTAGAGCGCCCTGCCCTTCAGCGTCTTCTTGAAGAGATCGATGCCGGGCGTATCGACATGGTTGTGGTTTACACGATCGACCGGCTGACCCGATCGCTCGCCGATTTCTCCAAGCTGGTCGAACGGTTGGAGAAGGCGAACTGTTCTTTTGTCTCGGTTACACAGGCCTTCAACACCTCATCGTCCATGGGCCGGCTGACCCTCAATGTGTTGTTGTCCTTTGCCCAGTTCGAACGGGAAGTCACTGCGGAACGTATTCGTGACAAGATTGCCGCCTCCAAGAAAAAAGGGCTCTGGATGGGTGGTAACCTGCCCCTTGGTTATGACCGCCACCCCGATCCGAAGGCAAGAACGCTGGTGGTAGATGAAGAGGAGGCCAGAACGGTCCGGCTTCTCTTTGGTCTTTATGAGGAACTGGGTTGTCTGCGCAAAGTAGAAGAACGGGCAACAGCAGAAGGCCTCCGGTCAAAACGGGTCATTCGGACAGATGGCAGTGTGAAGGGGGATTTTCCGTTGTCACGCGGCCAGATTTATTACCTGCTGCGCAACCCGGTTTATCTCGGAAAAGTCCGCCACAAGGATAAGATCTGGAACGGACAACACCCGGCGATCATCGACCAGGGCGTTTGGGACCAGGTGCAGGAGAAAATGCGGCAGGCCTCCAATCGTTCCCGAGCACGCGACGGCTCCCATGCGTGTCAACACTCCACTGACCCCGGGGCCTGGCTCACCGGTCTGCTGCAGGACGAAACTGGTGATCGGTTGACGCCAACCCACACCACGCGCACAGGCCGACGGTTGCGCTACTACATCTCCAATCGACTGATCTCGGGCGGCAAGGATACCTCCGGCTGGCGACTGCCCGGCCCGGCGCTGGAGCACGCAGTCATTGATGTCATCGTTAGACATCTGCAAGACGCCGCCGCCGCGCATCAGGTACTGGCGCAGCCGGAGGCCGGGTCAGCGGAGGCGGTACAGACTTCAGTTGCGGATTTAGTAACCCGGCTTCAACGCCAAGCCGGTCAGGTCGGCGCTGCTCTTCTGGCCAAAGGCAAAATTGCACCAGGTCAGATCGACCTCGAATTGAACCCCAAAACTCTGGCAAGTGCAGTTGGCATTGCTGCGGACCATCTGCACCCGGATCTCACCCACGTCACCGCATCTTTCGGTCTGCGCCGCCGCGGCGTCGAGGCCAAGGTCATCGCCGGAGATATGGCACCCCAACCTGATGCCCACCTCCGGTCCATGCTGGTCCGCGCCCATGGCTGGGCGCGCGATCTAAAAGCCGGAGTTCAACTGATGGAGATCGCACGCCGCGAAAGCGTCCCCGGCGCCTTTATCCGTACCCGCGCTCAGCTCGCCTTTCTCTCACCGAAGATTCAGGCCGCGATTCTCGACGGCACCCAGCCGCCCGAACTCACACTCAAGCGTCTGGTCAGCAAGACCCACCCACTTGATTGGACCGAACAGGAGCGACAGCTCGGTTTCTGACACCTCCAGATCCGGCGTCCCTGATACAAGGTTCGCCCTCCCTGATCCGTCAGCACAATTCTCTGTTCCCACGAGAAAATTCCCTGTTCCACCTTTTAGGGAATTTGCAACATAAACCTCTGAAAAACATGCAGTTCCGATATGAGAAATGACGGAACTCAGACCTGTTCAACGAATATTCCGTGTAAATCGCCGCTTATCAGGGAAATCCCGCCCAAAGCGACCCCGCCGAAATGCGCCACTGAGACTGCCGCCGGAAGTGCGCTCTGAGTGTACGGTCTGCTCTGCCTCTGATTGAAAGCGCATGCTCCAACTCGCGGGAATTGCGGCACAATTCCGGGTCAGAAAACACAACTAAACTGAGACGGGTATGAGTGGCGGGGAGACAGGGATTCGAACCCTGGGAACGCTCTCACGTTCAACGGTTTTCAAGACCGCCGCATTCGACCACTCTGCCACCTCCCCGCGTGGGGCCGGGTCTAAGGCCATAGCGAACCGGTGGCAAGACCAAATAGGGAATTCTTGCCGAAGCGCCTGCTGCGGTCTTTCCATGACACTTTGGCCGCGTTATGATCCGCAGGAAAGACCGAAGCAGGCTGGCAATACAGAACCAGCAATCGGCAGCGGGTCTCGGGAAACGAGGCCCAATCAGGCAAGGGATGACAAGATGAAGCGAGCGACAGAGACACGCGCACATCCGCGAGCGTTAGCGGCTTTGGCCGTTATGTCCGTGGTTTTGGCTGGTTGCGATGAGGTGCTTTCCCCCGACAATGTCTCAGCAGATAGCCAAAGTTCTGATACCCAAGCAGACGGCCGGACCGACCTTTTCCCCATTCCTGACGGTAGCCCGAAAGATGATGTCGAAGCCCCTGAGGTGTTTCAGCTGTCTGAGCCAGGCTTATGGGACGGCCGCCCGTCATTGGGGGGCATTTGGGTTGCCCACCCGGATGTGACACAGCCCGAACGTGTGCGCGTCAAAAATCCCAAGAACAACAAAACGGTCACTGCCGCGCTGTTCCGCCGCGAGCGAAACCTGCCGGGACCCGAACTGCAGCTTTCCTCTGCTGCGGCCGAAAAGCTGGGTATTCTGGCTGGTGCACCTACAAATGTTGATGTCGTCGCCCTGCGTCGCAAGGCGCCCGAACCGAAGCCTGAGCCGGTCGAAGAAAAGCCCGCAGCCGAAGAGACCCCTGTCGAAGAAACCCAAACCGCAGCAGCGGATGAGTCCAAGACCGTCATCGCCGAAAATGAGGCCGCGGAAGCTGAACAGCCAGCCAAGCTCAAGTGGTGGCAACGCAAAAAACCTGCTGCAGCGGCCGGTGCCGCGACTGCGGCTGTTGTAGCCACAGATGCCGAGACCGACACGGCAACCGACACAGCGGCGGAAACAGCCACCGAGGCGGTCGAATCCGCTACAGAGACTGAAAAACCGGCCAAGCCCAAATGGTGGCAGCGCAAAAAACCTGCCGCGGCGGCCGGTACCGCGACTGCAGCGGCCGTGGCCGCTGATGCCGCAACCGATACGGCGACCGACACAGCGACTGAGGTGGTCGAAACGACGGCAGAAGCAGCATCGGCTTCACTGGTGGACCCTGAGGTTACCCCCCCGACTGAACAACCAGCCAAACGTAAATGGTGGCAAAAGAAGAAGCCCGATGAAATCACCGAAACGCCGCTGGACCCGATCGCGGGCGCGGCTGCGGCGATTGACGCAGCCGAACCCACACCGGTCAACACCCCCTCTGCCACAACCGCCGACGCATCGGTAGCCTCCGCGGCCACGGTGTCGTCTTTGTCAAAGCCGTTTGTTCAGGTCGGCACTTTCGGGGTTGAAACCAACGCCAAAAGCGCTGCCAACAAGATCCGCCGCAACGGAATGCCTGCCGAAGTGCGAGAACTGACCTCGGACGGCAAAACGGTCTGGAGGGTCCTGGTCGGCCCAGCAACGTCGCGTTCGGAACGCAATGCCATGCAACGCGATGTCAAAGACTTGGGCTTTAACGACGCGTTCACCGTCAAAAACTGAAACAAAGGAGGCCCCCATGCTGTCCTCACTGCGATCATCTGTTTTGACCCTCGGGCTGGCGCTGATTGCCCTGCCCGCACACGCTTTCGACACAACCGCCCGCGCGGCCTATGTGATCGATCAGACGACCGGAACGGTTCTGCTGTCAAAAGAAGCCGACCAGCCCCTGCCGCCTGCGTCGATGTCCAAACTGATGACGCTCTACGTCGCGTTTGAGGCGCTGCGCGATGGCCGCCTGACCCTGGGTGAAACTTTGCCCGTGTCGGAGCACGCCATGAGCTATGGTGGCTCGACCATGTTCCTGAACACGCAGGATCGTGTCAGCGTCGAGGATCTGCTGCGTGGCATCATCGTATTGTCTGGTAACGACGCATGCGTGGTGATTGCCGAGGCGCTAAGCCCTGATGGGACCGAGGCCGGGTTTGCCCGCTACATGACACAGCGCGCCAAGCAGATGGGCATGGACAACTCGAACTTCGCCAACTCGAACGGATGGCCGGCGGCAGGCCACATGATGTCGGTCCATGACCTTGCCGTATTGGCCAACCGGCTGATCAGCGACTTCCCCGAATACTACCCTCTGTTCGCTGAAGAAGAGTTTGAATTTGATGGCCGTGCGCCGTCGAACAAACGCAACCGCAACCCTCTGCTGAAACTGGGGATCGGGGCCGACGGCCTGAAAACCGGACACACGCAAGAGGCAGGCTATGGCCTTGTCGGTTCGGCCAAGCAGGGCGACCGTCGTGTGGTCTTTGTTCTGACTGGTCTCGACAGCACCGCCCGCCGCGCAGAGGAGGCTGAGGCCGTGGTTAACTGGTCGTTTCGCAATTTTGTCGAGAGGACCATTGCCGACGCCGAAACGCCAATAGCCGAAGCCCAGATTTGGATGGGCGCCGAAAAAACTGTTGGGCTGGTGCCCGAAGGGGATCTGACCCTGTTGTTCCCTGTTCTCAATGACAAGAATGTTGAGGCCGAAGTCGTCTATGAAGGTCCGATCAACGCGCCTGTGGAAGAAGGGCAAAAACTGGCTGAGCTGGTGATCACACCAGAAGGCTTGCCGGAAATCCGCCGCCCACTGTTCGCGGCCAAAGACGTGCCTGTTGGCGGGTTTGTCGTGCGCATAAAAACCGTAGGCGGTATTGTTCTGGAAGACGTGATCGGCAATCCGCTGGAGGCAATGTGACGAAGGTTGGGTTGTTTCTGACCTTCGAAGGCATTGACGGGTCTGGGAAATCATCACAAGCGCGCATGCTTGCAGATCATTTGCGCGGCCTCGGTCACGATGTGGTTCTGACCCGCGAACCCGGAGGGTCCGCAGGCGCTGAAGAAATCCGAAGCCTCGTTCTGGAAGGCGACCCGGATCGCTGGTCAGCGGAAACGGAAATTTTGCTGTTCACTGCTGCGCGCCGTGATCATCTGGAACGCACGATCAGGCCCGCGCTGGCCGAAGGCAAAGTTGTGATCTGTGACCGTTTCGCTGACAGTACCCGCATGTATCAGGGCCTGTCGCGCGGCGATCTACGCGGTTTGGTCGATCAGCTGCACGACCTGATGATCGGACGCGAACCCGATCTAACCGTCTTGATCGACATGGACCCCGAAACCGGCCTGTCCCGCGCAAAGGGGCGTCAGGGAACAGAAGAACGGTTCGAAGATTTTGGTCTGGATCTGCAGCAGCAGATGCGTGCGGGGTTTCTGGCCCTCGCGGATGAATTTTCCGACCGTTTCCGCGTGGTTGATGGCAACCGGGACATGGACAGGGTTGCACAGGATGTGACAGATATCGTTCTGCAAGCTTTGCGATAGACGATAGATGAGCGACGACACCCCAACCCCGGATCAGGCACCTGGTGCCCCACACCCGCGCGAGACACTGCGCCTGTTTGGTCAGGACGCGGCGGAACAGGCTTTTCTGAGCGCCTACACCTCGGAACGTCTGCACCACGGCTGGTTGATTACCGGTCCACGTGGCGTTGGCAAGGCGACGCTGGCCTGGCGGATCGCACGGTTTCTACTGGCAACGCCTCCGACCGAGGAGGATGGGCTGTTTGGCGCACCGCCACCGCCCGATAGCCTTGAGATCGATCCGGAACACCCCGTCGCGCACCGTATTCAGGCTGGGGCCGAGCCCGGCTTGGCGGCAATTACCCGATCTCTGAATGATCAGGGGCGGTTGCGTAGTGAGATTGTGGTTGATGATATCCGCAAGCTTGGCAAGTTTTTCGGCCTTTCCTCGACTGACGGTGGACGCCGCGTTGTGATCGTGGATGCCGCAGATGAGATGAATGTCAGCGCCGCCAACGCGCTGTTGAAAATGCTCGAGGAGCCCCCGGCCCGCACCACCCTGCTGCTGATCTCGCACCAGCCGTCGCGTCTGTTGCCGACAATCCGGTCGCGGTGCCGGACACTGCGCCTGTCTCCGCTGGGATCTGAGAATATGGAAGCCGCGCTGATGCAGACCGGCACAGAAATGCCGGGACAAGCGGATCATTTGGCTGCACTGGCTGCCGGGTCCGTGGGTGATGCGGTGCGCCTGATAAACCTGGGCGGGCTTGAGATTTACGCCGAGCTGATCGCCATTCTGGGCACCCTGCCCCGAATGGACCGTCAGCGCGCGCTTGCCTTGGCCGAGGCTGCTGCCCAACGTGGCGCGGCCGAGCGGTTTGAACTGTTACTGACGTTGATCGACGTCGCCCTGTCCCGGCTTGCGCTGACCGGTGCAACCGGCGCGGCCCCGATGCCCGAGGCCGCTCCGAACGAGGCAGAAACCCTTGCCCGCCTGTCTGCCTCACCGCAGCAGGCCCGCAAATGGGCAGAGGTCGCTGCAGTGATCACCGCACGTGCGCGTCATGGGCAGGCGGTGAACCTTGACCCTGCCGCTCTGGTCCTAGATACGGTGTTCAAGATACAGGAAACCGCCGGTCAGAGCAGATGAGCAATACGCCCGAAATCACCGACAGCCATTGCCATCTGGACTTCCCCGATTTCGAAGGTCAGCTGGATCAGATCGTGGCCAATGCTGCCGAGGCTGGCGTGACCCGCATGGTAACAATTTGCACCCGCTTGCGGAACGAACCAACCGTCCGCGCCATCGCCGAAACCCACGCGCCGGTCTTCTACGCGGCTGGAACGCACCCGATGAGTGCCGCTGATGAGCCGATGGCATCGGTCGATGAACTCGTCGCCTTGTCCCGGCACCCCAAATTTGTAGGTATCGGCGAAACCGGGCTGGATTATCACTATACCGCCGACAGCGCAGCGGTGCAGAAGCAATCCTTGCGGGTGCATATTGAGGCTGCCCAACGCACTGGCCTGCCTTTGATCATTCACGCCCGTGCCGCCGATGACGACATGGCCCGCATTCTGGCCCAGGAACACCGCAACGCGCCCTATTCCTGCGTGATGCACTGCTTTTCATCTTCTGCCGAACTGGCCAAAGCCGCCCTTGAACTGGGGTTCTACTTGTCGATGTCCGGCATCGCGGCCTTTCCCAAAAGCCAAGAGCTTCGCGATATCTTTGCCAGCGCCCCGGTCGACCGCATCCTTGTTGAAACCGACGCGCCATACCTGGCCCCCCCCCCGTATCGCGGCAAACGGAACGAGCCCGCCTATACCGCCCACACTGCGCGCAAAGGGGCCGAGGTGTTTGGGATGGACTACGCCGATTTTGCTGCCCATACGCAGGCAAATTTTGACCGGTTGTTCACCAAAGCAGCGACCTACAAGGCGGCTGCATGACCGAATTGCGATGCACCATCCTTGGCTGCGGATCATCCGGCGGCGTCCCCCGGCTGGGCGGGCATTGGGGCGATTGCGACCCCAAGAACCCCAAAAACATCCGTCGCCGCTGTTCAATGCTGGTGGAACGGGACGGCCCGGACGGTACAACCTCGGTGCTGATCGACACCTCCCCCGACATGCGCAGCCAATTGCTCGACAGCGGGACCGGGCGGCTGGATGGAGTGATCTACACCCATTCGCACGCGGATCATGTTCACGGCATCGATGACCTGCGTATGATCGTGTTCAACATGCGCGAGCGAGTGCCCGTGTGGGCAGATGGCGACACGCAGAACGCCTTGCTGGGACGGTTCGGTTACGCCTTTGTCCAGCCCGAAGGCTCGCCCTATCCGCCAATCCTTGACCTGAAGTCCATCGACGGCCCGTTCGAGGTAGACGGCCCCGGCGGCCCGATTCCGTTCCATCCATTCAAGGTCAACCACGGCTCGATCGACTCGCTTGGTTTCCGGATGGGTAACTTGGCGTACCTGCCGGATGTGGCGGAAATCTACGAAGAGGCCTGGCCGATGATGGAAGGGTTGGATTGCCTGGTCATCGACGCGCTGCGTCGGAAACCTCACCCGACCCATGCGCATTTGGAAAGGACGCTGGGCTGGATCGAACAACTGAACCCCAAGCACGCGGTCCTGACCAACATGCATATCGATCTGGACTATGCCACGGTTGACGCGGAAACCGCCGACAACATCACCCCTGCCTATGACGGAATGGTGATCCATCAGGCGCTCTAAGACCCCACGCAACCGACCTGAGACGCAGCAATTCTGCGTCGGCCCAGCCTGCAAAGCGGTGCTATGCTTCAAAGTCTGATCGACGTCATTCTACCGGTTTTCCTTGTGATCGGAGCAGGTTATGCCTCGACCCGGTTGGGGTATTTCAAGGAAATTCACATCGATGGATTGATGAAGTTCACCCAGGGCTTTGCAATCCCATGCCTGCTGTTCCTTGCAATCTCGCATCTGGATCTGAGTGCCAGTTTTGATCCTCGGCTTCTGGTCAGCTTCTACTCAGCAGCTGGATTATGCTTCACGGCCGGTCTGTTCGGTGCACGGTTTATCTTTGGCCGGGATTGGGAAGATTGCGTCGCCATAGGGTTTTGCTGTCTGTTCTCAAACTCTGTCCTATTGGGACTGCCGATTACCGAACGCGCCTATGGCCCCGAAAACCTGACCGGCAACTATGCGATCATCGCCTTCCATTCGCCCTTTTGCTACGGCGTTGGCATCACGGTGATGGAGGTTATTCGAAATCGCGGCCAGGGCGGTCCCCGCATGGTCAAATCCATCTTGTCGGCCATGTTCCGCAATGCACTAATCCTTGGCATCGCGCTGGGTTTTGCAGTGAACCTGACTGGTATTGGCATACCTGCGGTCGTGGACGAAGCCCTGGGCCTTGTGACCCGCGCCGCCCTGCCCGGGGCGCTGTTCGCGCTTGGCGGAGTGCTGGTGAAATACAAGCCCGAAGGCGACCTGCGCGCCATCGCCTTTGTTTGCGCGATATCACTGATGCTGCATCCCAGTCTTGTCTGGTTATTCGGCTCAACAGTTGGTCTGCCGCAGGACCTGTTCCGCTCGGGCGTGCTGACAGCAGCGATGGCGCCCGGTTTCAATGCTTACATCTTTGCCAATATGTACGGACGCGCAAAACGGGTCGCGGCCTCGTCCGTTCTGGTCGGAACCGGCGTCTCGATCCTGACAGTCTGGCTTTGGCTGACATTATTAGGATAGCGTGACGTCCCATGGATTGACTTTGCACCAGCCGGACACACCTAACTGAAAAGCCACAGGATA
Organism: Ruegeria sp. CDSB013; assembly: GCF_059611165.1. Classification (NCBI taxonomy): domain Bacteria; kingdom Pseudomonadati; phylum Pseudomonadota; class Alphaproteobacteria; order Rhodobacterales; family Roseobacteraceae; genus Ruegeria; species Ruegeria sp. CDSB013. The sequence goes on along the minus strand of NZ_JBXWPA010000003.1, from coordinate 426,892 downwards.
CTCCTAAATGCCGCACGCCCTGATCGTCGCCCACGGCCAACCCTCGGACCCGGCCCCTGCTGAAGCGGCGCTAGCTTCCTATGCGGCAGAGGTCGATGCGTATTGCGATGGCGTCAGCGTTCAATCAGCTACACTTGCTGCGCCTGGAATGCTGGAGGCTCGTTTGGATGAACTGCCCGACGACACTGTCATCTATCCCCTTTTCATGGCCAAGGGGTGGTTCGTGACACGTGCGCTGCCCAAGCGTCTGGGTGATAGAAATATCCGAATTCTGGACCCGCTGGGCGTTGACTCTAAACTCCCCGCTTTGGCTGCGGGCGCGTTGCAGGATACGCTGTTGAGCAAGGGGTGGGACGCGGACAAAACCGATCTGGTTCTGGCTGCACACGGATCGGGTCGCAGCCGCAACCCATCAGCTGTCGCCATTGAATTTTCTAAGGAATTGGCCGGGTGCGTGACCTTCCAATCCATCCGCGTCGGGTTTGTGGAAGAGGCCCCGTCCATTGCTGAAGCCGCGACCGGGGCTGGCGATCAATCTCTGTGCCTGCCCTTCTTTGCTTGCACGGGCGGGCATGTTTTGGAGGACGTGCCACAGGAGCTAGAGCGAGCGCGGTTCAATGGGCACGTGATGCCGGTTGTCGGAGAGCTTCCCCCAATCAAACGCCATATTGCGAGAACTCTGACGCGTGCTTTTACGCAGGATTAGCCTAAATAACTGACCGCGTGGGATCAGATGTTATTGCGAACTGGCCGATTTCAACCCATAGGCCGCAAGCTCCGAGAACAGACAATGCCGCGACCGTCCCTGCCGCTTTGCCTCGTACAGCGCCTGATCGGCTGCATTCAGCAGCTCTGCCGCTTCCGGATTGCCGAACTGCGTGGACAAGGCCGTTCCGATGCTTGCCGAAATCCTACACGGGGCACCCTGAAACATCATGGGTTGGCATAGCCGACTGATCAGGCGTCCTGCTATGTCAGAGAGGACATTTTCGTCGACCAGACCTTTAAAAATTATTACAAACTCATCACCACCGACCCGAGCGACCGTGTCCTCATTTCGGGTCTCTTCCTCCATTATGCACGCAGCCTGTTGCAACACAAAGTCCCCCGCCGCATGGCCAAGGCGGTCGTTGACACTTTTGAAGAAGTCCAAGTCCAAATGCATAAGCGCAAAGGCGCAATTGCCCGAGATCAGGTGGCCAAGGACCACGTCCATCGCGCGGCGGTTTTTCAACCCGGTCAACATGTCTGTCACCGCCTGCTCTTCAGCGGCCAACATGGCCCCCTGCAGCCGCAGGTTCAGTGAGCGCGACGCCTCCATCGCGGCTGTTTTCGCCTCAACCAGATACAGCAGTTCAATCGACAGATCCGTGCCAGAGAAATCCGCGCTGGTCAGAGCATAGTCACGAACAGCGTCCAGGATAGAAATCCCGAAGGACAGGTTGATGATTGCCCCGCTCTCCTTTGGCAAAGGAGCGACCAGCCCCGTCAGCGCGGTCCGGGGTTCGTCGTGAAACTTCAGATGCACCTTGCCACCGGGCAGAGACAGCAGCGCGGAAATCGTTGTCACTGCTCGTGGTCTTACCAGTTCAAAAACGTCCAGAAAACCGCGACCCCGCATCGGATGGTCCGGGCGAAGCTTTTGCAGCGTTGGTCCCGCGTTTACGATCCTGCCTTTGTTGTCCACCATCACGAACATGGGGCACAACGTGTCCAAAAGAGCCGAGAGTTCAGAGGCTTGCATCATGACTTGCGCGCCCCAAGATCGAAATGACGCCCTTCGGCAAAGGCACTTTCCACGAGGACGATTGTGATGACTTCAGCCTCGCCCTGCGCCCCTTCATGCGACAGCATGGCCAATGCACCATAGTCATCCGCTATGGCCCGCAATACGCCCACCATCACGCTGGAATAGCCCGGCAGGCCAGAATAGCAGTGCAGACGATACTCTGCTGGTGACACCTCTTGCAGCTCCAGCATCGGCAGGCGCAGATCCGAAACCGCTAGTCGGGCACGGTCTGACAGGTCATCCAGTGAGTGCAAAAACTCGACATATGTCACACCGCCGAATCGAAGCAGTCGGCGCAAACCTTCCATATTCGGGTGCGACACCAAATAGGTTCCAAGATCTTCCAGTATCTCGGCCCGTGGGCGATTCAAGTCAGCACTTAGCGCGTCCAAAACCTGCGCGGTCATGGCGTCGTCATAAAGCAGCATTGCCTCAAACTCGGAAAAACCCAGGCCCGCGGCCTCGGTCACCCGCTGCCAGCAGGGTTGTCCATAGGTCGCGCAAACAAATGACTGTATTGCCCGATTGATCAGACCATGCATGAGATGCCCCAAATTGGTTACACCCCAATCTGCTCAGATAATCCTTAACAAATACCCAAAAAACACGATGCGTGGATGACTATCCGACAGAGTCTCAATCTGGAAGTTATTGTTGTTACATTAGAAATCCGTCGGCGCGCCACCCTCGTCCTTTCGGCGGGCAACAAAATCCTCCAGCTCTTCACGAATCCCGTCATCTATCGGCGGGGGCTCAAAGCTGGTTACGATTTCCTTGAACATGTGGTGGGCGCGCTCGGCCGTCCAGATACCACCTGCAACGTCCCAGCCTTCGTAATTTTTCCAATCGCTTAGGAACGGCTGATAGAACGCGGTCGTGTAGCGGTCCTGGGTGTGCTGAATACCAAAGAAATGGCCATCGTTCCCAACGGCCTTGATTGCATCCAGCGCGATTTCGTCCGGGCCTGTCGCTGTGATCTCGGGCTGCATGTATCGCTGGATTTGCTGCAGAATTTCGCAATCCATGATGAATTTTTCGGGGCTAGCAATCAGCCCGCCCTCAAGCCACCCGGCCGCGTGATACACCATGTTACTACCCGACTGCACCGCAGCCCAAAGCGAGTTCGATGTCTCCCACACCGATTGCCCATCCGGCACGTTTGCCGCACACACACCTGACGACCGCATGGGCAAGCCATAGTAGCGCGCCATTTGGCCGGTCATCTGGGTTGAGCGCATATATTCGGGCGTTCCAAACGCAGGTGCGCCAGATTTCATGTCAACGTTGGACGTGAACGTCCCGATAACACAGGGAATTCCGGGCCGGACATATTGGAACAGCGCAATTGCGCACAATGCCTCGGCCAGGGATTGCGCAACCGCGCCCGCCATCGTGACTGGCGCCATCGCACCAGCAAGTGTGAACGGCGTTACGACAATCGCCTGCCCGCGCCGCGCAAGACGCAGGCAGCCGTCAATCATCGGGTGGTCGTGTTTCAACGGTGAGGTCGAGTTGATGTTGGTATACATCCGCGGGGTCGCTTCGAACTCTTCATGGCTGTGACCCCCAGCGATCCGCACCATTTCCATCACGTCCTCGACCCGTTCTTTGCCCAGCGAATAGGCATGCATTGCCTTGTCGGTCAGCGTCAGCTTGTCATAGAGAACGTCCAGATGCCGAACGCTGGCGTGGATATCGACCGGCTCGACCGGGTAGCCCCCGGCAAAGTGGATACAGTTGAAATACTGTGTCAGCTTCAGCAGATTCCGGCACATCTCACGGTTACCGGCCACCTTGGTCCCGATCTCAAGATCCCAGTAGTTCGGCGGAGAGGAGACGTTCCCGAAAAGCAGGGTTTTGCCACCAACCTCAATCGTCTTGTCAGGATTCCGCGGAGTGATCGTGAACTTTGATGGCGCTTTGGCCACCATTTCCATCACAAAGTCACGACCCATACGAACGTTGTCGCCATTGATCGTACAGCCCGCCTCTTTCAGGATACCAAGCGCTTCTTCGTTGTAGAACTCGATCCCGATCTCTTCGAGGATGCGCATGGCCCCCTCGTGGATCGCTTCGATGCCAGCTTGATCCAACGGTTCGGTGGGTTTGTCGATGTTGATCGGCGGATTCCACGGCATTTGGTCGATCACCGCGCTGCCCCTGCGTGCCGCCGCACCTGCCCGTCCCCCTCCGCGCCGTTTGCGAGTCTCTGTGTCAGCCATTGGAACCCTCCGGAACTTGCTTTCATCAAGCAAGCCCAGAAGTCGGCCCAGTGGCCGCTCTATCTGCGACAAGGTTTGTCGGTTTTATTACTTGGGCAGTCGAATTCAGCCGAAGCTGGATCAGTTTTCAGCCAACCAGGCGGGAATGTGACCGATATCCGGCAGCACGACATCCGCCATCGGCGCAAGTGCCTCGGCCGGGGCCAGCCCGGTTAGTACCCCAATTGTGGTCATTCCCGCTGCACGCCCGGCCTGCAGATCATGCAGGCTGTCCCCCACCATCGCCACGCGTGACGGGTCGACACCAACATGGGTCGCAAAGGCAATCAATTGCCCGGGTCCGGGTTTGAACCCATGGCCGCTGTCGTAGCCAGCAACAAAATCGAAGTGGTCGCGAATCCCGACTGAGGCGAGATGTTGCAGCGCAGGCATCTCTCCGTCGTTCGTGGCTACACCCAGTTTTAGACCCGCCTGCCGCAAAGCATCGAGGAAGGGAACCAGAGGAACAGCCGGCGCCTGTGTCGCCGTCGCCGATTCCGTGTTCAGAATGTCGATCAGCTCATCGCTGGGCATATCCGGGAAATAGGGTGCAAGAGCTTCGGCGATCTCTTCGACGGTCCCCGCAATCACGATGCTGTCGTCAGCATATTCTTCCGAAACCGGATCAAATCCGATGGCCTGGCCCAGTTCAGCAGCCCGCTTTTGGTCGCCGTCTGACAGCTTTTCCAACACGCTGCGCCCGAAACCACCCCATGTGTTCGCAAAGTCAAACAGTGTTCCGTCCTTGTCGAACAAGATCGCATCGATGGGCATTACATGCTCCTGTCAGTGATTTGAATCAGGTCCAGTGAACGTCGCCACCGGACAAAACAGCTCGCGCCTGACCCGGCAGGTCATAGGGCACGGAATTGGCGTCACAAAAGGCGATCACCCACGAATCGTCAAGCATCAAGAATTCCAGAACCGAATTCAGGAACTCCGGCTCTGATGCGCGAACCCGCAGGTCCTCGGTGGATGCGCCCGTCGAGCCCAAAAAGATCGGTAGCAATTCGTCATTCCCGACCAGCCAGCCAAGGACGTTCAGGGCAAGCGTTTCGGCGGATTGGACGGTGATCGGCATAAAGAGGCCTCGGGTATGCACTTGGAAAGGGTTTGTTAACCAGACTCATAAACACTTTGGCAACGCATGCAATCAACGGTGATAGATATGTCCGTGCAGGGAACCATTCTTGTCCTCGACGGGACTTCGACCAATCGCATTATGCTAAAAGTTCAGCTGACGGCGGCGTGGTATCACGTGGTTCAGGCTGAAAAGCTGTTTGGGCTGGCCGGGTTGCTAAGTCGTACGCGCCCCGATCTGGTGCTGGTGGCACAAACGCTGCCCGATGGCTCGGCTGCGGACGTCAAAAGACTGGTGATGGCCCATCCGGAACTGGCCGATGTACCGGTCGTTGCAATCGCACCGCAGAACGACAAGGCGGCAAGGTTGCAGGCATTGGCGGATGGGTTGGACGACGTGTTGGCGGCCCCGTTCAAGGACACCCTGCTTCTGGCGCGAATTCGCAGCCTGCTGCGCGCGCGCGCTGACACGCAAGAGCTTCAGCTGGGCGACGGATCACATCCAGTCGGATTTGCAGAACCCGCGACCGTGCTGATTACGCCGTCGAAATCGGCCCATGTGGCCATACTGACTCAGAACAGCCGGATCGGGACATTGTGGAAAACCGCATTGTCCGAGAGATCACATCACAGCCTAAGCACACATGCAGCTTCGAACATGCGCGCCTTGTTGTCGGGTCCGGTACCGGATGCGATTCTGGTCGAAATAGGAACGACCGCCACGGGGCTGAATGCGTTGGCGGATCTGAAGTCACGGGGGGCAACTCGGCATACCGTATTGATCGCCGTCTTGGCCGATGAAAACGCGACAATGGCGAGCGAGGCGCTGGATCGTGGCGCTGACGCCGTTTGCATGGGGGGGTTCTACGTCGAAGAGGTTCAACTGCATCTGGACAACCAGATCGCGCGAAAGGCCCGAATGGACCAAATACGCGCCTCATTAAGGCGTGGGCTGGCCGAGTCGTGGGTCGATCCGCTGACCGGGTTGCACAACCGTCGCTATGCAATGAAAGCCATGGATCAGATGGCGCGACAGCCATCGCGATCTGGTCACGGTTTTGTTGTCATGCTGGCAGACCTGGATCATTTCAAAACCATCAACGACCGTTTTGGGCATGTCAGTGGCGACCAGGTTTTGACCGAGGCCGCAAAACGCATGAAGTGCACGGTTGGCGCGGCCGGTTTTGTCGCGCGCATCGGAGGGGAGGAGTTTATTATCGGCCTGCCCGACAGCTCTCAGGCGGGGGCGATGGATCTAGCAAAGACACTGCGTGACTGTATCAGCAAGGCACCGTTTTCGCTTCCCGATACCTCGGCCGCCGTGCCTGTCACCATCAGCATCGGCCTGACTGCACCGAACCCGCCCCTGCCCCTTGGTGACCCGGTGGAGCGGTTGCTGAAATCCGCCGATACTGCACTTTATGCAGCCAAGAAGGCAGGTCGCAATCAAGTAAGGATCAGGCAGAGCGCTGCCTGAGACCCTCAGTCCTTTTTCTTGTGGCCACGCGGGCCTCGTTTAACGACCTCTTCCAGCCGGTCGGCATAGACCAGACGCTCTTCATCACTCATGGCTTCAACCCGGGCCAACCACTCTTGCTGCAGCGCGTTCTGCAGGTCCGCCATGGACTGCGCTTGTTGGTCCAGCAGGACTTGAACCGCCGCAGCGTCAAAGGGGTTTGCCCGCAAAGCAGTGCTGAGTTGGGCAAAATCCTGGGATCGGTTGTGTGCACCCTTTTTGTGACGGTCGAAAAGCTCACCGCGCATCGCTTTGCGTTCTTCTTTTGGCAGCGCACGATACAGCGCCGAACCAAAACCTGGCGGAGATTTTGCATGATCCCCACCTTTGACCCGCAGTGCGGTTCCCAGGGCAACGCCGACGATCAGCAGGTTCAAGGCCAGCGAGATGACCAGTAGAACCGACATCCAGCGGTTTTTGGGTTTGGGGCTATCGCTCATTCGGCGTCCTCCAGAAAACTCGTATCCAGACTTAGGTCAGCGACCACGAAACTAACATCCTGCGCGTAGATGTAATTGGCGGGATCAGGCAGAAACGCCGGTGCTGAAAAGCCGATCCAAACGCCCGCCATACTGGCTGCAACCAAACCGCCCATTCCCTGCCAGCCGCCAAACCCGGCCAGCAGACGCGCCCACAGAGAGTTTGTCTTTGGCTCATCTGGCTTCAGGCGACCCAGCCGAACAGATTCCGCGTCGGTGAGAATGCGCACGGCCAGATCATCCGGCAACTCTTGCCGATCCTGCCGGGCTTGGGCGAACAACAGATCCAGATTGTCTTTGTCGTCAGTCATCGTCGTACCCCAATTCATCACGTCGCCCGGCCAGAATCGCCGCTAACGACCGTTTTCCTCGTGCCGTAAGGCTTTCCACCGCTTCCACCGAAATGCCCATGATCCCAGCGATTTCGGGGTTGGGCAATTCTTCAATATGCCGCAAAACAACAGCTTGTCGCTGACGTTCGGGCAGTTGTGACAGTGCAATTTGCAGCGCGTCGTTTCGGGCTGCGTCCTGTAGACGGTCGGCTGCACTGGCCATTTCATCTGCTGGCTCTGGCACATCCGCCAGCCGGTCCGGCGTTTTTTTACGGCGCAGATCAACACACAGATTTAGCGTCACGCGATAAAGCCATGTCGATACTTTGGCCTGACCGGGTACCCAATCGGGTGCCATCTGCCACAGGCGCATCATCGCATCTTGTGTCACATCTTCAGCCTCGGCGCGGTTGCCCAGAAACCGAAGGGCCACTGATAGGCTGCGCGGCGCAAGCCGATCGGTGAGAACGCGCGCCGCCGCGGCATCGCCATCGGCAAACTGCCTGAGCAACACATCGTCGCCCAATTCGTCCGCGGCGTAATCCACGCCGCGAACGTATTGCGGAGCAGAGGTCAGGTCCTCCATCCTGCATCAGCTGTCGTCAGAGTCCGCTTTCCCATGTTTCTTGTGGCGCTTTCCCATTCTGTCTTTTGCATCGGCAAATTCCTCTTCCGAGATAGCGCCGTCCTCGTTCGCGTCGATCCGATCAAACATCTTGTCAGCACGGCGCGGCTTGGGCAACTCGTCCTCGCTCAGAAAACCGTCCTTGTTGGCATCGTTGCGTTCAAACATCTTCGTAACACGGTCGTTGGCCTTCTTTTGACCTGCTGCCTGCATCTCTTCGACGCTCAGTTGGCCGTCGCCATCGGTGTCGGCAATGGTGAAACGCTGATTCCGATGAGCCTGCATTTCTTCCTTGGTCACTTGCCCGTCACCGTTCGCATCGAGCTGTTGAAAGGTCACAGGTTCGCGATCTTTACCGCCTGCGGCGAAAACAGATGTGCCGGTGATTGCCACTGCGGACACAATGATTGCCGGAATGAATTTGGCGCTTTTCATAACGTTTTTCCCTTGTTTTCGCGGCGCCATTGCCGCTGCTTACATAGGTTCAAACGGGACAGGCATCCCATTCCGTCGCAGGAAGTGAAACTTTTTTGGAAACGACTTGGCGATGCAAAGCGACGCACCCCCTTTCCCGAAGCCACAAACAAGCGTTATATCCTCATCATTGGAACGCGCGAGTATCAACATGACAGATCAGACGATCGAAACCCACGATGTAGAAGACCGCCCGACAAAGCCGGCACTGGTCAAAGGGTTCCGTTGCCGTTGCCCAAATTGCGGCGAAGGCAAACTGCTGCACAGCTACCTCAAGGTTAACAACGAATGTTCGAATTGCGGACAAGAGCTGTTTCACCATCGCGCCGATGACGGGCCGGCCTATCTGACCATTCTTCTGGTAGGTCACCTGCTGGCACCGGCGCTTCACTTGTCTTATGTCCACTGGCGCCCTGAGCCCCTGACGATGTTCCTGGTTTTGGCAATTGGCTGTACTGCCCTGTCACTATTCCTGCTGCCACGATTGAAAGGGGCCGTTGTCGCCTATCAATGGGCTCGTCGCATGCACGGCTTTGGCCAGTCCGCGTGATCTTGGACCACAAGTTGAGCAACGGATGACGGTGGACAAAACAGCCATACGCGACGCGGCGACAGTCATTGTCCTACGGGATCGTCTGACCAATCCATCCATCCTGATGGGGCAACGCGGCGCAAAAGCCGCGTTCATGCCCAACAAGTTTGTCTTCCCAGGCGGCGCTGTCGATACATCTGATGCGGATGTTTCACTGTCAACTGATCTGCCTGCCGTGTGCTGTGATCGCCTTGCGGAACGGTCACAAGCCGGGCTGCAGAATGCCTTGGCGGCGGCTGCGATCCGAGAGCTTTGGGAAGAAACCGGACTGATTTTGGGCCAACCGGGCGATTGGACCGGTCCGCTGACCGAAGATTGGGCGACATTTGCGCAGATGGGATACCGCCCATCGGCACAAGCACTTCAGTTCGTCTTTCGTGCCGTCACCCCCCCTGGGCGACCCCGCCGGTTCGATGCACGCTTTTTCCTGGTAGACGCCACTGCAATCCAGGGCGATCTGGATGATTTCAGCCACGCCTCGGACGAGCTGTCACATCTGCAATGGGTGCCGCTGGACCGGGCGCGCGAATTCGACCTGCCGTTCATTACAGAAGTCGTGCTGGCCGAAATCGCTGCTCGGGTGACAGACCCAACGCCCCCTGAAACTGTTCCGTTCTTTCTGAACAGTCAGGAGGAAAGCCTTTTCCTCAAGCTTCGCGGTTATCCCATGCCAGAAGCAGACTGAGGGCCGGTGGCCCTCAGACACGTTATTTCATGCGGCTGATTACCGTGGTGACTTCGGGCTTTTTACCAATCTCGGTCTTTGCTGTTTGGCGAACGATCCGGCGTATTGCCTCTTCCAGTTTGTCATCGTCGCGCAGGGTTTTGGCATCGGCCCGCATCAGAAACTGATTCAGGTCTTCTTCCAGAACTTCAACCAATGCAGCCCGGGACGATCCAATCTCGGACAGACCCATCGTATCGCACCACGGCTCGCCCAGTGGTTCGTCCTCTTCGTCCAGAATGACCGTGACAGTGACGTGCCCGTTCAGCGCCATGCGAATCCGGTCACGCACCACCCCATCCAGGGCGCCAACTTTGACCGTGCCGTCCAGATAGGTCCGTCCGGTTTCGACATAGTCGACAACCCGCGGCGCATTCCCTGTCAGATCCAGCATGGTGCCGTTTACGGCCAGAATACCGGTACGCCCACCAGCTTCGGCCAGTTTGGCATGCTCGCGCAGGTGGCGATGTTCACCGTGCATCGGAATGATCATCTGCGGATCGATCAGCCCATGTACTTTCTCAAGATCCGGACGGTTGGCGTGGCCGGACACGTGATACAGGCCCGCACTGTCATCGACCACATCTACGCCCTTTTCACTGAGCTGGTTCATGATGAAAATCACGCCGCGCTCGTTGCCGGGGATGGTTTTGGAGGAGAAGAGAAACAGGTCGCCCTCTTTCAGTTCCAAACCGCGGTATTTGCCCCGCGCAAGTTGCGCGCTGGCCGCGCGGCGTTCACCCTGGCTGCCGGTGACGATCAGCATCAGGTTCTGGCGTGGCATGTCCACAGCCTCTTCGGCGCTGACGACGCGTGGAAAGCTGGTCAGAATGCCCGTTTCGGTCGCGGCTTCAATCATCCGGCGCATCGCGCGACCCAGCAGAACGACCGAGCGCCCCGCCCGTTCACCCGCCTCGGCCAGTGTTTTCACACGTGCGACATTCGACGCAAATGTGGTGGCAACAACCATGCCGCTGGCTTCCTCAACCAGCCTGGTGATCTCGGGGCCGACCTCGGATTCCGAACGACCCGCATGGGGGGAAAACACGTTCGTACTGTCACACACCAGCGCTTTAACGCCAGACTTGGCAACCTCAGCCCAGAGATTAGGGTCAAAAGGTTCACCCACGATCGGATTTTCATCCAGCTTGAAGTCGCCGGTATGTACGATCCGCCCCTCTGGCGTGTCGATCACCAGGGCAGCGCTTTCGGGGATCGAATGCGAGACCGGCAGGAAACCCACCTTGAACGGACCAACGGAAATCTGTTCGGGCCAGGCCGATGCAGTATGCACGGCATCCTCGGGGTGTCCGTGCTCTTCCATCTTGCGGCGCGCGATGTTGGCAGTGAAGGCGCGTGCGTAGACAGGCGCACCCAGCGCCTCATAGCAATGCGCTACAGCGCCCACGTGGTCCTCGTGTGCGTGGGTGACGAACACGGCTTCTAGCCGGTCGGCACGTTCGCGCAGCCAAGAAATGTCGGCATGGATCAGGTCAACGCCCGGGGTGGTGTCCATGTCCGGAAATGTCACGCCCAGATCCACAAGGATCAGCCGTTCCTGACCGGGTTTGCCATAGCCGTAGACATAGGCGTTCATGCCAATTTCGCCGGCACCGCCCAGCGGCAGGTAGATCAATCTTTCGCTGCTCATGTCGAGCCATTGTCCTTGTTATAGCGATGTATCACGGTAAGTCCGTGCATCGTCAGATCATCTTCGATTGCGTCAAACCCCACGTCCGCCTGATCGAACAGCGGCGCGAGCCCACCGGTTCCAACGACTTTCATCGGCATTCCATATTCCGCCTTGATCCGGGAAATCAGCCCCTCGATCAATCCGGAATAGCCCCAATACACGCCGGATTGGATACAGCCAACCGTATTCGTGCCAATCACATTTTCAGGGCGGGTGATATCGATATGCGGCAGGGCAGCCGCGCCCTGGTGCAACGCCTCGAGGCTGAGGTTTACGCCCGGCGCAATGATCCCGCCGACATAGGCCCCATCCGCCGCAACCACATCAAAGTTCGTCGCCGTGCCAAAATCTACAACAACCACGTTGCCGCCATGCCGGTCAAACGCAGCCACCGCGTTGGCCAGACGATCCGGGCCGGGCACTGTCCCCTCGTCAACACGCGGATTCATCGGCAACAGGCAATCGGGTTTGCCCACGACAAGCGGCCGACACCCAAAGAACCGATCAGCAAAGACCCGCAGGTTGAACACAACGCGCGGCACGGTCGAGGCGATGATCACATCAGTGATTTCAGCCTCGATCCCATAATGTTTCACCAGCGTCGAATACCACGTGAAGTAAGCATCGGCCGTGCGCGCGTGGTGGGTCGATGTGCGCAGGGTGCACAGAAACCTTTCACCGTCCCAGATTGAGAACACAGTGTTCGTGTTGCCGCAATCAATTGCCAGAAGCATCTGAGCCTCCTTCAGAAAAACACATCCGCCGCCGGAATACTGACGCGGCCTTTGGCGGTGTTTAGGACAAGGTTGCCCCCTGCGTCCACCGTTTCAAAGGTTCCAACCGTTTCCGACGCTGCGGTACGGGCGGTGATGACCTCACCCAACTTGGCAGCCCGGGCCAACCACGCGGTCCGGATCGGTTCAAACCCGTAAGTCACGAATTGACTCTCGTATCCGGCATAGGCGACAGCAAGTTCTGTCAGGAAATCCTCGGGCGTTACGTTGCCTCCAGCTTCGGACAATAGGGAAACCGGTCGGACGGCGCCGGGTTCTACTTGATCTGCTCCGGGTGCCTCTGACAGGTTCACGCCGATGCCTATGGACAAGTGCGAGACGCCGCGCCCCTGCCCTGTACTTTCCAACAGGATACCCGCCAGTTTGCCGCCGTTCAGCAATACATCGTTGGGCCATTTGAGCGACAAGCCCGTCGCCCGTCCGGTCACTGCAACGCAGGCGTCAAACAGCGCCAGCGCAGCCACAAAGCTGCGCAATGCGGCCTGTTCCGGATTTCCCTGTGGCCGCATCAAAAGGGTCGCGGCCAGATTCCCCTTGGGATTGGCCCACGCCCGACCCCGCCGCCCACGCGCCGCCGTCTGGTGATGCGCCATGATCCAAACCGGACCGGTCGTGGTCGGGGCCATGCGGGTGGCCTCGTTCAATGTGCTGTCGACCTCTTGCAGCACGTGCAGGCCGTATCCCTGTGGCCAGTCTGTCATGTCAAAAAGGCCCGATCCGCTGACCGAGCCCCCAAGTTTGATTTGTTACGATGATCAATTGACAAGAGTGGCCGCCGCAGCTGCCGCCGCGCCTTCAATACCGAACTGATAGAACACACCCACCAGCATCAAAGCGGCAGAGCCCATTAGAGCAACCCACAGAACCGGCGCAGAATGCGTTTCGATCGGGTCGTCGTTTTCAGCTCCGAAATACATGTAGAACACGATCCGCAGATAATAAAACGCGCCGATGACCGAGGCGATGGCTGAGGCGATCACCAGCCCGGTCAGGCCCGCGCTTACGCCAGCCTGCCAGACACCGAATTTGGCGAAAAAGCCCAGCATTGGTGGGACGCCCGCCAGGCTGAACATCAGGATCAGCACCGCCAGCGCCTTGCCCGGTTCGCGTTTGGAATATTGGCGCAGGGCGTCGATGTCCGTGACCGGTTTGCCGTCCCGCTCCATCATCAGAATGAAAGCGAATGTGCCGATATTCATCGTCACATAGATGGCCAGATACATCAGCATAGCCTTGATGCCCAACTCGGTCCCCGCAGCCAGTCCGATCAGCGCATAGCCCATATGGGCAATCGACGAGAACGCCATCAGCCGCTTGATGTCACGCTGGCCAATCGCTGCAACCGCACCCAGCAGCATCGACAGAACAGAAAGCAAGACAATCACCTGTTGCCAGTCCTTGATCACGCCTCCAAAAGCGTCGTGCATCACGCGTGCGAACAGAGCCATGGCAGCCACTTTCGGCGCTGTGGCAAAGAATGCGGTGATTGGCGTGGGCGAGCCTTCGTACACATCCGGCGTCCACATGTGGAATGGCACGGCGGACACTTTGAACGCCAGTCCTGAGATCAGGAACACCAGACCAAACAGCAGGCCAACCGAAATCTCACCATCCTGAACCGTTTGGATGATACCCGAGAACAGCGTGGTGCCTGTAAACCCATAAACCAGCGAGGCACCGTACAGCAGCAAACCCGAACTCAGCGCACCAAGCACGAAGTACTTCAAACCGGCCTCGGTCGATTTGGCACTGTCCCGGCGCAGCGCGGCCACGACGTACAGCGACAGTGACTGCAGCTCCAGCCCCATGTACAGCGACATCAGATCGCCAGCACTGACCATCATCATCATGCCGACAGCGGCCAGCGCAACCAACAGAGGGAATTCGAACCGCAGCAGATCCCGACGCGCCATATATTCCTGACTCATCACCAGAATGGCAGCTGCTGATAGCAGGATCGCCACTTTTGAGAACCTTGCGAACCCGTCATCGACAAACATGCCATTGAACGCGACATTGGTACCATCGCCGTTGGTCGCGATCCAAATCGCCAGCAACGCCATCAACCCAGCGGTTGTCCAGACCAGCAAAGGTGCCAGCCCGTCTTTCGTCGTGTAGACAGCCGCCAACAGCGCCGCCATCGCATATACGGCCAGAACAATCTCTGGCAGGATTATCGTCAGATCAGCCTGGATCATGTCTCCAAAGCCCCCTTAATGCGATGCGGCTGACTGGGTCGCGGCCTCAGCCGCGGCCAGAGCCATGTCATAGTTCGAAATCAGCGCGGCGGTCGAGTTGCCGATTACATCGGTCACAAGCGACGGGTAGACGCCCAGCAAGATGGTCATCACGATCAGCGGCGCAAAGATCAGCCGCTCGCGCGAGCTCATATCCGTCATCGCCTTGAGGCTTTCCTTGATTAGATCACCAAACACGACGCGACGGTACAGCCACAGCGCATAAGCTGCCGAGAAGATCACACCAGAAGCCGCAACAGCTGTCACCCATGTGTTGACCTGGAAGGTTCCCATCAGTGTCAGGAATTCTCCGATGAATCCACTGGTGCCCGGCAGACCTACATTGGCCATGGTGAACAACATGAAGACCAATGCATAGGCTGGCATGCGAATGACCAACCCACCGTAAGCCTCGATGTCGCGAGTATGCATCCGGTCATAGATCACGCCAACACACAGGAAGAGCGCAGCCGAGATGAACCCGTGGCTAAGCATCTGGAAGATCGCGCCGTCAATGCCCTGCTGGTTCGCAGCAAAGATGCCCATGGTCACAAAGCCCATATGCGCGACCGAAGAATACGCGATCAGCTTTTTCATATCTTCTTGCACCAGCGCCACCAGCGAGGTGTAGACGACAGCAATCGCCGACATCCACAACACCAGATCAGTCATCACTGCCGAGCCCACCGGGAACATCGGCAAGCTGAACCGCAAGAAGCCGTAGCCGCCCATCTTCAACAGGATCGCCGCCAGAACGACCGATCCAGCGGTCGGTGCCTGAACGTGGGCGTCCGGCAGCCAGGTGTGTACCGGCCACATCGGCATCTTCACTGCAAACGATGCAAAGAACGCCAGGAACATCAGCGTCTGCATGCCGCCGACAACATAGATGCCAAGCACGCTGAACCCTTCGGACGAGAAATGATGGCTCATCAACGCTTCGATATCGGTAGTGCCCGCGTCCGCATACATCGCGACCATCGCCACCAGCATCAGCACTGATCCAAGGAAGGTATAGAGGAAGAACTTGAAGCTGGCGTAGATGCGTTCTTTGCCGCCCCAGATGCCGATGATCAGGAACATCGGGATCAGACCTGCCTCGAAGAACAGGTAGAAAAGCACCAGATCCAGCGCCATGAACACGCCCAGCATCAGCGTTTCCAGCAGCAGGAAGGCGATCATGTATTCTTTGACGCGGTCCGTGACGTGCCAGCTGGCCAGAATGGTCAGGGGCATGATGAAGGTGGTCAACAAGACAAACAGAACGCTGATACCGTCCACACCCATCTTGTATTTCAGACCCAGCAGCCATTCGCCTTCTTCCACCATCTGGAAGCCGGTGTTGGACGGATCAAAACCCGTATAGATGCCGATCGAGACCAGGAACGTCACCGTGGTAGCCACAAGTGCAACCCATTTGGCATTTCGCTGTGCCGCCACGTCCTCGCCATGAAGGAACAGGGCCAGAATGCCTGCTGCCACGGCGGGGATGAAGGTGACGATGGAGAGGATATTATCCATTAGTGTGCGCCTCCGCCGATCGAAATCCAGGTGACAAGGGCAGCGATACCCAGAACCATCCAGAAGGCGTAAGTAAAGATGTAGCCCGTCTGCGCCTTGCCAGCGAGGCGGGTAAAGAAGGGTACAACACCCATGGCCACCCCGTTGAGGAAACCGTCAATGGTGTTGCCGTCACCCCGTTTCCACAGGAATCGGCCAAGGGCGATGGTGGGCTTGACGAAGACCGCGTCATAGATCTCGTCAAAGTACCACTTGTTCAGCAGGAACAGGTAAAGAGGACGCTGGTTCTGCGCCAAACGCGCCGGCAGCGACGTGTTCACGATGTAGAACCAGTAGGCCACGATAAAGCCCAAAGCCATGGCGACAAAGGGCGAAACCTTGACCCACTTGGGGGCAGCATGCGCATCGTCCAGAACATGATTGTCCGGCGCGATGTAAATCGCGCCCTCGCCCGGTTCACCCGCGAAGACGTAATGGTGGTCGTCGCCGTGAGTCGCTTTTTCTTCGTGTCCGGCGTCATCACCATGGCTTTCATCCGCGTGCGCCTCATCCGCATGCGTATCGTCTCCATGGGTCGTATCGGCTGTACCGTGATCACTGGCCTCTGCATGCTCGGACGCCTCAGCCACCGGTATTCCGTAGAACTTGCCGACCTTGTCTGTGTGACCAAAGAAGTTGCCATACCAGATCATCCCGGCAAACACCGCGCCCAAGGACAGAACACCCAGCGGCACCAGCATGGTCATCGGACTTTCATGCGCGTGCTCATGCGTATGCTTGTCGCCACGTTCTTCGCCGTAAAAGGTCAGGAAAATCAGACGCCAGCTGTAGAATGACGTGAACGCCGCCGCGATCACCAGCATCCAGAAGGCATATCCGGTGCCGCCGGCAAAAGCGCTTTCGATGATGGCATCCTTGGACAGGAACCCGGCGAACCCAATTTGGGTCAGTGGGATGCCGACGCCTGTAATCGCAAGGGTGCCGATCATCATCGCCCAGAATGTATAGGGGATCTTCTTCCGCAGGCCGCCATATTCGGTCATCTCCTGCTCATGATGCATCGCGTGGATCACCGAACCTGCGCCAAGGAACAACAGCGCCTTGAAGAAGGCGTGGGTCAGCAAGTGGAACATCGCCGCCGAATACATACCAACACCCGCGGCCACGAACATGTAGCCCAATTGAGAGCAAGTCGAATAGGCAATGACGCGCTTGATGTCGGTCTGAACCAGGCCAACGGTTGCGGCAAAAAACGCGGTCGAGGCCCCAAGGAAAGTAATGAACCCGGTAGCACCCGGCGCAAATTCCATCAATGGCGACATCCGGCAGATCAGGAAGACACCCGCAGTCACCATGGTCGCGGCGTGGATCAGGGCTGATACAGGCGTCGGACCTTCCATCGCATCCGGCAACCAGGTGTGCAGGAACAACTGTGCCGATTTGCCCATCGCACCGATGAACAGCAGAACGCAGATCACCTCGATTGCGGTCCACTCACCCCACAGGAAGTGCAGCTTCTCTTCGGCCAGCGCAGGGGCCGAGGCGAAAATATCCGAGAAATTGATGCTGTCCGTCAGGAAGAACAACGCGAAGATGCCCAGAGCAAAGCCAAAGTCGCCAACCCGGTTTACGATGAACGCTTTCATCGCTGCCGCATTGGCCGTGGGCTTGCGATAATAGAACCCGATCAGCAGGTACGAGGCTACACCCACACCTTCCCAGCCAAAGAACATCTGAACCAGATTGTCCGCTGTCACCAGCATCAGCATGGCAAAGGTGAAGAACGACAGATAGGCAAAGAAGCGCGGCTTATAGCTTTCGCCCTCGCGCCATTGCGGGTCGTGATCCATGTAGCCGAAGGAATAGAGGTGCACGAGCGCTGAAACAGTCGTCACCACGATCAGCATGATCGCGGTCAGACGATCCAGTCGGACGGCCCAGCTTGTTGACAGCGATCCGCTTTCGATCCAACGCATGATCTCGATCTGCTGGGTCACACCGTCGAACGAGAAGAACACGATCCAGGACAGCAGACAGGCCAGAAACAGCAGGCCCGTCGCCGTCCACATGGCGGCTTTCTCGCCAATGAACTTCCAGCCGAACCCGCAGATCAGCGCGCCCACCAGCGGGGCAAAGAGGATGGTGGTTTCCATAATCTCTTACCCCTTCATCATATTGACGTCTTCAACCGCGATGGTGCCACGGTTGCGGAAGAAGCAGACCAGAATGGCCAGCCCGATCGCCGCCTCGGCCGCCGCCACGGTCAGCACGAACAGCGTAAACACTTGCCCGACCAGATCGCCGAGGAAGCTGGAAAACGCCACAAGGTTGATATTCACCGCCAGCAGCATCAGTTCGATGCTCATCAACAGGATGATGACGTTCTTGCGGTTCAGGAAGAGACCGAAGATGCCGATGACGAACAGCGTCGCCGCGACCGTGAGATAGTGTTCAAGTCCGATCATCGTCTTAAAGCCCCTGCCCCGGTTTCACGTCCTTCAACTCCATCGCCTTGGCCGGGTCGCGCATCATCTGGCCGACGATGTCCTGACGCTTGATGTCCTGACGGTGGCGCAGAGTCAGAACGATGGCGCCGATCATGGCCACCAGCAGGATCAGGCCCGCCAGTTGGAACAGAAGGAAGTATTGATCATAAAGGATAACACCTAAGGCCTCGGTGTTGTGCCGGTCCACCGGGATCGGCTGTGCCAGATTGGCCGCTGCACCCTGCGCGCTGTCCCATGCCCCAAAGGCCATGACGAACTGCATCAGGATGACCAGACCGATCAGCAGGGCCAGCGGCATGTAACGCGCCATCTCAGCCTTGAGCTCGGCAAAGTCCACGTCCAGCATCATCACCACGAACAGGAACAGCACCGCGACCGCGCCGACATAGACGATGATCAGCAGCATCGCTACGAACTCGGCACCCAGCAACACAAACAGCCCCGCCGAAGACAGGAAGGACAGGATCAGCCACAGCACCGAATGCACCGGCTGACGGCTGATCACCGTAAACAGCCCGCCGGTGATGGCGCTGATGGCAAACAGGTAGAAGGCAAAGACGGTCATTGATCCTCATCCTCGTTGTCGCCCAGGACCTCTTGCGCCAATTCCAGCGCGCGGGTCATGGCCGGGATGCCGGCAAAGACCGACATCTGACCGATCGTTTCCACGATCTCTTGTTTCTTGGCACCGGCCTCCAGCGCATGGCGCACGGTCTGACGCACCGCCGCATCCGCCTGCGCGCCCTGACAAGTCAGTCCGGCCAGCGTCAGCAGCAGGCGGGTCTTGGCATCCAGTCCGTCCTTGTTGACGGTGTTGCCGAACATCATTTCCATGACCTCTTTGGGCATGGTCGGCCACAGCGCCTCGAACCCCTTGGGCGAGAAATTCTCCATCGCCGGGTTCATCGCCTTGGCCATGTCCTGCGCCTGCTTCATCATCAGGTCGAACGGATTTTGGGGCGTGTCACTCATCTGTACGGCGCGTCCATTTCCAGATTGCGGGCAATCTCGGCTTCCCAGCGTTCGCCGTTATCGAGCAGTTTTTCCTTGTCGTAGAACAGCTCTTCGCGGGTTTCTGTCGCGAATTCAAAGTTCGGACCTTCGACAATGGCATCGACCGGACAGGCCTCTTGGCAGAAACCGCAATAGATGCACTTGGTCATGTCGATGTCATAGCGCGTGGTGCGGCGGCTGCCGTCTTCGCGCGGTTCGGCGTCGATGGTGATGGCTTGTGCCGGGCAAATCGCTTCACACAGCTTGCAGGCGATGCAGCGTTCCTCGCCGTTCGGGTAACGTCTCAGGGCATGCTCACCACGAAAGCGTGGGGAGAGAGGGCCTTTTTCGTGCGGGTAATTGATGGTGGCCTTTGGGGCGAAGAAGTACTTCAACCCCAGTTTCATGCCGACCCAGAAGTCTTGCAGAAGGAAGTATTTGGCGGCACGAGTGTAATCGATTTGGGTCATGGCTTAGGAATCCTTCTCGCAGCGTCCAATTGTGTCTTCTGCAATCGCCGACATCTGATCCACGATATCTGGCGTATCAGGATCGAGCGCTAATGTGCGACGGTCAAACTCTCTCATACGCGCGCATTCCGACATATTTGTCGCGCTCAACAACTGATCCACCTTCATATCGCTCGGAAAATCACCGTTTTCGATTCCCCAATTGACGAACTCTTCCAAGTGAGCACGGTCTTCCTGTGTGATCCAAAGGCAATCAACCAGATCCAACAAAGCGATAGATTTGTTGCGCATCCCCTCTGAAATCGGATCACCATTGGCTAGGTGGCTCCGATAAACCGCCATGTCGCCAACCTGGATCGCGTTAACAAGGGCACCTATGGCAAACTTATCGAAGGCAGAATGCTGGTCCACATCAACCCTCGGGTCCAACCCACCTGTGTTATTTGCGAGAATGCCTAGAACCTTATCGTCGATAGCAGATACAGCGTCAATTTCGGATCCGCAGAACCCGCGTGCCAAATCAAGCATGTTCCGCTGCTCCAATGGCTCCGCTTTATCAGCCGAGACAGGACTGCTTCCAGCAGCCACCGTGCAAGCCACCAACAGATTTAGAAGACTTATCCTCATCCCCCTACGCTCCAACGGGCAAACGCGCCCCAGAACCAGTCGAACCTCGCCGCGAAGGCCACAAAGACCACCCAGGCCAGCGAGAAGGGCAGGAAGACTTTCCAGCCCAACCGCATCAGCTGGTCATAGCGGTAGCGGGGCGTGATAGCCTTGACCATCGCGAAGAGGAAGAAGAAGAACGCCATCTTGGCGACCATCCACAGCACTCCGTCGGGCAGGCCCGGGATCGGTGACAGCCAGCCGCCGAAGAACAGTAGCGTGGTCAGGGCGCACATCAGGAAGATTGCAATATACTCACCGGCCATGAACAGCAGGAAGGGCGTGGCCGAGTATTCGACCTGATAACCGGCGACCAATTCCGATTCCGCCTCGGGCAGGTCGAACGGAGGCCGGTTGGTTTCCGCTAGCGCCGAGATGAAGAACAGGAAGACCATCGGGAAATGCGGTAACCAGTACCAGCTGAAGAAACCGAACCGGCCGTCCTGCGCTTCGACAATGTGGCCGAAGTTCATGGAACCGGTTGAGATGATAACACCGATGATAATCAGGCCAATGGAAACTTCATAGGAAATCATCTGAGCCGCAGAGCGCAATGATCCAAGGAACGGGTACTTTGAGTTCGACGCCCAACCGCCCATAATCACGCCATAAACTTCCAGTGAGGACACGGCAAAGACATACAGGATTGCGACATTGATATCCGACAGCACCCAGCCATCATTGAACGGGATCACGGCCCAGGCGATCATCGCCAATACGAATGAGGTCAGCGGTGCGAGGATGAACACAGTGCGGTCGGCCCCGGCGGGTATGACCACCTCTTTTACCACGTACTTCAGGGCGTCAGCCACCGATTGCAGCAGTCCATAGACGCCAACCACGTTGGGGCCGCGGCGCATTTGGACGGCGGCCCAGATCTTGCGGTCGCCGTAAACAAGGAACAACAGCGAAATCATCACGAAGGCAACAACTGCAAGCACTTGCGCCAGAATGATGATGGCTATTCCGCCTGGGGTGTTAAAGAAATCAGCCATTGGTCCTCACACCGTGGGTATTCAATTTTTCGCGGGTGATGATCAGGCCAAGTGCCTGCGCATCTTGCGGTTGGGTCGGCGCATAGGTGTAAACAGCATCCGCAGCCATCGCGCTACCTTTTTCATTGCGTTTCATGCGCAGTTCCCTGGTGCCCGCACCGCAAGCGATGTTGGCTTCTGAAAGCGATATGAAACGGGTCTGGTTCATTCTGCCGCAATCTTCCCGGTATTCCGAGACTGCGCCTGAGCAGAAAGCTCGGCCATCAACTGCGACGCCCGTGCAATCGGGTTGGTCAGATAAAAATCCCTGATCACATTGCGGAACGTTGCCTGACCCAGAGGGCCAGCATCCAACGGCTGGACCTCATTCTCGATCACGTGGTCGATTTGGGCCAGATGCGGCACGGCTTCGATCAACGCTGTGCGCAGTTGCGCCAGCGAGTCGAAAGGCAACGTAGCGCCCAGTTCTGCCGACAAAGCCCGCAAAATGGCCCAATTCTCTTTCGCCTCACCCGGGGCGAACCCGGCACGCATCGCCAGCTGCGGGCGGCCTTCAGTGTTCACGAACAGGCCGTTTTCCTCGGTATACGCGGCACCAGGAAGGATCACATCGGCACGGTGCGCGCCACGATCACCATGGCTGCCCTGATAGATCACAAAGGCACCTTCGCCGATTTCAACTTCATCCGCGCCGAGGTTGTAGATCACGTCAGCCGCACTAACCGCATCCATGCCGCCTTCGTTGGTGGCATCCACATCCATCGCCCCCACGCGAGACGCAGCGCTGTGCAGGATCAGCAATCCACTTTCGGTATTGGCTGCAATCGTTTGCGCGGCGGCCAGCACAGCTGCGCCGTCAGCCTCAAGCAGCGCACCCTGCCCGACGATGACCAGCGAGGCTTTGTCCTTGATCTCATCATCGCCGCCCATCTCGACGACCTTTTGCAACGCCGCGCGGTCGTCGCCTATATGGTGGTACGCGTAGGTCAGATCGACCGCAGGCCCAACCAAGGCCACCTCGGTCCCATGTACCCAAGCCTTGCGGATACGCGCGTTCAGAACCGGAGCTTCGTCACGCGGGTTCGTTCCGATCAGCAGAATTCGCTCGGCTGTGTCAATATCCTCGATCGCGGCCGTCCCGGCATAGGCACCGCGATTTCCCGCAGGCAGCTTGGCCCCATCGGTTCGGCATTCAACAACACCGCCCTGCCCTTCGATCAATTGCTTCAGCGCGAACGCGGCCTCGACCGGAGCGAGATCACCAACGATACCTGCAGGTTTTTCCGCCCCTTTCAGCGCTTCGGCAGCTTTGGTCAGCGCCTCGGGCCACGAGGCCGGGCGTAGCTTGCCGTTTTCGCGCACGTAGGGTTTGTCCAGACGCTGACGACGCAGGCCATCCCAGACGAATCGAGTCTTGTCGCTGATCCATTCTTCGTTCACGCCGTCATGGTTGCGCGGCAGAAAGCGCATGACTTCGCGCCCTTTGGTATCGACACGAACGTTCGAGCCCAGGGCATCCATGACGTCGATGCTCTCGGTCTTGGTCAGTTCCCACGGGCGTGCTGTGAAGGCATACGGCTTCGAGGTCAGAGCTCCAACTGGGCACAGGTCGATGATATTGCCCTGCAAGTTCGAATTCAGCGTCTCGTTCAGATAGGACGTGATCTCGGCATCTTCGCCACGCCCGGTCTGACCCATCTGTGTGATCCCGGCGACCTCGGACGTAAAGCGCACGCAACGGGTGCAGCTGATGCAGCGGGTCATCGCGGTTCCGACCAGCGGCCCCAGATCCAGATCGTCCACGGCGCGCTTGGCTTCCTTGAAGCGTGAGCCCGAAACACCATACGCCATCGCCTGATCCTGCAGGTCACACTCCCCACCCTGATCACAGATCGGGCAGTCCAGCGGGTGGTTGATAAGCAGGAACTCCATCACCCCTTCGCGCGCTTTCTTGACCATGGGCGAGTTCGTCTTGACCTCTGGCGGCTGACCTTCTGGTCCCGGGCGCAGATCGCGCACCTGCATTGCACACGACGCCGCAGGTTTGGGCGGGCCGCCGACAACTTCGACCAGACACATCCGGCAATTCCCGGCGATCGACAGACGCTCGTGATAGCAAAAGCGCGGCACCTCGACCCCGGCCTGCTCACAGGCCTGGATCAGCGTCATCGCACCATCGACTTCGATTTCCTGCCCGTCGATATTCACTTTGCGGAGGTCAGACATGGTCTAGTTCGCCCTCAAATACACGCCAATGGCGCTGTTTCTTTCAATCTCTGACTGCCCCAGCGTGCAGAAAGACTTGGGATTGTCATAAGACACACCGTTCGCGGCCAGATACGTCTCGCCTTTGGCACGCATCCGGTCCTTTTCGGCATCCGATTCCACGTAGGCGCGAATTTCGCCGTCCGAATACCCCAGACTGTTCGCTTTGGACTTGAGCCCCCACATGACGCCAATCGCCTTCAGCCTGCGCCCGCTGATCGACGGGCAGTAATCCGAAATCTCGTTTGCGATAGCGATGTAATAGAGTTCGTCGTCAATCTCTTTGACTTCGCGCAAGGGCGGCTTTGCCGCGACCGCAGCCGGAATAGCCAGAACAGACAACACAATAAGCAGTTTCACACCAGACATGACAAATCCTTTCGTCTTGGACAGGCCAAAACGATCCAGGACTGGCGCGCTATTCAATAACACGCCCTGCGTCACGCTCTGATATGCGAAAAACCGGTTCATGGTCGCTGGCAGGTTCCTGCAAAGGTCAATTTATTGTCGGTGATGCGCAAATTCTGCGGTTCGGTGTCGGGTCCGACTTTCCAGTTAATTTTAGAAGTCCCAAAGGCGTCGATACAGAATTTGGTTCCTTCGTGCCGTCCCGCTTCGCGCGCGCCATCCAAAGACGCGGACACGCCGTTCACCACAACCGTAAAATCCGTCGGAGCGTTCTTTTTGTCGACGGCTTTCGCTTTGGCCCGGAAGGCCTTGCCATCAAAGAGGATTCGGTCACTGGACGACGTGCCGCAGGCCGAGACAAAAACTGCAGCACCCAAGGCGGCGGTCAGTACCACACGTCCCATCCTGAAGCCTGTTCCAGTCAACGAATAAGTACCTTTCTTTTCCATTAGAACGCCGCCACCAATGCCATGAAGCCCATCACAACCATGCAGGCCCATCCGACAACGTAGGATACTGACCGAACGCCGCTGTGCGGTTGTCCAATGCCACGCATGTGAATAACCAACATGACGATGCGCGCAATCAGAGCAACCGATGCCAATAGGTTCACCCAGAACGGGCTAACCCCAAGCAACATGGCCGCGACCGTGACAGCGACATAGGCCGGCAGCGTCTCAGTCCCGTTCAGATAAGCCCGGTTCAGGCGATACGCCTTGTCGGAATAGTCCTGTTCAGGCGTCGCCCCGGGGGCCAAGCCCTTGCCCTGTTTGGCCAGCGCTGAAAAAGGCGCAAGCGCCAGAATTATCAACGTAAAGACCACGAGGGATGCGATTGCATGTGAATACTCAGCAAAAGTTTCCATTAGTTCAACTCCCTGATCTCAACGTGGTTTGGGTTTGATCCAAAATCCCGCAACCTAATCACTCCGCCGCCATCGCGCCCATACGGCCCGATTTCTGGGCCTTGATGCGATCCTCGATTTCCTCACGGAAGTTGCGGATCAGGCCCTGGATCGGCCAGGCCGCCGCATCGCCCAAAGCACAGATCGTGTGGCCCTCGACCTGCTTAGTCACGTCAAACAACATGTCGATCTCTTCCAGTTCGGCCTCACCCCGCACCAGACGGTCCATCACACGCATCATCCAGCCGGTGCCTTCGCGGCAAGGGGTACACTGACCACAGCTTTCATGTTTGTAGAACTTCGACAAACGCCAGATCGCTTTGATGATGTCCGTGGATTTGTCCATCACGATCACAGCCGCCGTCCCAAGACCGGACCCCAGATCATTGCGCAGGTGGTCGAAATCCATGATGGCGTCGCGCATGTCTTCACCGCGCACACAAGGCACCGATGAACCACCGGGGATCACCGCCAGCAGGTTGTCCCAACCGCCACGAATGCCGCCGCAATGGGTTTCGATCAGTTGCTCAAACGGGATCGACATCGCCTCTTCTACTACGCAGGGATTGTTTACGTGGCCCGATATTGCAAACAGTTTGGTGCCCGCGTTGTTTTGGCGGCCAAAACCGGCAAACCAATCCGCACCACGGCGCAGAATGGTCGGCACAACGGCGATGGATTCCACGTTGTTCACCGTGGTCGGGCAGCCATAAAGCCCCGCCCCCGCCGGGAACGGAGGTTTCATACGCGGCATGCCCTTCTTGCCCTCAAGGCTTTCGATCAGGGCTGTTTCCTCACCGCAGATATAGGCGCCGGCCCCGTGATGCAGGAACAGGTCGAAATCCCAACCCGACCCGGCAGCGTTCTTGCCCAGCAATCCGGCATCATATGCCTCATCAATTGCAGCCTGCAGCGCCTCCCGCTCGCGGATGTATTCACCGCGAAGATAGATGTAGCAGGTATGCGCATTCATCGCGAAAGACGCGATCAAACAACCTTCGATCAATGTATGCGGATCGTGGCGCATGATCTCACGGTCCTTGCAGGTACCGGGCTCGGATTCGTCCGCGTTCACAACCAGATAGGCCGGACGTCCGTCGCTTTCCTTCGGCATGAACGACCATTTCAGACCAGTCGGGAATCCGGCGCCGCCGCGACCGCGAAGTCCTGAGTCCTTCATCGTCTGGATGATCCAGTCACGCCCGTTTCCGATCAGGCCAGCTGTGCCGTCCCAATGCCCGCGGGTCTGCGCGCCTTTCAAAGTGCGCTCATGCATCCCGTAGATGTTGGTAAAGATCCTGTCCTGATCCTTCAGCATCGTGTCTTACCTTCAGCTGTCCTGACGCATGCGCCAGAGTTGAAAAATGTTCACGCCCGCATAGATAAATCCCGCCAGAGCAGCGAAATCAAACAGCAGCGCATAGCGCCCCGGTAATCCCAGCGCCGGGCCGATGAACAACGTTATGGCAAGCCACAACAGCATGGTCACCGCGATGACCACCCCGATATGTCGGCCCTTGCGGGCCATGGCCTTTTCTTTTTCTTTGTCCATCTCACCTTGATGCCCCAAATGGGCACCGTCCTATTCAGTCTTCGTAGGTGCCGTCTTCTTTGGCACGTTTTGCAAACTCGGTTTCTTCGCCTGTCGCCAGTTGCGACGCTTGTTCGATCCAACCGTCCCGCTCGATCCGGCCCTTGAATTTCAGCCGTGCGTCTACCCAGGCCACCTGTTCCGGCGTCCATGCAGCGATCTGGTCAAAGTGGAAAAAACCAAGTTCGTTCAGCGTCTGTTCAAGCTTGGGGCCCACACCCTTCAGCATCTTGAGGTCATCCGCTTTATCACCCCGCGCAACGGTCAGAGTTTCGGGCTGATCCTCTCTGATCTGGTTCTTCTTTGCCTCTTCCGCCTGCTTCGCGGCGGGTTTGGCCGCTGCCGGGGCCTTTGGAGGCTTTGGCGCGGCCTTGGACGCCGCAGCCTTGCCGTCTTTGCCCAGCCATGGCGTCAGGATCGGAACCTCGGTCCCGTCGATGCGTTTGACCGTATCACCAAGATCTTCGGCCAGTTCAACACTGGCATTGTACTGCGGTTTCCCGGCATCGTAGTCTGTGAGGCTGGTCAGACCGCTCAGCGGTTCTGCCGCGTATCTGCCATTCTGCGGGCCCGGCGTCGGTACTTTACCGGCGGCCAGATCGTCGATGATCTTGCCAAAGCTCTCGGCGGTCAGATCTTCGTAATAGTCCTTACCGATCTGCGC
The DNA here is from genome assembly GCF_059611165.1 of Ruegeria sp. CDSB013. NCBI lineage: Bacteria > Pseudomonadati > Pseudomonadota > Alphaproteobacteria > Rhodobacterales > Roseobacteraceae > Ruegeria > Ruegeria sp. CDSB013. Next base: position 399,312 of record NZ_JBXWPA010000003.1, on the reverse strand, counting down.
CATCGGCGCATTGGTGCAGGAACCAAGGCATTCAACCTCTTCCCAACTCAGCTTACCATCGGCGGACAACTCATGCGATTTGGCGGCGATCTTTTCCTTGCAGACCGCGATCAGGTCTTCGGACCCGCAGATCATGCAGGAGGTCGTTCCGCAGACCTGAATATGCGCGACAGATCCAACCGGTTGCAACTGGAACATGAAGTAGAACGACGCAACCTCGAGCACCCGGATGTAGGCCATGCCCAGCATGTCGGCAACGGATTCAATCGCCGGACGGCTCAGCCAGCCCTCTTGTTCCTGCGCGCGCCACAAAAGCGGAATGACCGCGCTGGCCTGACGGCCATCGGGGTATTTAGTGATCTGTGCTGTGGCCCACTGCTGGTTGGGTGCGGTGAAGGCAAAGCTTTCAGGTTGTTCGGGGTGCAGACGGCGCAGCATTAGCAGGCATCTCCGATCACGATAATATAGGGGTCTTCCTGATGCGCGCGACCTTGATCGACAAGGCGGGCAATCAGGTCAGACGTTTCGGCCTGTGTGAAACCAGCGGGGCGCAATTTGATCTGGGCCTCTTCTTCTACCATGCGGCACCCGTTCAGACGTACAAAATCATAAAGCGCATCGGCACGGCCCGCCGCATCCTCGGGAGCCAGCCCGTGCGCACCGCAAATCGCAGGCGCGACCTCGAATACAGAACCATCCAGCCCGGCCAACCCCTGTTCAGCCCAGGAGTTTATCACAGCGCTGACATCTTCTGGTCGCAAGTCATGGGTAGAAAAGGCTTCCTCGGCGCGCGATACATCCAACCGACAGCCGTTTTCGCGCATCACCTCAAGCACTTTTGCCGTCGGATGGGTCGAGGCGGCCTGCAACGGTGTGGCGGCTGCTAGCGCCAGGATCAAAACAAGGCGTCTCACCGGTCAATCTCTCCGAACACAACATCCATCGTCCCGATGATCGCGGCCACGTCAGCCAGTTGGTGGCCCCCGGCGATATGGTCCATGGCTTGTAGGTGCAGGAAACCCGGCGCGCGTAGCTTGGCGCGGTAAGGTTTGTTGGTGCCATCAGCGACGAGGTAGACGCCGAACTCACCCTTGGGGGCCTCGACGGCGGCATAGACCTCGCCTGCGGGCACATGGAAGCCTTCGGTGTACAGCTTGAAGTGATGGATCAGGCTTTCCATCGAGGTTTTCATGTCCGAACGTTTCGGCGGAGTGATCTTGCCGCGTGCCAGGACGTCACCGGGGCAGTCACGGATTTTGACAATGGCCTGCTGGATGATCGACAGCGATTGACGCATCTCTTCCATTCGGACCAGGTAACGGTCATAGCAGTCACCGTTTTTGCCGACGGGGATCTGAAACTCGAACTCGTCATAGCATTCATAGGGCTGCGCGCGTCGCAGGTCCCATGCCAGACCCGATCCACGCACCATCACGCCCGAGAAGCCGTATTTCTGGATATCTTCCTCGGTCACGACACCGATATCGGCATTGCGCTGCTTGAAGATGCGGTTTTCGGTCAATAGGCCATCTATGTCGTCCAAAACGGCGGGAAATTCGTGGCTCCACGCCTCGATATCGTCCAGCAGTTCGGGCGGCAGGTCCTGATGCACACCACCGGGTCGGAAATAAGCCGCGTGCAGGCGGGCACCGCAGGCACGCTCATAGAACACCATCAGCTTTTCGCGTTCTTCAAAGCCCCACAGAGGCGGGGTCAACGCGCCCACATCCATCGCTTGCGTGGTCACGTTCAGAAGGTGGTTCAGAATACGCCCGATCTCGGAATACAAAACCCGGATCAGTGAGCCACGGCGCGGAACCTCGACGCCGGTCAGCTTTTCGATGGCCAGACACCAGGCGTGCTCCTGGTTCATTGGCGCCACATAATCCAGACGGTCGAAATACGGCAGGTTCTGCAGATACGTTCGGCTTTCCATCAGCTTTTCGGTGCCACGGTGCAGCAGGCCGATATGCGGGTCACAGCGTTCAACGATCTCGCCGTCCAGCTCAAGCACAAGACGCAAAACCCCGTGCGCCGCTGGGTGTTGCGGGCCGAAGTTGATGTTGAAATTGCGGATCTTCTGTTCTCCGCTCAGCGCGTCAGTGCTGCCGTCATCGTATCTTGAGCCGTCCATCAACGCCCCCGTTTCTTTTTCGCATCAGCCCGAACCCGGACCTTTTCCGCCTCGACAGCCTTGGCCGCAGCCCCTGCCAGCAGGACCCCCAGCGCACCCAAAGCGATCAGTTCCCCCAGCAGCATCAGCATCTTATCGGCGCTCCAACTCTTGTAGTTTCAGCCCGACCCACCACAGCAACGCGATCGTGCCGAATGGAACCAGACAAAGAAGGCACCAGAATTTATTGATCCCGAAAAACGGCAATATCTTCACCATCGGGATGATGGTCAGCGCAGACAGGATCAGCCACCAAATGCCACCCATTATTCGGCCTCCTGCTTTTCATCACCCGGCAGTATGTAATTCGCGCCTTCCCACGGGGACATGAAATCGAACTGACGGTATTCCTGGACTAGCGACACAGGCTCATACACAACGCGCTTTTGGGCCTCGTCATATCGAACTTCGGTGTATCCTGTGGTTGGGAAATCCTTGCGCAGCGGATAGCCACGGAATCCATAGTCGGTCAGGATGCGCCGCAGATCCGGGTGGCCTGAGAACAAGATGCCGAACATGTCGAACACTTCGCGCTCAAACCAATTGGCCGAGGGATGCACATCCACGATCGAAGGCACCATGTCCTCTTCGCGGATCGAGACCCGCAGGCGGATACGCTGGTTCTGATACATCGACAGGAAGTGATAAACCACGTCAAAACGCTTGGCCCGTTCCGGGTAGTCGACGCCGGTGATATCGACGAGCGTGGAAAACTGGCAGCCGCGGTCGGACTTCAGGAATTCAATGAATTCCACAACGTTCGACAGCGCCACATCTACGTTCAACTCACCATGGGTTACGTCCCAGGACAGAACACAATCAGTTCGCTTCAACTCCAGCTGGGTGCCGAGTTCTTTGAGTGCTTCGCTCATCAACTCTCTCCTCAGCGCACGATGGTGCCGGTACGGCGGATTTTGCGTTGCAACTGCATCAGACCGTACAACAGCGCCTCAGCGGTCGGGGGGCAGCCGGGGACGTAGATGTCCACTGGAACAATACGGTCGCAGCCACGCACAACGGAATATGAGTAGTGGTAGTAGCCGCCGCCATTGGCGCAAGAGCCCATTGAGATCACATAGCGCGGCTCGGGCATCTGGTCATAAACCTTGCGCAGAGCGGGGGCCATCTTGTTGGTCAGGGTGCCAGCCACGATCATCACGTCCGACTGTCGGGGGGAAGCACGGGGTGCGATGCCAAACCGTTCCGCATCGTAACGCGGCATCGAGGTGTGCATCATCTCAACCGCGCAGCAGGCCAGACCAAAAGTCATCCAGTGCAGCGAGCCGGTGCGAGCCCAGTTGATGATGTCCTCGGTCGAGGTCAGCAGAAACCCTTTGTCCTGCAGCTCGGCATTCAGGGCCTGGGTGGCGACTTCTTTGTCGACGCCGGCGGAGTTTGCACCCGTCATCACTCCCATTCCAGGGCCCCCTTCTTCCATTCATAGGCAAAGCCGATGGTCAGAACGCCCAGGAACACGATCATGGACCAGAAGCCAACATCGCTGATGTCCTTGAAGCCGACAGCCCAAGGGAACAGAAACGCGATTTCCAGGTCGAATATGATGAAGAGAATCGCGACCAGATAGAACCGGACGTCAAACTTCATCCGCGCATCATCGAACGCGTTGAAACCACATTCATATGCGCTGACTTTCTCGGGGTCGGGATTGCGGACCGCCAGAATGACTGCCGCCAGAATCAAAACGATTCCAAGGCCCACAGCTACGGCCAGAAACACCAGAATCGGGAGATACTCCCGCAATAGGTCTTCCACGTACAGCTCCTTTCCTGCGCATACCCTGAAAGGGAGCGCCGTCAATTGGCGTGTTGACTGGACATTCTCTATCCCTGCGGGGTCAGAGGGTCAACCGAACACAAACGCACAGGGGGTTAATATTCGACTTATCGAAGCTCTGTCACAGAAGGTCACCCACACAATCGTGGCCACATCACAAGTGGCGCCTAAACCTTACTAATCCATGCAGGTTTTCTTTTTTCAAAGAATGCGCCGATTCCCTCCTTGGCCTCTTCGGTTTCCCACCTATCGACCAGTTCGCGGATCGTGTGGTCGATCACGGCATCGTCAATGCGCGGTCCCAGCTGGCGTACCAATTGCTTGGCCGATGCCACCGCGCCGGGTGCACAGGCAAGATAGGGCAGGACTTCGGACTCAACCGCATCATTCAGGTCGGCAGCGGGCACAATTCTGGCCAGCAGGCCCAGTTCCATTGCTTCCGCCGCTTCGAAGACCCGGGCCGACATGAACACGCGCCGCGCGCGGGCTTCGCCCATGCGGGCGATGACATAGGGGCCAATCGTGGCCGGGATCAGCCCCAGCTTGGTCTCTGTCAGCCCCATTTTGACCGTTTCCACTCCGATCGCTACGTCACAAACCGACGCCAATCCCACACCGCCGCCAAAGGCATTGCCGTGGATCGCGCCGATTAGCGGTTTGGGCAACGTGTTCAGCGCCTGCAACATTTCGGCCAGCTTACGCGCCTCGACAAACCGGGTCTCGGATTCTGCCGCCATCTGAGATTGCATCCACCCAAGATCACCGCCAGCACAAAAGCTTTTGCCCGCTCCGGTCAGTACAACAACACGCACGGCGTCGTCGGTTCCAAGCTGGTGCGCGGCTTGCGTAAGATCGGTGATCATCTGGGCCGACATGGCGTTGTGCTTGTCGGCACGGTTCAGAGTCAGAGTGGCCAAACCACGCGCGTCCGTGGTCACCGCAATCGTTTCAAACATGTCCGCTCCTTACTGGGATCGCATGGCGCGTGCCATCTGCGCGGCCTCTTCAATGACCGCAAGATCGAGGCCGGTATGATATCCAAGCCGCTCCAGATGAGCCACAACAGCTTCGGTGGCGACGTTTCCGGCAGCGCCCGGCGCGTAAGGACACCCACCCAAACCTCCAACGGCGCTGTCGAACACCCGAACACCCAGCGCCAGCGCAGCGTCGATATTGTCGATGGCCCGCCCGTTGGTGTCGTGGAAATGCCCCGCGAGCCGCGTCATCGGAACGCGTTCGCGCACGGCCAGCAGCATATGGGCAATGGTGTCGGGCGTGCCCTGCCCGATCGTGTCCCCCAGCGATACTTCGTAACATCCCAACGAGAACAGCCGGTCCGCAACTTCGGCCACTTTCTCGGGCGGCGTTGGTCCGTCATAGGGGCAATCAGTCACGCAGGACACATACCCACGTACCGGCAGGTCGATGTGGCGCGCAGCTTCAAGAATCGGGGCAAAGCGGTCGATGGATTCTTCAATAGTCGCGTTGATATTGGCTTTTGAAAACCCTTCCGAAGCCGAAGCGAATACCGCGATCTCATCCGCCTTTGCGGCCAAAGCGTCTTCGTATCCCTGCATATTCGGTGTCAGCGCTCCATACCGGACGCCGTCGGCCCGTTTGATCCCGGCCAACACGTCCGCGCTGCCCGCCATTTGCGGCACCCATTTGGGCGAGACAAAACTAGCCACTTCGATGCGGTTAAAACCGGCCTTGCTCAGGCAATCGACCAGCGCCACCTTGTCCGCCACTGCAATTTCGCGCTTTTCGTTTTGCAGACCGTCGCGCGGACCCACTTCGAAGATTTCGACCCGTTCACCCATTGCTGTGTCCTTCTCTGATTGCCGCATTCGATCCGACTGTGCCACGTTGTTCGAAAAGGGGACAGTTCATTCCTCCTCCAGCCGGACCAACGCGGCCCCAGCCTCGACCTGCGCCCCGGCATCCGCCAGCACTTCGGCAACGATGCCGTCACGGGCGGCCAGCAGGGAATGTTCCATTTTCATGGCCTCAAGGATTGCCAGCCGGTCGCCTTCCTGCACGGCTTGACCCACCTGCGCAAAGACAGCTTTGACCAGACCCGGCATCGGGGCCTCAATTACATTGGTGTCGCCAGCGGCACCGGCATCGCGGTCCAATGGATCAACAATTTCCAGGACTTGACCATAGTTTTCAAAAACTGTGACCTGCGAACCCGAGACAGACACGCGCGGCATAGGGGCTCCGTCGATCATCCAACCGCCCGGACCGCGCTGGGCAAGGATCGTGTGTTCTCCGACCTGCCAGACCTGACGGTTCTGACCTTCTACCTGAACGTCCAGATCAATATCATCACCTGCCCGCAACTGAACCGCGCGATGCAATGGGGCCCATAGCGAAAACCCGGTTTCCTCATCGGTATCCACCAGATCCAAAGCTGTCATCGCGGCCGCGACGATCGAAGACGCCGGGATCGGCACTGCACCAGCCAGCGCGTCCAGATCGCGACCAATCAGGCCAGTATCAACATCACCGGCCGCAAAGCCAGGATGCCGTGTCAGTGCGCCCAGAAAGCCAAGGTTCGTGACCGTCCCAGCAACCTCGGTGCCTTTAAGGGCGCGGTGCAGCTGTTCCAATGCGACAGCGCGTGTGGGGCCGTGCACGATCACCTTCGCGATCATCGGATCGTACCAGGGGCTGATTGTGTCACCCGCGCGCACGCCGCTATCGGCGCGGCATGCTGCCGGGAAGCGCAGATGGGTCAGTGTACCGGTCGCCGGCAGAAAGCCCTTTGGCACGTCCTCAGCGTACAGCCGTGCCTCGAATGCGTGGCCCAGGATCGACAGGTCACTCTGTTTCTTAGGCAAGCTCTCGCCCGCTGCAACACGCAACTGCCATTCGACGAGGTCGACGCCGGTGATCGCCTCGGTCACCGGGTGTTCAACCTGCAAACGCGTGTTCATCTCCATGAACCAGAACCGGTCCGGACGCAGCCCGTCCGAGGCATCCACGATGAATTCAACCGTCCCCGCGCCTTTGTAACCGATGGCCTCGGCGGCACGCACGCCCGCCTGGCCCATCGCGTCGCGCATCTCAACGGTCATGCCCGGGGCCGGCGCTTCTTCAATCACTTTCTGGTGCCGCCGTTGCAGCGAGCAGTCGCGTTCAATCAGATGCACCGCATGGGTACCGTCGCCAAACACCTGAACCTCGATATGGCGGGGCTTGGAGACGAATTTCTCGACCAGAACAGCATCATTGCCAAATGCAGTGCGGGCCTCACCCCGGGCGCTGTCCAATGCCTCGGTAAAATCTGCGGGCCGCTCGACCAGCCGCATACCTTTGCCACCGCCACCCGCGACGGCCTTGATCAGGACCGGATAGCCAATCGTGTCGGCCGCACCCGCCAGATGCTCGGGGTCCTGATTGTCGCCGTGATACCCCGGAACAACCGGCACGCCCGCCTGCTCCATCAATACCTTGGCCGCGTCTTTGAGACCCATCTTGCGGATCGCATCCGCCGAAGGGCCAATGAAGGTCAGGCCAGCCGCCGCGACCGCATCCACGAAATCGGGGTTTTCCGAGAGAAATCCATAACCCGGATGGATCGCCTGCGCCCCCGTATCGAGCGCGGCTTGAATGATCACGTCGCCCTTGAGGTAGCTCTCAGCCGGCGCTGCACCACCGATATGAACCGCCTCGTCCGCCATCTGCATATGCTTGGCCGACGCATCGGCATCAGAATACACAGCCACGCAAGTTACGCCCATTTTCTGAGCGGTTTCCATCACCCGGCAAGCAATCTCGCCCCGGTTGGCAATCAGGATTTTTTTGAACATAGTTTAGCCCTTATCCACCAGGTCTTCGATCAGGCGGAACCGTTCGCAAAGCAATTCCATCTCGGGATCAAACCCGCCGTTACGCTCAAAGTAACGCCGGTGATCCTCACGCCACCCGTCTAACGTTTCGTTTTCACCTTCGGCCAAGGCGAAGTCTTCGGTCATGTCGCAAAATCGGCAGATCGAAACCTCGATCGTCTCAATCACCAACGCTGGGCGATCATCCCATTCAAGAGCAATGTCGCGCCGCCCAACAACCGGGGTATCAAGGCTGCCTTCGGGATAATCGCGCAGAGCGCCGCAGGTTGCCGTTTTTTGCCCCGCCCGAATCAGCGCTAAAAGCTCGGCACTCAGGATTGCACTGTCGCCGAATTTGAACGTCTGTGCATCGGGATAACGACCTTTTACTACTTCCAGGTCCGTGCTCATCTTACATCCTGAACACGCCAAAGCGTGTCTCCTCAATCGGCGCATTCAGTGCCGCGTGCAACGACAAGGCCAGCACGTCCCGGCTTTTGCGCGGGTCGATAATTCCGTCGTCCCACAGTCGAGCTGATGCATAGAGCGGGTGGGATTGTTCTTCGAACATCTCCAGCGTGGGGCGCTTGAATTCGGCCTCTTCTTCCGCCGACCATGTTCCGCCCTGGCGTTCAATCCCGTCGCGTTTTACGGTGGCCAGAACACCCGCCGCCTGCTCTCCACCCATCACGGAAATGCGCGAGTTTGGCCATGTCCACAGGAACCGCGGTTGGTAGGCCCGGCCTGACATGCCGTAATTCCCCGCTCCGAACGAGCCACCCACCAGCATGGTGATTTTTGGCACATTGGTTGTGGCCACTGCCGTCACCATCTTGGCCCCATGCCGCGCGATGCCTTCGTTTTCGTATTTGCGACCAACCATGAAGCCAGTGATGTTCTGTAGGAATACCAAGGGGATTTTGCGCTGCGAACACAGCTCGACAAAATGCGCGCCCTTCTGTGCAGCCTCGGAAAACAGCACGCCGTTATTGGCGATGATCCCGACCGGGCAGCCTTTGACATGAGCGAACCCGGTCACCAGCGTTTCACCAAAGCGCGGCTTGAATTCGTCAAAGCGCGAGCCATCGACCAATCGCGCGATCACCTCTCGGATGTCATAAGGTGTGCGCAGATCGGCAGGGACGACGCCCAGAATTTCTTCGGGGTCATAGGCCGGATCCTCGGGGTTGGCCCAATCCACCGTCTGTGGCTTGCGCCGGTTCAGCGATCCGACAGCCCGCCGCGCCAAAGCCAGTGCGTGGGCGTCATCTTCGGCCAGATAGTCGGCCACACCGGACAGGCGCGTATGGACATCTCCGCCCCCCAGATCTTCGGCGCTGACCACCTCACCGGTCGCGGCCTTGACCAAAGGTGGTCCGGCCAGAAAGATGGTGCCCTGTTCCCTGACGATGATCGTTACATCCGACATCGCGGGCACATAAGCCCCACCCGCCGTACATGATCCCATGACCACCGCGATTTGCGGGATGCCCTTCGCGCTCATCCGTGCCTGATTATAGAAGATGCGGCCAAAGTGATCCCGATCGGGAAACACCTCATCCTGATTGGGTAGGTTCGCGCCGCCACTGTCGACCAGATAAATGCACGGCAGTTGGTTTTCCTCGGCAATCTCTTGCGCGCGCAGGTGCTTCTTGACTGACATCGGATAATAGGTGCCGCCCTTCACGGTGGCATCGTTGCACACCACCATGACCTCTTGCCCCTGAACCCGGCCAATCCCTGCAATGACCCCGGCACAGGGCGCAGCGTCGCCATACATGGCGTGCGCCGCCGTCGCGCCGATCTCAAGGAACGGCGACCCCGGGTCCAGCAAGTTCGCCACCCTACGCCGCGGCAGCATCTTGCCCCGCGATTCATGCCGTGCACGGGATTTCTCGCCTCCGCCCATGCGGGCGGCCTCGGCGGCGTCGGCAATTTGCGCCAACGCGTCCAGATGAGCCGCGCAGTTTTCCCGGAAGCCTTTGGACGAGGGCAAAGCAGAGGATCGGAGCTTCATCTTGTGTACTCTCTTAGAAAATCTCGAACGGGGTTTTCGCTGACTGCAAAGCTCTGCATCAGACGCGCGTAACCTTGCGCCACGTTGCTGGAACAAACTGCGTCAAGTTTTTTGATCTCTGGCTCTTCCAGAAAATCTTCCAGATCCGACATCGGGACCATAAAATAGTATTCAAATGGCAGCATCTCGGCCGCCATCTCCATCGCCTCGATGGCCTCTTCGTTATCCCCGCGGCACAAATAGGCCAGGGATAGGTTGTGATAGGCGCCTCCCATTGCGTCATAGTCGCCGTCCGCCTCGTACTGGCTCACGGCAAGTTTGAAACGCCCGACGACTTCGCGATTGTAAAAATTCTCATCCGCTTGCGCTTCCGGCAGGAACATCGAGACATAGGCCAGATTTTCATCATGCCATCCGTCGGTTTGCATCTCGGTGCTGAAGACACTTCTCAGCATGCGAATTTCGGGTTCATATTTCAAGGTGCTGTAAGAGGCAGAGATCGCATCTAAATAGTTGTCGTAAAATGCAATTTTTCGTTTGTCTTCGTCATCAAGGCTCGCCACTCGACCGGCTACTTTGCGCAATTCAGAGATAGCCTCGTCGGGATAATCATAATAAACCAGAAGGTCTGCCAGTTGCAGTTGCTCTATGACTGCAATTTTGTCTTCGACGGCTTTATCGATTGTGTCCCGCATCCACGTCTCGAAGTAAGCCTTACCGGCCCAAGCAGCGCCAATGACCGCAATTGCCGTCGCGCTGAATTCAATCCCCGTTCTGATACTGGACTTATCCGCCATGATTTCCCTCCTCAGACGCGCGACGCTTCAATTCCTTTCGGATTACTTTTCCGGTCACAGTCAAAGGCAACTCTTGCACAAAAGCCACTTCACGAGGGTAAGAATAATGCGCAAGGCGGGTTTTAACCCACTCCTGCAACTCGGATTCCGAGGCGTCGGCCGCCGGTTTCAAAACCACATATGCCTTGACGATTTCTGTCCGCAGCTTGTCGGGCTTACCAACCACGCCCACCGTTGCCACCGCCGGGTGGGTCAGCAGACAATCCTCGATCTCTGCCGGGCCGATACGATAACCGGACGAGGTGATGACATCATCGTCGCGCCCTACGAAACGCAGGTACTCACCCTCCCACACACCATGGTCGCCGGTGATCAGCCAGTCGCCACGAAACTTCTCAGCCGTCGCATCGGGTCGGTTCCAATATTCCAATAGCATTGAGGCCGAGCCTCGCCGGATGGCCACGTCACCCTCATCAGCGGTCGGGTTACCGTCCTCGTCGATCACCGCAATTTCGTGGCCCGGGACCGGTTTGCCTATGCAGCCGGGCCGCACCGGGAAGTCATCTGAGCAGGAAGAGACAACCATGTTGCATTCGGTCTGCCCGTAGAATTCGTTGATCGTCAGACCAAACGCCTGTTGCCCCCAGGCTAACATCTCGGCCCCCAGCGGCTCACCCCCGGACGCTACAGAGCGTAGCCCGGAAATCGCCTGATCAGAGACCTTGAGCATTCGAAGTGCCGTTGGGGGAAAGAACACGTTCCGCACACCACCGCGCGCGATCACATCGGCGCAGGCTTCGGGGGTGAACTTGTCCAGCCGCGCCGCAACCACTGGAACACCCAGCGCAAGACCAGGCATCAACACATCGAACAGCCCACCGATCCAGGCCCAATCGGCCGGTGTCCAGAGGCAGTCGCCCTCTTGCAGGTTGTTATGGCTGATCGAAACGCCCGGCAGGTGGCCGGTCAGCACCCGGTGGCCATGCAACGCACCTTTCGGACTGCCCGTGGTGCCGGATGTATAGATCAACACCGCCGGATCCTCTGGCCCGGTGTCAGCGAATGGCACAACGCCTCCGTCTTCGCCAATCTGGTCCGCCATGAGCGGTTCTGCCAAGTCGCCTAACAGCGTTGCGCCTTCAGTGTCGGTCAGCACAACCTGCGCTCCGGCGTCGCCCACTCGAGACCGCAAGGCATCCTGTTTGAATAGTTTGAACAACGGCACAGAGATCGCGCCGATTTTCCAGATTGCCAGATGCGCCGCCGCGCACCACGGTGACTGGCTGAGCAACACGCCCACGCGATCCCCCGGCTGCACTTTCTTCGACAGTGCGCGCGCGATGCCGTCTGTCATTTCAGCAAGCTGCCCGTAGGTGACGCGCCGCTCTTCGATTCCGGTCAAGTCGATCACTGCAACCTGATCCGGTGCGTGATCAAGACACTGGCGCGCCATGTTCAAACGAGATGGCACGTCCCAGCCCCCCGCTGAACGCAAACCCGGTATGCGATTAGCTTCTGGCACGCTGCAATTCCCCTATTTTCAAGGGCCTTACCGGAGAAGCCTCCGATGACCCTGTCACACAAATTTGATGCAGATCAGAGTGCGCGGACCGCGCGGCTGTCAATTCAATCTCATTAACTGAACCAAAGGCAAGACCATGACCAACAAACTCGCCGCTTTGACACTTTCCACCGCGCTGGTGGCGCTTGCCGCCCCCGCTTTTGCCCAATCGCAGGGTGATTGGACCGTCGGTGTCGGTGTCGGTTACCTCAACCCCAAATCCGACAATGGGACGCTGGCTGGACAAAAGGCCGAGATCGACTCGGACACCCGCCCGATCTTCACTGCCGAGTATTTCATCCGTGACAACTTGGGCATCGAACTGCTGGCCGCAACACCGTTCAAACACACCGTAACCTTGGGTGGAAGCACCGAGGCCGGAACCGTCAAGCACCTGCCGCCCACCTTGTCGCTGAACTATCACTTCCCGACCAACAGCGCATGGAAGCCCTATGTCGGCGCCGGTCTGAACTACACCATCTTCTTCGACGAGAAATCCGCACTGGGTGATCTGAAGGTTGATGACTCTTTCGGTGTCTCGCTGCAGGCCGGTCTGGACTACATGGTCTCGGACAACGGTGCTGTCCGTCTGAACGTACGTTGGTTTGATATCGACACGGACGTCAAACTGAACGGAACCAAGATCGGCAAAGCCGATATCGATCCCTTCCTTGTCGGCGTATCCTACGTTCATAAGTTCTGATCCTTACAAGGAAAGCGCTTCGCAGCTCCCTCGTCTGCGAAGCGTTTTCTTCTCTCAGCGCATCTCGTTCATCAGTTCCCGCCCGATCAACATCCGGCGGATTTCGCTGGTGCCCGCGCCAATCTCCATCAGCTTTGCGTCGCGGAAGATTCGGCTGACCGCCGAGTCGGACAGGAACCCTGCCCCGCCCATCGCCTGAACGGCCTGATGCGCCTGCGACATGCCCTGTTCTGAAGCATAAAGACAGCACGCCGCCGCATCCTGACGGGTTACATCCCCCCGGTCACAAGCCTTGGCAACCTCATAGACATAGGCCCGTGCCGAGTTCATCGCGGTGTACATATCGGCGATCTTGCCCTGCATCAGTTGAAAGCTGCCGATCGGTTTGCCGAACTGCTTACGCTCGGCCAGATAGGGCATGATCTCATCCAGACAGGCCGCCATGATGCCGGTTCCAATTCCGGCCAGAACCACACGTTCGTAGTCCAGCCCGGACATCAGAACCGCAACGCCCTTACCTTCTTCGCCCAAAACGTTTTCGAACGGCACCTCAACATCTTCAAAGATCAGCTCGGCCGTGTTCGAACCGCGCATCCCCAACTTGTCGAAATGGGGCGAGGTCGAGAAGCCCTTCATCTCTTTTTCAATCAGAAACGCGGTGATTCCCTTCGATCCGGCCTCCGGGTTGGTCTTGGCATATACGACCAGCGTATCCGCGTCCGGCCCGTTGGTGATCCAGTATTTGTTGCCGTTCAGCCGGTAGTGATCATTGCGTTTTTCCGCACGCAACTTCATCGACACAACATCGGATCCGGCGGAAGCCTCGGACATGGCCAACGCACCAACATGTTCGCCCGAGATCAGGCGCGGCAGGTATTTCGCCTTTTGCTCGTCATTACCGTTCAGCTTGATCTGATTGACGCACAGGTTCGAATGCGCGCCATAAGACAGAGAGACCGAGGCCGATGCACGCGCAACCTCTTCCACTGCAACGGTGTGGGCCAGATAGGACATCCCTGCCCCACCGTATTCCTCGGACACAGTGATGCCGAGCAAACCCAGATCGCCCATCTCTTTCCAAAGCTCGTTTGGAAATGCGTTCGAGGCATCGATCTCACCCGCCATCGGCTTGACCCGCTCCTGCGCCCAACGGTGCACCATTTCGCGCAGGGCATTCACGTCCTCGCCCAGATCAAATTGCATGGCCGCCGTGAACATAAGCGATCTCCTCTTTCGCATTAATGAACAGTTGTTCAATAAATAGCAGCGAATCTGAATTGGGTCAACGACGACGTCCCAAAAACAAACCGCCGCCCTGATCGGGGCGGCGGTTTCACACAAATAAAGCGTGCGCGTCATGCGCACTCGATTGGGTTACGACTGATACACTGCGCTCACCTCTGCCCGAATGATCCGTGCAATCAGCGCGCAATCATCAAGCGAAAAGGTCAAGGGAACGCGCATGTCGACGATCCCGGCGAGGATTCGATCACTTTTTGGCATCGGCGCGCTGTCGGCATATCGCCAGCTGTCATAGCGCGACGTAAAGCCGTTCGGCTCGGCCCCGCCAAACCACTTAAGCTCAACCCCCCGGGCCGCGCAGCGCTGGATAACCTCGTTTACCCGCTCTGCCGACCAATCGAGCAACAGGAACTGGATCGAGGAACCGACAAACGTCTCGGCTTCTGGCCGATCTACAACGCTCAAACCCGGCGTATCGCGCAGGCCTTTTTCGATTTCGAAATAGCGTTCGTTCCAGCGTTCGATCTGCCGATCCAGATCGCGCAATTGCGGGCGAAGGATCGCGGCACGCAGATTATCCATTCGCCCCGAGACATTGGGGGTATGATACTTGATCCGCTCAAACACCTCTGGCCCCGGTGCCGCAAGGTGGCGTTCGTACAGCATGTAGGACCCCGACAGCATCGTTGCCTTTGCCGCCAGTTCCTCATCATCGGTGATAAGCAAGCCGCCCTCGCCCGAATTGACGTGTTTGTAGGTCTGGCAGGAATAGCAGCCAATCGCGCCTTGTCGGCCCGAAACCTGCCCATGCCACGCAGCGCCCATTGTGTGGGCGCAATCCTCGATCACCGTGACACCTGCGGCATCGCACATCTGCATCAGCCGATCCATGTCACACAGATGACCACGCATATGGCTCAGCATCAAAACGCGGGCCTGATCCAGCTTGGTTTCGAGATCGTCCAGATCAATCGTAAGGTCTTCGGTCACACCCACAAAAACGGGGCGCGCACTGACCGAAGCAATAGATCCGGGCACAGGTGCCAGAGTGAACGTGTTCGTCAGCACCGGGTCCCCCGGGTTGACCCCCACGGCCCGCAGTGCCGTTGCCATCGCATAGCCGCCCGAGGACACGGCCAGACAGTATTTGGCACCTGTCTGGGCGGCAAATTCCTGTTCCAGCAGGGCGGTTTCGCCCAATTCGCCAGGTACGACGTTATAACGATGCAGACGCCCGTGGCGCAGTACCGCCAGCGCGGCCTCAACCGCCTCTTCTGGAATGGGTTCCTGCTGGGTGAAGCTGCCAGTGAATATCTCGGTCATAAGAGTGTTCTGGTCCTGCAAAACGTTCGGGTCAAGGGATTACGCGGCCGCGCCAATCAACTCTGCAACCAATTCTGGCAAATCATGGAAATGGTGCAGCAGAGCTTCGGGTTCCAGCGCGGCCATATCATCGCCGGACGGGCCGAAGGTAACCAATACCGACGGCACACCCGCGGCGCGGGCCGTGTTTCGGTCAGTGTCGGAATCGCCAATCAGAACACATAAATCAGGATGACCACCCGCCCGGCGTGCAGCTTCACGCAGCGGTTCCGGATCAGGCTTGCGCACCGACAGCGTGTCTGCACCAACTAAAGAGGCAAACAGGTCACGCACTCCCATCTGCGTGAGCAACTGATGGGCCAAGGCTTCAGGCTTATTGGTACAGATGCCAACCCCGTAACCTGCGGACTTCAACAATCCCACTGCGTCCAGCGCGCCAGGGTAGAAATGGGTATGCGTGTCGATATCGTCGGAATACGCTTCAAGCAGCATCGGGTAGTAGTCTTGAACCGTTGCATCGTCATAAGCGCCCACCCGTTTCAACCCATGGGTCAGCATCATTCGGCCACCGCGCAGCGCAACGCCCGCATCTTCGCCGTGAACCAACACATCCCCATGCCCCATATGCCGAAAACAGTGGTTGGCGGCGGCCAGCAAATCGCCCGATGTATCGGCCAAGGTCCCGTCCAGATCGAAGATAACCGTACGCATTTTGCCCCCTAATTCGGCGAGACTTCGCCATAAGTGTTGCAAACGGCAATCTTGTTTGATGCCCGAACCGCTTGCGACTTTGAACTCAGCGGATAAAACGGGCCGCAACAAAACACAAAGAGAAATCGTTTTTATGACCGTCGCCCTTGTTATCCTTGCCGCCGGAAAAGGCACCAGGATGAATTCGGATACCCCGAAAGTTTTGCACCCGATTGCCCAAACGCCGATGTTGGTGCACGCGATGCGCGCCGGTGCGGTGCTGTCACCCGAACGAACCGTTATTGTCACTGGTCACGGCTCTGAGGAGGTTGCTAAAGCCGCCACTTCCGAAGATGAAGCCGCGCAGATTGTCGTTCAGGAAGAACAGCTTGGAACAGCGCATGCAGTTGCGCAGGCGCGGGATGCATTGGCCGGTTTTGATGGCGATGTGATCGTCCTTTACGGCGACACGCCCTTTATCGACCCCAGAACACTGGAGCGTATGATTGAGGCGCGCGCATCCTTTGATCTGGTCATGCTGGGCTTTGATATTGCCGAAGTTCAGCCCCGCTACGGCCGATTGATCATGGATGGCAAAAAACTGGTCGAAATCGTCGAGTACAAAGACGCAACCGAAGAACAACGCGCCATTCGCTTTACCAACAGTGGATTACTGGCCTGCAACGCAAAAGTACTGTTCGAATTGATTGACGCGGTCGGCAACGATAACGCCTCGGGTGAATACTACCTGACCGAAATCGTGGCACTGGCAAATGCGCGCGGTCTGTCGGCAACTGCCATCAAATGCGATGAGGCTGAAACGCTGGGCGTGGACTCTCGTGCTGATCTGGCTGCGGCCGATGCCGAGTTTCAGACCCGTGCGCGCAATGAGTTGTTGGCTTTGGGCGTGACGCTGATGGCCCCCGAAACGGTTTATCTGTCCGCTGACACGATCGTAGGTCGAGACACGGTGATCGAACCCAACGTCGTCTTCGGCCCCGGCGTTACCGTCGAAAGCGGCGCGACGATCCGTGCATTCTCACATCTGGAAGGCTGCCATGTTAGCCGCGGCGCCATCGTCGGCCCCTACGCGCGCCTGCGCCCAGGTACAGAACTGGCCGAAAACACCCGTATCGGCAATTTCGTTGAGACAAAGAATGCCCAGATCGCTGAAGGCGCTAAGGTCAACCACCTCAGCTATGTCGGCGACGCCTCTGTTGGAGCGTCGACCAATATCGGCGCGGGGACGATCACCTGTAACTATGACGGCGTGATGAAGCACCAGACGACCATCGGAGAGAACGTCTTTATCGGCTCCAACACTATGCTAGTTGCCCCCGTTTCTGTCGGTGACGGCGCGATGACCGCAACAGGTACAGTCGTCACGCGGGATGTAGAACCCGACGCGCTGGCCGTGGCACGTGCCAAGCAGGACAACAAGCCCGGCTATGCGCGCAAATTGTTTGAGATGTTGAAGGCGAAGAAGGCTCGCCGCAACAAGGGAGCCTGAGTTATGTGTGGAATTGTAGGTGTACTGGGTGAGCATGAGGCCGCGCCAACTTTGGTCGAGGCGCTAAAACGTCTTGAATATCGTGGCTATGACAGCGCCGGAATTGCCACGGTCAATGGTGGTACGCTTGGACGTCGTCGGGCGGTCGGCAAGCTGGTCAACCTAAGCGATCTGCTGGTGCACGACCCGCTGCCCGGTAAATCCGGTATTGGTCATACCCGTTGGGCTACCCATGGCGTACCGTCGGTGACCAACGCGCACCCGCATCAGGCCGGCCCTGTGGCGGTTGTTCATAATGGTATCGTCGAAAACTATCGTGAGTTGCGGGCAGAACTGGCCGAACATGGCATCGGTTTCGCGACCGAGACGGACACCGAAACCGTCGCCCTGATGACGGAGTATTACCTGAAGACAGGCCTGTCGCCGGTTGAGGCCGCCTTCAAGACCATCGATCAGCTTGTTGGTGCGTTTGCGCTGGCCTTTCTGTTCGACGGTCAGGACGATCTTATCGTCGCCGCGCGCAAGGGATCACCTTTGGCCATCGGTCACGGAGATGGTGAGATGTACGTGGGCTCAGACGCCATTGCGCTGGCCCCGCTTACGGATCGCATCACCTATCTTGAGGAAGGCGACCGGGCCGTTCTGACCCGAACCTCTCTGGAAATCCGCAACGAAGCCGGTGAATTGGCTAATCGCGAGACTCGCCAGATCAAACTGGACCACACACAGACCGAAAAGAACGGCCATAAACACTTCATGGCCAAGGAAATTGCCGAACAACCCATCGTGATTGCCGACGCGATCCGGTCATACCTGCCAAGTGGTGGTGATCAGGTAGTTCTGCCTGGCGCCGATCTGGATTTCACCAAACTGGATCGTTTGACCATGGTGGCCTGCGGTACCGCATTTTACGCCTGCCTGACGGCGAAGTACTGGTTCGAGCAATTGGCCCAAATGCCCGTCGAGGTCGATATCGCCAGCGAGTTCCGCTATCGCGAACCTCCGATCACGGGGCGCACGATGGCGCTGTTCGTCAGTCAGTCGGGTGAAACTGCCGACACTCTGGCGGCACTGCGCTATTGCGAAGGCAAGGCGGACAAGATCGTCTCGGTCGTCAACGTCCCCGAAAGTTCGATAGCCCGCGAAAGCGATATCGCCCTGCCCATCCATGCGGGCGTTGAGATCGGCGTGGCTTCGACCAAGGCGTTCACGTGTCAACTGAGCGTTCTGCTGATGATGGCGCTCAAGGCGGCTGCGGATCGTGGTACGCTGACCGACGACGAGCTGGCCGACCACTATGCTGCGCTACGCGGCCTGCCAACGGTGATGAATGCAGCACTGGATCAGAATCCGGCCATCAAGACGTCCGCACAACGCCTGTCCGAAGCCCGCGACGTTCTGTTCCTGGGTCGCGCCCTGATGTATCCGCTGGCGATGGAGGGGGCGCTGAAGCTCAAGGAAATCAGCTATATCCACGCCGAAGGTTATGCTTCGGGTGAGCTGAAGCACGGACCGATCGCCCTGATCGACAAGAATATGCCTGTGGTGGTCATGGCCCCGCGCGACGCCGTGTTCGACAAAACGGTGTCGAACATGCAAGAGGTGATGGCGCGCAAGGGCAAGGTCATTCTGGTCTCGGACGATGACGGGATTGCCGAGGCTGAAGATGGCGTCTGGAGCATCATCCGGATGCCGCATGTCCACCCCAGCCTGGCGCCGATCCTCTACTCGGTGCCTGCGCAACTGCTGGCCTATCACACGGCGGTGGCCAAAGGCACGGACGTAGACCAGCCGCGCAACCTGGCAAAATCGGTTACAGTGGAGTGAGACATGGCCAAGCAATTTCCGGAACTGGACGACGGGCAGCGTAAATTCATCGAAGAACAGCACATGTTCTTCGTCGGCACTGCGGCACCCAACGGACGGGTCAACATCTCGCCCAAGGGCATGGATTCGCTGCGCGTTCTTGGCCCGAACCGGATTGCCTGGATGAACCTGACCGGCAGCGGCAACGAAACCGCCGGTCATCTGCTTGAAGCGAACCGCATGACGCTGATGTGGTGTTCGTTCACGACCCGCCCCATGATCCTGAGAACGTATGGCACCGCGCGCACGCTGCATGTGGGGGATGAGGGCTGGGATGAATTGGCTGGCCTGTTCCCCGATCACCGTAGTGCGCGTCAGATCTATGATCTGGATATCGATGTGGTCCAGACTTCGTGCGGCTATGCCGTGCCGTTCATGGAATATCAGTCCGAACGCGACACGATGCAGAAATGGGTCGATGGCAAGTCCGACGAGCAGATCCAATCCTACTGGGTTGAAAAGAACCATCAGACCATTGATGGCAAACCCACGCGCACCCGACCCTGAGTTTATTGATGATTGAAGCCTATCTGGACCAGATCAAAGCCCATTCCGATCCCGAGCGCGCCAAACAAATGGCGGCCTACCACAAGGCCGACCGCCCCCATCTGGGCGTGGCAAACCCGATCCTGAATGATCTGACCAAAACCTGGCGACAGGAGTTGGATGTGGCAGCGCGCGTCGAACTCGCAGATGCGCTGTGGCAAACCAATGTTCACGAAGGACGTCTTGCCGCCGCAAAACTGCTGACACAGGCGCGCATCCGACCGGATGATGCCGTTTGGGACCTGCTGCAAAGCTGGTTGCCGGATTTTGATGCCTGGGCCGTGGCGGATCACGCCTGCATGGCGATGCAAAAGCGCCTGTCAGCCGACCCTTCGCGGCTGGATCAGGTGGAAAGCTGGACAAAATCGGACCACATGTGGACCAGGCGCGCGGCGCTGGTGGCGACCCTGCCCTGGACCAAACAGAACCACCCCAAACCGGAAGACCTGCAACGCCGAGACCGCATTCTGGGCTGGGCGGCAAGTTATGTGCCTGACCGCGACTGGTTCATTCAGAAATCTGTTGCGTGGTGGCTGCGCGAGTTGTCCAAGCACGACCCGGACCGGGTCGTCGCCTTTTTGAACATACACGGCGACGCGATGAAGCCTTTTGCGCGAAAAGAGGCCGGCAAGTATCTGAGAGGTCAGTTGGAATAAACTTCCAGCTCAACCAATTCATCGAATGGCAACAGCAGTGCCCGCATGGCATCCAGCGATAGACGGCTGCCGCCCCCCGCTGGCCCGGATGCCGGAATAAGCATGATATAGGCCTGCGCGCCTGTCCGCGGCACAACCACTCGCCCGGTAAATTCGGTGTCCACTAAAGACGTTTCCAGCCATCGACCAGGTGTTGTGGGATCTCCCAGACCCGCAATCGTGGTTTTTGGACCGACCCAACCAGTGGCGGCAACCGCGACAGGCTGCGGCTCGACCACTTCTTCCACAACGGCGGGTTCTGCCTCTTCAGTGGGCTTATCGCCACCAAAGACACGATCGGTGGTCGACCGCACGGTGTCACATCCCGCTACCAGAACACAAAAAGCCAAAAGCGCATATCTCATGACGCAAACCTAACCCCCTGCGTGCATCTGTTCCAGCGCAAAGCGCAGTTCGCCCTTGTCGGAGGGCGGTTGCAGCTTTACCTATGTCGCATGACAGCTCCGCTTATCGACCCGTTCGCACGTGCCATCACCTATCTCCGCGTATCCGTTACGGATCGCTGCGATTTCCGCTGCGTCTATTGCATGTCCGAGGACATGACCTTTCTGCCAAAGAAAGACCTGCTGACGCTGGAAGAGCTTGACCGCATGTGCTCGACCTTTGTGAACATGGGCGTGGAAAAGCTGCGCATCACTGGCGGTGAGCCTCTGGTGCGTCGCAACATCATGACATTCTTCAATTCGATGACCCGTCATCTGGACAGCGGCGCGCTTAAAGAGTTGACGCTGACGACCAACGGCTCGCAATTGCATCGCTTTGCCGATGACCTGTACGCTGCCGGTGTTCGTCGCGTGAACGTATCGCTGGATACGTTGGACGAAGACAAATTTGCCAAGGTCACCCGCTGGGGACGGCTCAAACAGGTGCTGAATGGGATCGACGCCGCGCAGAAAGCGGGTCTGCGGGTCAAGATCAACGCAGTCGCGCTGAAAGGGTTCAATGAACCCGAGTTGCCAAAGATCACTGAATGGTGTGCCGAGCGTGACATGGATCTGACCTGGATTGAGGTCATGCCCATGGGCGATATCGGAAACGAAGACCGCCTGGACCAGTACTGGTCTCTCGAAGATGTGCGCAAGGAATATGAAAAACACTATTCCGTCACGGATCTGGCCGAACGGACCGGTGGCCCTGCGCGTTATGTACGGCTTGAGGATACAGGCCAGAAAATCGGCTTCATCACACCGCTGTCACATAACTTCTGCGAAAGCTGCAACCGCGTGCGCCTGACCTGCACCGGTGAGCTGTACATGTGCCTTGGGCAAGAGGATATGGCCGACCTGCGCGCGCCGCTGCGCGATCATCCCGACAGTGATAGATCATTGGAGGAGGCAATCAGGTCCGCGATCACCCTCAAGCCCAAAGGGCATGATTTCGACTATTCCCGTCAGGCCGTCGACGGCCAGATGAGCCGCCACATGAGCCACACGGGCGGCTAAAGTGCCAAACAACCCCGACCAGCCAACGCTGCTGTACAAGCTGTATTGCGGCCTGACTTCCGTTGCGGCCCCGCTGGCATGGCGCACGGTTCGCAAAAAGCTGCGGGCGGCGGGCGTTCCGGAAACGCGCCAGCAGGAACGCCTTGGCCACGCCACGCAAACCCGCCCGGATGGGCAGCTGATCTGGTTCCACGCCGCCAGCGTTGGCGAAACTCTGTCGGTCATCAGTCTCATCAAGCGACTGGGCGAACGCCTGCCCAAGGCTGAGTTTCTGATTACCTCCGGAACCCCAACTTCGGCCGCGCTGATCGAAAAACGAATGCCACCGCGCGCGCGCCACCAATACCCACCACTGGACACAGCCGGACCGGTGAAGCGGTTTTTGGATCACTGGCACCCGGACGCCGGTGTCTTCGTCGAAAGTGAAATCTGGCCGCGCCTAATTGTCGAAGCATCCCGGCGCGAGGTTCCGCTGGCGCTGCTCAACGCGCGCCTTTCGGATCGCTCGGTCGATGGGTGGAAGAAGCGACCCCAAACCGCGCGATTTATTCTGGACCATTTTACACTGTTCCTAACCCAGAATGACAAGACGGCAGCAAATCTTATCGACATGGGCGCACGCTCCGATCGGGTACAGCCCGGCACCAACCTCAAGGCGATGTCGGACCCGCTGCCGGTCGATCAGACGACGCTGGACGATATCCGCGCTCAGATCGCCGACCGCCCGGTCTGGATCGCCAGTTCGACCCATGTAGGTGAGGAGGAAACGGTTCTGGCCGCGCATGCCAAGCTGTTGCAACGCTGGCCCGATCTGCTGCTCCTGCTGATCCCCCGGCATCCCGAACGACGGTCAGAGGTTGCAAGTCTGCTGGAGTCCGCCGGACAGTCCGCTGCTTTCCGCACCAAGGGCGACAAGATAGCGCCGCAGGCTCAAGTTTACGTCGCTGACACACTGGGCGAAACCGGCACATGGTACGCATTGTGCCCTATCGTGTTCCTGGGCGGCTCGCTCAAGGAAATCGGCGGTCACAACCCGTTTGAGCCCGCACAGGCCGGTGCCGCTGTGATCACTGGTCCGGGGTACTTCAATTTTTCTGAAACCTTCGCGCCACTAATCGAAAGCGGTGGCGCGGCCGAGGTCAACTCCGCCCCGCAACTCGCGGATGCCGTTGCAAATTTGTTGTCAGACGACACCGCGCTGGACAAAGCGCAGGCTGGTGCGAAATCCTGCGTAAATCTCCAGAAATCCGCGTTGGACGATGTGATCAACACCTTGTGCGAGACACTCAACCTCGCCTGACGCAGTAAGGGTCCACCTTCAAGCCAAAAATAACCCGGTGAGCGCGAGGGGCTGGTCCCTCGCGCTCACCACCTCTTTATCAGGCCGCGGGCATCCGTTGTTCCACGATCCCGGCCCACCAACTGCATCCAGCCGGAATAGCTTCGTCGTTAAAATTGTATTCAGGATGATGCACAGCAGCTGTGTCGCCGTTGCCAACCAGGATGTACGCTCCGGGCCGTTCTTCCAGCATAAAGGCAAAATCCTCACCGCCCATGATCAAGGGCGCTTCGTCACAGTTTCCAGACACCGAGCGCGCGACATCCGCGGCAAAATCGGTCTGCTCGTCGCTGTTCACCATCACCGGATAGCCTCGATAATAGGTCACCTCGGCCTGACCACCAAAAGTGGTGGCGATACCTGCGCAGATTTCCTGAACGCGCTTTTCAGCCAAGTCGCGCATTTCCTTGCTCATCGTGCGCACGGTCCCTTTGATCTTCACCGATTGGGGGATCACATTGAACGCGTTTGACGATGTCTCAAACGACGTGACCGAAACCACAAGACGATCAATCGGATCGGCATTGCGCGATGCAATGGTCTGCAGCGCCAAAACGGCCTGCGCAGCCATTACCGTGGTGTCGACCGTTTCATGCGGCTTGGCAGCGTGCCCGCCTTTACCTTCGAAAGTGATATCGAACTGATCTGTTGCCGCAAAAAAGGCCCCAGGCCGAATGGCGAAACTGCCCACCGGGCGGCCGGGCCAATTGTGCATGCCATAGACCTCCTGAATGCCCCAGCGGTCCATCATGCCGTCTTCGCACATCTCGCGCCCGCCGCCACCGCCTTCTTCAGCGGGCTGGAAGATCACAACCACGGTGCCGTCAAAATTGCGCGTCTCGGACAGGTATTTCGCGGCCCCCAACAGCATGGCCGTATGCCCGTCATGCCCACAGGCATGCATCGCGCCATCGGTTTTTGAGGCATAGTCCAGCCCGGTCGCCTCGTGGATCGGCAGCGCATCCATGTCTGCACGCAGCCCGATCACCTTGCCGCTTGTGTCCGTCTTGCCCTTGATCACGCCGACAACTCCGGTACGGCCGATACCTGTCACCACTTCATCACAGCCAAAGTCCCGCAACCTGTCGGCGACCAAGGCACTGGTGCGGTGGGTGTCGAACAGGATTTCCGGGTTTTCATGAATATCGCGTCGCCACTCGGTGATTTCACCCTGCAACTCGGCGAACCGGTTTTTGATCGGCATGTTGGTCTCCTAACTGTTGGTTTTCCGGCCTGCTGCTCCGCTATGGCTCCGCCATGACTTCAATCTGTTTCGGCGGGTCGCAACGAACCCGCCAACAGGACAATGAATACGGCCAGCGGCAACAGCGCCGTGAATGCTATGCGCAATGTAAGCATCTCTGCGAGAAACCCAATAAGCGGTGGGCCAATCAACAGGCCTCCGTACCCCAGCGTGGCGACGCTGGCGATCGCCTGCCCCGGCGGTACGTTGGGATCACTTGCCGCCCGGCTGAACGCCAACGGCATGATCACCGCGTACCCGATCCCCATCATCGCAAAACCTACCAATGCCAACCCTGCCTCGGCAGCGGACACAACACAGAACACACCCAAAGCGGCGCAAGCCCCGCCAAATCGCGCTGTTGCCACCGGTCCAAACCGCGCAATGACAAACCCGCCTGCCAAGCGGAAAGCAACCATGGCTACCGAGAATACCGCATAACCCAGGGCCGCAATGCTTTCGGCGGCGTCGGTCACGTCCCGTAGGAAAATCGCACTCCAATCCGCCACAGCACCTTCCCCCAAAGCTCCGCACAAAGCGGTGAAGCCCACAAGGATCAATGCGCCTGAAGGTAATGCAAAAACCTTGCCTCCGGACACAGCCGCGCGGCGCGATGTCCAGCGTACCCATGACAATGCCAATGCCAGCCCAACGACGATCCCGCCCGCCAGCAAAAAGTGTTGGATCACTGTCAGCCCCATCTGCACTGCTGCAAATCCGCTGAGGGCGCCCAACCCTGCCCCAAGGCTCCACATCGCGTGGAAGGATGACATCACGGGTTTCTTGTACGCCTGCTCAACCTCCGCCGCCCAGGCGTTCATCGCTACATCCATCGAGCCATGGAAAGCCCCAAATACAAACAAAAAAGCCGCAAGCGACCAGAAGCCACCCGCGAGGGCCAGAAGGATCAAAGAAACCGTGTAAAAAACGGCAATGTACCGCGTCAAGACCACCGCTCCGAACCTGTCGGTTAGCCGGCCGGTGATTGGAAAAGAACACACAGCGCCCGCCGCCATGAACAAAAGGCCATATCCCAGCGTCTCATGCGTCAGGTCCAGTTTGTCCCGAACCGCTGGAATTCGCGATGCCCAGATGCCGAACAATGCGCCATTCAATATGAACATGGCGGCCACTGCCCGCCACGCCGACACGATTCCAATCACAGAGAATTCCCCGACCCAGGTGTCAAACGCGTTTGTTGTACAGCGCGCGGGTCCAAAGGCAAATACGGATCTACCCCAACCGCTTTCGAATCCTGCGAACCGCAAACCATACCGCCAGGACAACCGGAATCGTCACCGCTGCGCTTAACATCCCTTTACTGATCCCGGCACCTGTCAGGGGGTAGAGCAGATAGCTGACCAGCGATACGGCGTAATAGCTGATCGCGACCACGGAAAGCCCCTCGACCGTGTGCTGCAGACGCAGTGCCAGATCCGCGCGGCGATCCATGCTTTCCAACAGGGCCTGGTTCTGCGCGCTGCGCTCAACATCTACGCGGGTTCGCAGCAATTCCCCTGCACGGATGGCCCGATCAGACAGGGCTTGCAGGCGACGTTCCGTGGATTTCACCGTGCGGATCGCCGGGTCGTATCGGCGCATCATAAAGTCCGCAAAGTTCTGACCGCCTTCAAAACGCTCTTCGCGCAGGACCTCAATCCGCTGATTTACGATGGCCTCATAGGCACCCGTGGCTCCGAACCGGAACGAACACTGCGCCGCCAAAGTTTCCAGTTCAATCGAGGTCGACAGCAAGTCCTGAAGCAACTCGTCGGGCTGGGCAGAATTGTCGGTCATCTGCCCCATCAGGCGCGTCAGCTTTTCATCCAGCATTCCGATGCGAGGCATCAGCTGTTTGACCCGGGCAAAACCCAGCATGGACATTGCCTTGTAGGTCTCGATCTCACACAAACGCTGGACGATCCGTCCCGTCCTGCGCCGACCGGTTCCATTCGCGACAAACAGCGCAAACCGCATGTGCCCTGCCGGATCGATACGAAAATCACTTGCACAAACAGCTGCGTCATCCAGCACCCGAGCAACAGCCAGGCTTTCTGGTTCGAACCAATCCAGCAGCTTGGATTTGATCACCTCGTCGCCTTCACGTTCGACAACACGCACCATGGCCGACGTGACCCTCTGTCCGGGGCTGGCCATCAACCAGTCGGGGGGGAAAACCTCAAAATCTGCCGGGTTGAATGCACGCTCGCTGACGTTCTGGGCGATGGCCGTATAGGTCACGAACTCGGTATGTTGTTCCCACTTCAACCAATGGCGGCCGATTTGCCCGGCATAGTGCGTGGCGTCCGGCTGCGGATGCTGAGCACCGTGGCGGTCGAGAAGGTCGATGAGGTGATCCAGATCCTCGCGGCGGTCCCGTGCGACGGCGGCGACAGATTTCTTGATCGCAAGAAAGACCACAGTACAGGGCATTGCCGCCACCGGAAACGGACGGGCGTGCAATTCATTGGCCAGCGCATAGCGCAGCGGATGGTCATCTATCGGCGTCATCTTGGGCTCCGTTTCGTCCGAGGCACTATACGACACCTATAAAATTCATCAATTCTCTTTTTATTTCATATACTTACAAGGATACTACGGTATACAAACCCGCTATCTCATTGATTTGGCTGCCACAGCTCGATCGGGTTGCCCTCTGGGTCATGGATGCGCGCGAACTGGCCAACCTCACTGTCCCACTCTGCGTTGGTTTCAACCTTGATCCCTGCGGCTTCAAACTGCGCAATCATGGTGGCCAGATCATCGACACGAAAATTGATCATCCACTGCTGCTCGGATCTTCCGAAGTACGCGGTGTCCTGCGCAAAGGGGGCGAAGACTGTGTAACCCTCGCGCTGTTTCCATGGCTCCGGGATATAGTGATTTACGCCCAGATGCTTTTCATACCACGCGCTCAAGGCCTCGGGATCACGAGCGCGAAAGAACACGCCGCCTATGCCGTTCACTTTTTCCATCGGGCACCTCCTTTTCAATTCAGGATACACCAAAAACAGAAAAGGCGCCCACTGGGGCGCCTTTACGATAGTTTTCCTGACCCGGCTTATTCGATCATGGGCAGTAGTTTGTCGAGGCTTGCCTTTGCGTCGCCGTAGAACATGCGGGTGTTTTCTTTGAAGAAAAGCGGGTTTTCGATGCCCGAGTACCCGGTGCCCTGGCCGCGTTTGGACACGAAGACCTGCTTGGCCTTCCAGCATTCCAGAACCGGCATGCCGGCGATGGGGCTGTTGGGGTCTTCCTGCGCCGCTGGGTTCACGATGTCGTTCGAGCCGATGACGATGGCCACATCCGTTTCGGGGAAGTCGTCGTTGATCTCGTCCATTTCCAGCACGATGTCGTATGGCACCTTTGCCTCGGCCAGCAGCACGTTCATGTGGCCAGGCAGACGGCCCGCGACCGGGTGGATCGCAAAGCGCACATTCTTGCCCTGCGCCCGCAACTTGCGGACCAGTTCGCTGACCGATTGCTGTGCCTGCGCCACCGCCATGCCGTAGCCGGGGATGATCACCACGCTGTCAGCATCGTTCAGCGCTGCGGCCACACCGTCGGCCTCGATGGCGATCTGCTCGCCCTCAACCGCCATCTGCTCACCCTGCGGGCCACCAAAGCCGCCCAGGATCACGCTGACAAAATGACGGTTCATCGCCTTGCACATGATGTAAGACAGGATCGCACCCGACGAGCCCACCAGCGCACCAACCACGATCAGCAGGTCGTTGCCAAGGCTGAAGCCGATCGCCGCAGCCGCCCAGCCCGAGTAGCTGTTCAGCATCGACACAACCACCGGCATGTCGGCACCGCCGATGCCCATGATCAGGTGATAACCGATGAACAGCGCCGCCAGCGTCATCAGGAACAGCGGGAAGAAGCCGCCGGTCGAGGTGTACCAGATCAGACAGATCAGCGAGAGACCTGCCGCAGCCGCGTTCAGCGCATGACCGCCCGGCAGCTTGGTTGCCGCAGACGTAACCTTGCCCGCCAGCTTGCCATAGGCCACGACCGACCCGGTAAAGGTGATCGCACCGATGAAGATACCCAGGAACAGTTCGACATGCAGGATTGCCAGCTCGGCCGAGGTTTTCTTGGCGATCAGCTTGGCAAAATTGCCCAAGCTTTCAATGTCTTCTCCCTTGACGTTAAGCGCAACATGAACGTTTCCGATCTCAAAATGCGCGTTGAAGCCCACGAACACAGCTGCCAGACCGACCAGCGAGTGCATCGCGGCCACCAGCTGCGGCATCTCGGTCATCTGCACGCGCTGTGCAACGTATTGACCGATCAGACCACCGCCCGCGATCAGCAGCAGCGACAGCAGCCACAGGCCCGAACCGGGACCAACCAGCGTGGCGAAGACTGCCAGCGCCATACCGACGATGCCATACCAGACCGCGCGCTTGGCGCTTTCCTGGTTCGACAGGCCGCCGAGCGAAAGGATGAACAGAACAGCCGCAACAACGTAGGCGGCAGTAGTGAAGCCAAATTCCATGTGCCCGGCCTCCTTAAGATTTCTGGAACATGGCGAGCATGCGCCGGGTTACGAGGAAGCCGCCGAAGATGTTGATCCCGGCCATGAAGATGGACAGCGCCGCCAGCAGAATGACCAGGAACGACCCCGATCCGATCTGCATCACAGCCCCAACGATAATGATCGACGAGATCGCGTTGGTGATCGCCATCAGCGGTGTGTGCAGGCTGTGGGCGACGCCCCAGATCACCTGGAAGCCCACAAAAATGGCCAGCACAAAGACGATGAAGTGCTGCATGAAGCTGGCCGGAGCGATCAGCCCCACCAACAGCATCAGCGCGCCACCAACACCCAGCAGGGTGAACTGCTGCTTGGTCTGCGCCTTGAAGGCCGCAACCTCCTGCGCCTTTTTCTCTTCCGGGGTCAGTTCCTTGACTTCCGGTTTCTTCTGAGCCGCGATCGCCTGCACTTTAGGCGGCGGCGGCGGGAAGGTGATGTCGCCTTCAAAGGTCACAGTCGCACCGCGGATCACGTCATCTTCCATGTCGTGGTTGATCTGACCGTCCTTTTCAGGCGTCAGGTCAGTCATCATGTGACGGATGTTGGTCGCATAGAGCGACGAGGACTGCGCCGCCATCCGGCTGGGGAAGTCGGTATAGCCGATGATGGTCACGCCATTGTCGGTCACGATCTTCTCATCCGCCACGGTCAGCTTGCAGTTGCCGCCCTTTTCCGCCGCAAGGTCAACAATGACCGAGCCCGGCTTCATCGCCTCGACCATATCCTTGGTCCAAAGCTCGGGCGCTTCGCGGTTCGGGATCAGCGCGGTGGTGATCACGATGTCTATCTCGGGTGCCAGCTCGCGGAACTTGGCCAGCTGCGCCTCGCGGAATTCCTCGGATTGAACGCTGGCATAACCGCCGGTGGCGGCACCGTCCTGCTGATCCTCACTGAAATCCAGATAGACGAACTCGGCCCCCATCGATTCGACCTGTTCGGCCACTTCGGGGCGCACGTCGAACGCGTAAGTGATCGCGCCCAGCGAGGTCGAGGTGCCGATGGCCGCCAGACCAGCCACACCGGCCCCGACAATAAGCACCTTCGCAGGCGGGACTTTACCAGCCGCCGTCACCTGACCGGTGAAAAAGCGGCCAAAGTTGTTGCCCGCCTCGATCACCGCGCGGTAACCGGCGATATTGGCCATCGACGACAGCGCGTCCATCTTCTGCGCGCGGCTGATCCGCGGCACCATTTCCATGGCGATGACATTGGCGCCCTTGGCCTTGGCCGCTTCCATTCCCTCTTCATTCCCCGCAGGGTTGAAGAAGGAAATCAACGTCTTACCCTTGGTCAGACGCTTCAGCTCAGCCTCGTTCGGCTGACGCACCTTGGCAACAATGTCGGCCTGTTTCCACAGCGACGCAGCCGTCTTGACGACCTCAACCCCCGCTGCCTCATACGACGCATCCGAAAACCCTGCCGCAGCACCAGCACCCTTCTCAATCAGACATTCATAGCCCAACTTCTGAAGCTGCAACGCTGACTCTGGCGTCATCGCAACACGGTTCTCACCGTCATAAATCTCTCTCGGTGTGCCTATCTTCACTGGCAGTCCCCCTAATTTTCACTCTGACCGAGCGGGTGGTCGGTATTGTTTGTTAAGCAAAGGTGTATCCTGCGCAACATTATTTCGCAAGCGCAGCATATTTACGTTGTGTCATTACCACATCACTTCATATCCATCGGCGGGTTTGGCGTTCATATCGGGCAAAGTCGGCGCGAAAAGTTCTGCGTAAACGGTCCTCTTCGGGCATGATGAAACGACGTTCCAAAAGCCACACGAAAATCGGAATCAGAACCAGTGATGCAACCGCATCAAACTTTAGTATCAGGCCGGACAAGATCAGCACATCGCCAACGTATATGGGGTTTCGGCTACGCTTAAATATCCCCGATTGCACCAGCGATGTCGGCGTTTCATGCGGGATGATCGTGGTGCGGTGGCGGCGAAACTCGGCCGCAGCCAGGACGATCAGGATGATGCCGCCCCCGATCAGAACACCGCTGAGCAAATCGACAAACCCATTGTCGAGCGACAGCCCCATCGGCATATGCCGCGCCTGCAGCCATGCCAGCACCGCAAAGCCCAGCAACCACACCGGAGGGACGTCGATTTTTTGCATGTCAGGCAGTCTTTCATATCCGGGCGGGACAAAATGTCGCTTTTGTCCGATGACCTACCGCTTTTCGCTGGGAAAAGCAAAATCACAGTTGGTCGCAGCCGTGCAATCGGATCGCGTCCGGACATGGTTGCAGAGAGGGTCTTCGATGATGGACAGCCGCTTTTGGATCAGATAGCCATTTTGCATCAACTATTGCCCACACAATGATGAGAAAACGATGACCGACTTTGCCGCGACCAAAGCCATGTTCAACCTTCCCCAAGGCGTCGTTTATCTGGACGGCAACTCGCTTGGGCCGCTGCCCCGGGCGGCCGGAGATCGGGTTAATGACATGATGGTTCAGGAATGGGGGCAGATGCTGATCACCGGCTGGAACAAGGCCGGGTGGATGGCATTGCCGACCGGCTTGGGTGATCGTGTCGGGCGGCTGATTGGCGCTGAACCCGGCAGTGTCGTTACCGGCGACACTCTGTCGATCAAAGTCTATCAGGCCGTCGCCTCGGCGCTGGAACTGTGCCCTGGTCGCAAGGTCGTTCTGTCAGACAGCGGTAATTTCCCGTCCGATCTATATATGGTGGATGGCCTGCTGCGCTCGCTCGGGCCGGAATATGAATTGCGCGTTGTCGCACCGGAAGACGTAGCTGACAATGTGACCGAGGATGTAGCCGTTTTGATGCTGACCGAGGTAGATTATCGCTCGGGCCGGATGCATGACATGAAGGCACTGACAGAACTGGCCCATGCAAACGGCACAGTTACGGTTTGGGATCTGGCCCATTCAGTTGGTGCAATTCCCGTCGATCTGGCGGGATGTAATGCAGATTTCGCAGTTGGCTGTACCTACAAATACCTGAATGGCGGGCCCGGGGCGCCCGCATTTATCTATGTCTCTCCGCGCCTGACGGATCAGGTGCGCCCTGCATTGTCTGGGTGGTTGGGCCACGAAGCGCCTTTTGCCTTTGATCTGGATTACCGCGCCGGAAATGGCATCGAGAGAATGCGCGTCGGAACCCCTCCTATCCTTCAGATGACTGCCTTGTCGGCTGCGATGGACATTTGGGATATGGCCGACATACGAGACGTCCGAGCCAAGTCAACTGAGCTGACCGAGCTGTTCATCAAACGGGTCGAAGCCACCTGCCCCGACCTGCAACTGGCAAGCCCACGCAATCCCGCCCAGCGCGGCAGTCAGGTGTCTTTCCGATTTGCCGATGGCTATGCCGCTATGCAGGCCCTGATTGCGCGCGGCGTGATCGGGGACTTCCGGGCGCCTGACATCATGCGGTTTGGCTTTACGCCGCTATACATAGATGAACAGGATGTGGAAAACGCGGTCGAGATCCTGACAGATATCATGCAGAACCGGCTGTGGGACGCGCCAGAATACAAGGTGCGCCAGCATGTTACCTGACCTCTAACCCAGCTCCTATCAGTGCGGCAAACTGGGCAACACGGGTTTCGTATTCCTCTGCGCCTATGGCGCTTGCCTTCAGCCCCTTAAGAGTAGCCGTTATCGTTTTGCCCGTCTCGTCGGCATCCGCCAGTAATCTGACGCGCCCGGCTTTATGTTCGCGTGTCAACCACTCGGAATACAGTCGGGCCAATTCAGCCTCGCCTTGCGAAATGATATCTGACGACATGGACTTGGTCGCATCCAGCATTTCAAGCCCGTGGGGCGATGCAAGGATCATTGCCATCCCCTCGGTTTGCGCTTGAACGGCATCCTTCAACACGTCCGAAACCGAACCCGACACAGTCAGCGCCGCAGCGACGGCGGCGATCTTCTCGGCATAGTAATGCTCGGTCAGCCTGGTGACGATCGCCTCTTTGTTTTTGAAATGCAGATAAACGGCCGGCCGGGACATCCTCGCGCCCCGCGCTATGTCATCCATTGAGGTTTTTCGGAATCCATAGGTGGCGAAGGCCCGAAACGCCGAGTCCAAAATCGCCTGTTGCCGTGTATCGTCTGCTACGTCTGCCATCCTTGAACTGGTGACATTTTCTGTTCATTTTGTCAATTGACACACTGACACATTTCACCAATTATGTCAGAAACCAGCCACAGCTACGAGAGGTGCGCCATGGCGACCGCCCTTAAGATCAACGGAACGCAACATCAGGTTGACCTGCCCGATGACGTCCCCCTGCTTTGGGTTCTACGTGATGAAGTCGGACTGACGGGCACCAAATTCGGCTGCGGCGTGGCCGCTTGCGGGGCGTGCACCGTGCACATTGACGGCGAGGCTGTGCGTTCGTGCCAAGTGGCCCTGTCCGATGTCTGGGGCGATGTGACCACGATTGAAGGCATTGGCACCCCGGACGCGATGGCCGCGATTCAGCAGGCCTGGGTCGATCATCAGGTGGCGCAATGCGGCTACTGCCAGTCGGGCCAGATCATGCAGGCCGCAGCGCTGCTGGCCGAGAACCCTGCGCCTTCGGATACCGATATCGACGATGCCATGCAGGGCAATTTGTGCCGCTGTGGCACCTACGCCCGCATCCGCGCTGCAATTCACGACGCGGCATCCAAGCTGAAAGAGGCATAAACGATGGCATCTGTTGGAAAAATCCTCCGTCGTTCGTTCCTGATCGGTTCGGCCGCGATTGTCGGCGGCGTGGCATTCGGCGCCTATTACGTCAGCCGCCCGGCCGCCAATCCGTTGAAGCCTGCTAAGGGCGAAACCGCGCTCAGCCCCTTTGTTCTGATTGATCAGCAAGGCGTCACCCTGTTCGCCCCTCGCGCCGAGATGGGGCAAGGCGTCAGGACCACTTGGGCAGCCTTGATCGCCGAAGAACTGGATGTGGAACTAGACCAGATCCGCGTTCTGCACGGCCCCGCGGCAGCGGCCTATTACAACTCGGCCCTGGTTGGTGAGGGATTGCCGAACAAGGGTTATGACATCTCGGACTTCCAGCACAATCTGGGGGAGGCTCTGGGCGTTCTTGGCAGGACGCTGAGCTTGCAGGTGACCGGTGGTTCGACCTCGATGAAAGATGGCTTCGAGCGTATGCGCGAAGCGGGTGCGACCGCGCGCGAAACGCTGAAACAGGCCGCCGCTGACCGTCTGGGCGTGGATCGTGCGCAACTGAAGACCGAAAACGGTGCTGTAATCGCGCCGGATGGGACGCGCATTCCGTATACTGAGCTTGCCGAGGCTGCCGGTCAGATTGAACCGCCCGAAGTCGAACTGCGCGACCCGTCCAACTGGCGCTTGCTGGGGCAGAACTTGCCGCGTGTGGATGTGGTCGGCAAATCCACCGGAACGGCTGAGTTCGGGATCGATGTGCGCCCCGAGGGTCTGAAATTTGCCTCGGTCCGGATCAATCCCAAGCTGGGCAGCGAGATGAAGGGTTTTGATGCCAGCGCAGCCGAGCAGATGCCGGGCGTGGAAAAGGTGGTTGATCTGGGCAATGGCATGGCTGTGATTGCCACCAACACATGGCTGGCCATTCAGGCGGTCGAGGCGATTGACGTAGATTGGGGCGACGCCCCCTACCCGCCGGAAACCGACGCCATTTTCACCGAAATCGCGAAATCCTTCGACGCGTCCCCCAATTCGACCATGCGCGATGACGGGGATGTTGACACTCTGCCCGACGGCGCCACCGAAATCACGGCCGAATATACGGTGCCCTATCTGGCCCATTCTACAATGGAGCCGATGAACGCCACCGCGCTGTTCACAGGCTCGGCGCTGGAACTGTGGTGCGGCAATCAGGCCCCGACGCTTGTCCAAATACGCGCGGCCAATACCGCCAACCTGGACAAAGACGCCGTTCAAATCCACACCACCTATCTGGGTGGAGGGTTTGGCCGCCGGGGTGAGCTGGACTTTGGCGAGATCGCCACAAAGGTCGCGATGGCCATGCCCGGCGTTCCTGTTCAGACCACCTGGAGCCGCGAAGAAGACATGCGCCACGACTACTATCGCCCCGGCGCGATGGCTCGGATGCGGGGCGCAGTCAAAGACGGCCAAGCCGTTCTGATTGACGGCAAGGTCGCAGCGCAATCCTGCACGCAACAAGCGGTTCAGCGCTATACTGGCTTGCCGGCTGGCGGCCCTGACAAAGTGCTGGTCGAAGGGTTTTTTAACCAACCCTACGCGGTGCCCAACTATCGCATGAGCGGGCACATCGCCGATCTGGATATTCCCGTCGGCTTCTGGCGTTCGGTCGGGAACAGCCACAATGGATTCTTCCATGAGACATTCTTGGACGAGATGGCCCATGCCGCAGGTCGTGACCCGCTGGAGTTCCGATTGGAATTGGCTAGGGACGAGCACGCGCCATCGGCAGGCTGCCTACAGGCTGTGAAAGAGATGTCCGGCTGGACCGGAGAAACCCCGGACGGTGTCGGGCGCGGTGTGGCGATGACCTATAGCTTTGGCACGCCGGTCGCCCAGGTGATCGAGGTCGTCGATGAGGATGGCACAATCCGCATCGCCAAAGCCTGGATCGCATGTGACGTCGGTCTGGCCTTGGACCCCGGCACAGTCGAGGCACAGATGTTCGGCGGCATGATTTATGGCCTGTCGGCGGCCGTGATGGGTGAGATCACATTCGCGGACGGTGAGGTCGAACAGTACAACTTCCCCGACTACGACGCTCTGCGGATGCACAATGCGCCGGTGACCGAAGTGAAAATTCTGGAAACGAACCACCACATGGGTGGCGTTGGCGAACCGGGGACACCCCCGTCCATGCCCGCGCTCGGCAATGCCCTGTTCGACCTGACGGGTGAGCGCGCCCGCACCCTGCCTTTGATCAATCAGTTCAATCTGCTGGTTTGATCGCGCTGCGCCGGTCCGGACCCTCTCTCTCGGATCGGCGCAGGACTTACGCGGATTGTTGGACTAACGCCCTATCCGAACCGGTTGCCCATGCATGTACAGCAGCACCGAATGCCTTGAACAAAGGGCGTGACACGGGATCATTTTCGGCGTCCCATTCCGGGTGCCATTGCACTGACAATGTAAACCCGGGTGCGTCCTGAATATAAATCGCCTCGGGCGTTCCATCGGGTGCTTGACCATCAATCACAACCCGACGCCCAACCGATTTGATCCCCTGCCCGTGCAACGTGTTCGTCATCACTTCGGTCGCGCCCATCAGGCGGTGGAATACACCGCCCTCGTTCAGCGCAACGACATGACGCAGGGCAAATTTCTCTTCCAGGGTCCCATCGGGCGGCATGCGGTGGTTCATCCGACCCGGCAGCTCGCGGATTTCCGGGTACAGTGTCCCGCCCATCGCCACGTTGACTTCTTGGAACCCACGGCAAATGCCAAAGAAGGGCTGCCCACGCTCCACACAGGCGCGCACCAGCGGCAATGTGATCGCATCGCGCGCCCGGTCAAATTCGCCATGGGCCTCGGTCGCGGACTCGCCGTATTCCTCGGGGTGGACATTCGGGCGCCCGCCGGTCAGCAGAAACCCGTCGCAGACCTCAAGCAGCTCATCGACCGAGACATAGCGCGGATCGGCTGGGATCAGCAGCGGCAGACAGTCCGACACATTCGCAACCGCGTCTGAGTTCATCGTGCCACCGGCATGGGTCGGATATTGATCATTCATCAAATACGAGTTGCCGATGATACCGACGACGGGTCGAGACATGCTGCGTTCCTGCGTTTTCTGTTTGCTTTCCAAAAACTATCGACAGCAAGAACAGCGCGCAATAGCACAGGCCCTGCGTGTCAGCGCAAGCTCTTGTTCAACTGTGCACATTGGGAAAATGATCGCGCTTTGTCTGGTACTTTGGACATTGCCCGTCTTTGTGGCTTTGCACGAACACCGCATTGGGTCGGAGAGCCCGAAAGGCTCTCCGACAGTCATCAGGTTCAGATCTCGCCAATCAGGCCGGCAGTTTCGATCCCGGCCAATGCCGCTGCGGCATCATTGTCGGACGTATCGCCGGTCACGCCGACCGCACCGATCACCGCGCCCTTTTTGTCGCGCAGCAACACACCACCCGGAACTGGCACGACCTGCCCGCCATAGACGCCATTCACAGCTGCCATGAAATAGGCCTGCGCTTCGGCCCGCTGCATCTGCGCGGTGCCAGCCATGCCCAGCATCACTGCGCCATAGGCCTTGCCATGCGCAATTGCGAACCGACCGGGGGCCGCGTCGTCTTCGCGTTCAAATGCAATCACGTGGCCGCCTGCATCAAGAACGACGACGGAAAGGGGTTTCAGCTCCATTTCGTGCCCCTTCTCAAGGGTCTTTCGGATGATGGTGCGGGCTTTGCGGAGGGAAACTCCCATATCGTGTCCTATCGTTCCTGTTGGTTTAAAGGCTGGCTTTCAGTTCCAACCGGCGGGCATGCAGGACCGGCTCGGTATAGCCCGAGGGTTGCACGCGCCCCTTGAAGACCAGATCACAGGCCGCTTGGAAAGCAATTCCGTCGAAACCGGGTGCCAACGGGCGATAGTCTGCGTCATTTTCGTTCTGGCGATCCACCACAGCGGCCATTTTTTGCATCGCAGCCATGACCTGCCCTTCCGAGACAACATCATGGTACAACCAGTTGGCCAGCGCTTGAGATGAAATCCGGCAGGTCGCGCGATCCTCCATCAGGCCGACATCGTTGATATCCGGCACTTTCGAACAGCCAACACCCTGATCAACCCAGCGCACCACGTATCCAAGAATGCCCTGCGCGTTGTTCTCGATCTCGCGGGTGATCTCGTTCTCGCTGAGGTTTCGACCGCCCAGCAACGGAATGGTCAGCAAATCCCCCAGCGTCCCCCGCGCGCCACCGGCAGCCAGTTCATCCTGGCGGGCCAGCACGTCAACCTCGTGATAATGCGTCGCGTGCAATGTCGCAGCTGTCGGCGACGGCACCCAGGCGCACGTCGCGCCGGATTTCGGGTGGCCGATCTTCTGCTCCAGCATATCACCCATCCGGTCGGGCATCGCCCACATGCCCTTACCAATCTGCGCCTTGCCCTTCAGACCGCAGGCCAAACCAGTATCTACGTTGCGATCTTCATAAGACGCAATCCACGGCGTGTTCTTGATGTCGCCCTTGGGCAGCATTGGCCCAGCTTCGATCGAGGTGTGAATCTCATCCCCAGTCCGGTCAAGAAAACCGGTGTTGATGAAAGCCACCCGCGATTTCGCAGCGCGGATGCATTCCTTGAGGTTGACCGACGTGCGGCGCTCTTCATCCATGATGCCCAGCTTCACGGTATTGCGCGGCAGGCCAAGGATGTCTTCGACCATGTCAAAAATCTCGACCGAGAACGCGACTTCTGCCGGTCCGTGCATCTTGGGCTTGACCACATAGACCGAGCCTTGGACCGAATTTCCGCCGTCTCGCTTGAGATCGTGCATGGCGATCAGCGTCGTGCAGAGCGCATCCATCAACCCTTCGCCGATCTCATTGCCCTGTTCATCCAACACAGCAGGGTTTGTCATCAAATGCCCGACGTTGCGGATCAGCATCAGCGAACGACCCTTCAGGCTGGCTGCCCCACCGGATGCTGCAGTAAAGCTCAGGTCCTGGGCCAGTTTACGGGTAAAGGTCTTGCCACCTTTCGCGACCTCTTCTGTCAGGTCGCCCTTCATCAGACCCAGCCAATTGCCATAGGCAACAACCTTGTCCTCGGCATCGACACACGCAACCGAGTCCTCGCAATCCATGATCGTGGACAGGGCGGATTCCAGATAAACATCGGAAATGCCAGCAGGATCCGCCGCCCCGATGTTGCTGGACGGGTCGATCACGATCTTGATGTGCAGACCGTTGTTTTTCAGCAGCACAAAATCGGGGTTCTCAGTCGAACCGCCATAGCCAACAAATCGCGAAGCGTCCGTCAGTGCGGGCACCAATGCCCCCTCTTCAACCCGCAGTTCAGGCGCATTCGCCCACGAGCCATTTGCCAATGGAACGGCGTCATCCAGAAACCCCTTTGCCCAGGCAATCACCCGCGCGCCGCGCGCCGCGTCGTAGCCGCCAGCCGCAGGCAAGTCACCCATCGCGTCCGTTCCATAAAGCGCGTCATAAAGACTGCCCCAACGTGCATTGGCTGCGTTCAGTG
The DNA here is from genome assembly GCF_059611165.1 of Ruegeria sp. CDSB013. Classification (NCBI taxonomy): domain Bacteria; kingdom Pseudomonadati; phylum Pseudomonadota; class Alphaproteobacteria; order Rhodobacterales; family Roseobacteraceae; genus Ruegeria; species Ruegeria sp. CDSB013. The sequence continues at coordinate 359,806 of NZ_JBXWPA010000003.1, read as the reverse complement.
CAAATCGCGCATTGGTAATCGGAACAACAAGTTGCGGTCCAGGGATCGAGGCGATCTCGGGGTCGACATTGGCGGTTTCAATCTGGAAATCCGCACCTTCTTCGACCAGATAACCGATCTCGCGCAGGAAAACCTGATAGGCCTCGGCGTCGTGGTCCTGGCCTTGGCGCTCAAGATGCCATGCATCGATCTTGCCCTGAATGTCCTGCCGCTTAGCCAGAAAAGCTCGGTTCTTGGGGCCAAGTTCAGCGACCATGCGCGCCAGACCATCCCAGAAGGCATCCGCTGTGACACCTGTACCCGGCAGGGCTTGGCCTTCAATGAACTCGGCCAGAACCGTATCCACCTGCAATCCGCTGCGCGCCTGTCTGCTGCTCATTTTGTTTCTCCCGGGAATGTGCACGACTGTATGCCGTCAGCATTTAGGGCGAAAGTTTCCGATAGGCAACGTGCGTCGCAGCGTCGCGGTCAAAAAGACTTACCAAAATCAGGCTTGAGGCATTCCGGCGCGCGGATCGCACGGCTTGCAGCCAACCTTCACAGCCCATACGTTCGCGCAAACACGAAATTATGCGAGGCCCCTGATGCGCGACGCTGCCCCAACGACGATCTATCTGAAAGACTACACACCCTTTGGTTATCTGGTGGACAGCGTGCACCTGACGTTTGATCTGGCCGCCCACGCAACCCGCGTCACCTCTCGCATCGCATTTCGCCCGAACCCGGAGGCCAGCGACAAGACGTTCTTCCTGCACGGTGAGGACCTCAAGCTGATCCGCGCATCCATTGATGGTGCGGAAATCACCCCCGAGATTACCGACAAGGGCCTGACCGTTGCTGCCCCCGACGCGCCGTTTATCTGGGAAGCCGAGGTTGAGATCGATCCCGGCAATAACACGGCGCTCGAAGGCCTGTATATGTCAAACGGCATGTATTGCACCCAGTGTGAGGCTGAAGGGTTCCGCAAGATAACCTATTACCCCGACCGCCCGGACGTAATGTCCAACTTTACCGTGCGCATCAACGGCGACCTCCCTGTACTGCTGTCCAACGGCAACCCTTCGGGCCAAGGCGAAGGCTGGGCCGAATGGACCGATCCGTGGCCCAAGCCCGCTTACCTGTTCGCGCTGGTCGCGGGCGAGCTGATCGCCCATCCCGGTCAGTTCACCACCATGTCGGGTCGCGATGTGGAGCTGAACCTCTGGGTCCGTCCCGGCGACGAAGGCAAATGTGCCTTTGGTATGGAAGCCTTGAAGAAATCCATGAAGTGGGACGAGGACATCTATGGCCGCGAATACGATCTGGACGTGTTCAACATCGTGGCCGTGGATGACTTCAACATGGGCGCGATGGAGAACAAAGGGCTGAACATCTTCAACTCATCCGCTGTTCTTGCCAGCCCTGAAACCTCGACCGACGCCAATTTTGAACGGATCGAAGCGATCATCGCGCATGAGTATTTCCACAACTGGACCGGCAATCGGATCACCTGCCGCGACTGGTTCCAACTGTGCCTGAAAGAAGGGCTGACCGTTTTCCGGGATGCGCAGTTCACCTCGGACATGCGCTCGGCCCCAGTAAAGCGGATTGAGGACGCTATCGACCTGCGCGCGCGGCAGTTCCCCGAGGATAACGGGCCCTTGTCGCATCCCGTCCGGCCTGAGAGTTTTCAGGAAATCAACAACTTCTACACCGCCACCGTCTACGAAAAAGGTGCCGAGATCATCGGTATGCTGAAACGTCTGGTTGGTGATGAGGCCTACTCCAAGGCTTTGGATTTGTATTTCGATCGTCACGATGGGCAAGCCTGCACCATTGAAGACTGGATCAAGGTGTTTGAGGACACCACCGGCCGCGACCTGAGCCAGTTCAAGCGCTGGTACAGCCAATCCGGCACGCCGCGCGTAACAGTGAGCGAAGATTGGAATGACGGCACATATACGCTGACACTGGCGCAGCACACCGAAGAAACACCTGGGCAGTCCGAAAAGCTGCCGCAAGTGATCCCAGTCGCTGTAGGTCTGCTTGGCCAAAACGGGGACGAGGTGCGCGCAACCGAGGTTCTGGAACTGACCGAAGCGCAACAAAGATTCCAATTCACCGGGCTGGCGGCAAAACCTGTGGCCTCGATCCTGCGAGATTTCTCGGCCCCTGTGATCCTTGAGCACGATCACACCGACGCCGAACGCGCCTTCCTTCTGGCCCACGACACCGATCCTTTCAATCGGTGGCAGGCGGGACGGTCTTTGGCGCAGGACACGCTGTTGCGCATGATCCTCGAAGACGCAACGCCGGGTGCGGATTACCTGGACGGGGTGCTGGCCGTTCTGCGCGACGGCGATCTGGACCCGGCGTATCGCGCCCTGATGCTGGGTCTGCCTTCGCAATCCGAGCTGGCGGCCGCGTTGTCCGACCGGGGTGAAACACCTGACCCTATGGCGATCTGGACAGCGGTCGAGACGCTGCGGCAGGCAACCGCGCAGCACGTTCAGGACTTGCTGCCGCGCTTGCACAGCGAAACCTTGATCGAGGCACCATACAGTCCCGATGCAGACCAAGTCGGCAAACGTTCGCTTGGCAATGCCGCACTGGCCCTGACGTCACGGCTTGATGGTGCGGCAATGGCAGCCGAGCAATACGCGGCGGCTGGCAACATGACACAGCAACTGAGCGCCCTGTCCTGCCTGCTGCGCGCAGGCAAAGGCGAGGCCGAGCTTTCTGCGTTCTACGATCAATGGCAGCACGACCGTCTGGTGATGGACAAATGGTTTGCCCTTCAGGTCGGAATGGCCTCTCCAGCGGCCACGGCAGACATCGCCCGCACCCTGACCGAGCACGCCGATTTCAACTGGAAAAACCCCAACCGGTTCCGGGCGGTAATGGGTGCACTGGCGATGAACCACGCCGGTTTTCACCGCGCAGATGGTGCGGGTTATGCGTTGCTGGCCGACTGGCTGATCAAACTGGACCCTGTCAACCCGCAGACCACGGCGCGGATGTGTTCGGCCTACCAGACATGGAAACGCTATGACGCGGACCGTCAGGACCTGATCCGTGCACAACTGACCCGCATCGCAGAAACGCCTGACCTGTCGCGCGACACGACAGAAATGGTCTCGCGCATTCTCAACGCATGACGGAATTCACGTTTACGCGTCAGAATCGGGCACCGCGCACCGTCGGTGTTCTGATCTGCGTCTATGCGGCCTTGTTGGCACTTGTGATCCTGTTCGACGCGGCGTGGTGGCTGGTAGTGCTATTGGCGTTGCCTACGTTACCGGCTATTTGGGATATCACACAGAACACCAGCGCAGGGCTGGTTCTTGATCAGAACAAACTGCGCTGGTTTACCGGCACCCGAGAGGCCGAAATTGATCGTTCGGACATTGATTATTTCCGCTTCGACACGCGCTGGGATTTCTCGGTGCGCGTTTCACTGGTTCTGACATCCGGCAAACGGATTCGGCTGCCTGATGAGTCGTCTCCGCATCACAGGGACTTCGAACAGGTCCTGCAACAGGCTGGTTTTCGAATTGAACGTCATCACTTCGTCGCATTTTGAAACAATGGATGTATTTTCGTAAAATTAAAGACAATAGTTAACCAATCTCATTCAAAGACCTTGAATTTGACACCGATTGCGGCAAAGCTTTCACCCTCAAGTTTCTGGTTTGTTTGTTTCGAGTGCCGCCATGTTCTGGTTTTTGAGGGACCGTTCGTCCCGTTCCCGATCTTCTATTGCTCATCCCGCTGCATCCGGCGCGTATTTCGCTGACCCGGCTGTTTCGCCTGTATTGCCGGACCAAGGGCAATTGAACATCCCATTGGCTGATGTTCAGGCCCAGGATGAGATTGGGCGCAGCTCGATAGAAAAAGGCCGCTTCCTGGCCAGACAGGATCGCTGGGCAGAATTGTCCGACCTGATGCGCAAAGCAGACGACGCACGGGACACTGCACCCGACGGAATGCCCGTCGCCGAATTGCTGGCGTTTGGGGCACGAGCCGATGTGGTTCTGGCCGCAGAGCACGCGCTGTCTGACGCCAAAGCGCTATCAGAATTTGATGTCATGAACGGCATTTCCGAATTGGAAGACGAGATGCGCGCGCACTCGGGCGACCCGATGATCGCCTTGGTTGTCGCTTTGGCCCACATTGATATGGCATGGGCATGGCGCGGTACAACGAACGAAGCAACCCTTCCCTCGCTGCACCAATCCCGTTGCGCCGCCCATTTCGATCGGGCAGCTGCAATCCTTCCCAATTGTCGCGAGGCCGCAGCGGACAGCCCCATTGTCGCCTCGGCTGGCTGCGCAATTTTGGCGGGTCAGCGTAGAGCAAACACACGGGTGGCGGATGAATACGAGCGGTTGATTAAGCTCGACCCGTTGAATCATCGGCACATGCGCGCGATGGGGACCCACCTGCTGCCGCGCTGGTTCGGAAGCTATGGCGAGCTCGAGGTCCAGGCGCTGCGTATGGCGGCTCAGACCCGGGACACCTGGGGGGCCGGAGGCTATACTTGGGTTCAGTTCGACGCAATTGCCCTAGACGAAGAGGCCTGCGCGCGTCTGGATGTCGATTTCTTCCTGGAAGGCATGCACGATATTCTCCGTCGGCGTCCTGACCAGCAAACCGTCAACATGTTGTCTGCCTACTGCGCCATCACGATCCAGAACGGTGCTGGCCAGTGCGACAAGGCTGATCTGGTGCGCAGCCAGATACACCAGGCTGCAAACTGGCTGATCCGCGATCACCTGACAGAACTGCACCCGTTGATTTGGGCCCATGCAGCAAATGGGTTCAACAACAGTGTTCGGATCAATTCACCCGAACGGTTCGCGGCCCGCGGGCAGCGCGATGCCCTGCGTGCAATTGGCGATCTGTTCCGTGATGAGCTGCGCAGCGGATTGGATGTGACGTTTACTCCGACGGGTTTGCGCCTGTCCGGGCATTGATTCCCCCTTGCCCCTAGGCCGTGCCGGGCCTAATACGCAGGCTTAGACTTCTGCGGAAATGAGGCGCGCCATGCTCGACCTGACATACGAAATGCCCAAACCCAAAACCATTGCCGGGGCCAAGCACGATTGGGAACTGGTCATCGGGATGGAGGTGCATGCGCAGGTCTCATCCAATGCCAAGCTGTTCTCGGGTGCGTCGACCCAATTCGGGGCCGAGCCGAACTCGAACGTGGCATTCGTGGACGCGGCGATGCCGGGAATGCTGCCCGTGATCAACGAGTATTGCGTGGAACAGGCGGTGCGCACCGGGCTGGGCCTGAAGGCGGAGATCAACCTGAAATCGGCCTTTGACCGCAAGAACTATTTCTACCCCGACCTGCCGCAGGGTTACCAAATTTCTCAGCTTTATCAGCCTATTGTGGGTGAAGGCGAGGTTCTGGTCGAAATGGGTGACGGCACCGCACGTATGGTGCGCATTGAACGCATCCACATGGAACAGGACGCTGGCAAATCGATCCACGACATGGACCCCCACATGTCATTTGTCGACCTGAACCGGACCGGTGTTTGCCTGATGGAGATCGTCAGCCGCCCCGATATTCGCGGACCGGAAGAGGCCGCTGCCTATATCGTCAAGCTGCGTCAAATCTTGCGTTACTTGGGCACCTGCGACGGCAACATGCAGAACGGCAACCTGCGAGCAGACGTGAACGTTTCGATCTGCCTGCCCGGTGCTTATGAGAAATATCAGGAAACGCAGGACTTCTCGCATCTGGGCACCCGTTGCGAGATCAAGAATATGAACTCGATGCGCTTTATTCAGCAAGCGATCGAAGTCGAAGCGCGTCGTCAGATTGCCATCGTTGAAGGTGGCGGCAAGGTCGATCAGGAAACCCGGCTATATGACCCGGACAAGGGCGAAACACGGTCGATGCGGTCCAAAGAAGAGGCGCATGACTATCGCTACTTCCCTGACCCAGATCTGCTGCCGTTGGAGATTGAGCAGGCATGGGTGGACGACATCGCCGCCAAATTGCCGGAACTGCCCGACGACAAGAAGACACGATTCATCAGTGAATTCGGGCTGACCGACTATGACGCTTCCGTTCTGACCGCCGAGGTAGAGTCGGCCGCCTATTTCGAAGAGGTCGCCAAAGGCCGCAACGGCAAGTTGGCCGCAAACTGGGTCATCAACGAACTGTTTGGTCGGCTGAAGAAAGAAGACCACAGCATCACCGACTCGCCGGTTTCGCCTGCGCAGTTGGGTGGGATCATCGATCTGATCGCCTCAGACGCCATTTCTGGCAAGATCGCCAAGGATCTGTTCGAGATTGTCTACACCGAAGGCGGCGACCCGGCGCAGATCGTTGAAGAACGCGGCATGAAACAGGTCACCGACACCGGTGCCATCGAAACTGCGCTGGACGAAATCATCGCGGCCAACCCGTCGCAGGTCGAAAAAGCCAAGGTGAACCCGAAACTGGCAGGCTGGTTTGTTGGTCAGGTCATGAAGGCAACTGGCGGCAAGGCGAACCCCAAAGCCGTCAATGAGTTGGTCAGCAAAAAGCTGAGCTCGTAAACCTTTCGGTTCAAGAAACTGCAACGGAAGGGTCCGTGCATATGGCGCGGATCTTCCGGCCCCGCGCGCGGGGCGCAACAGACAAAACAGAATTTGCCCAACGGGCGATGATGACTGTTCGAAACCCGACAACATGTTAGATTGCCAGGGATCGGCAACTAGGAAAATCTGATGCAGCGCTACGAATACAAAGTTGTCCCCGCCCCGCAGAAAGGCACCAAGGCCAAGGGCGTCAAAACTGCCGAAGGGCGGTTTGCAGTGTCGATCGAACAGATCCTGAATCAAATGGGGCAGGATGGCTGGGAATACCAGCGTGCGGAACTTCTGCCCAGCGAGGAACGCGCTGGCCTGACCAGTTCCACCGTGAACTGGCGCAACGTTCTGGTGTTTCGGCGTGAGATTGCAGCTGAATTTTCTTCGGAGCGTGAGGCGGTTGAGGACAGCGACGCTGCCCCCGTGGCTCAGCCGGTGCCTGGACCAGAAGAAGAAGTGCAGGCCCCTGCACCGATTTCAGAAGAGGTCAAAGATCCGCCATTGACCCTGAAGCCAACAGACCTGTCCGAAAAGGACAAAGAGCAGACCTAAGCGGTCTGCTCGGCGTTTTCATAGCCTGCAGCTGAATTTTACTCGGCAGCGCTTGCTGCTTGGCTCAGATCCTGCGCCAGCATCAGTGCGTTGCCGTCCGGGTCGTAGAACGTCGCGGTGCTGACCATGCCCTCGATCGTTTCAGTCGCCCCATCGAACCTGACGCCCGAGGATTCGAGCGCCTGACGCGCCGTCGCAATATCCGACACCCCGAACACCGGCACCGTATTGCCCGGCGCAGGCTCGGCCTGTTCACCCAGGCCCAAGGTCACACCGTCGGTTTTGGTTTTCATCTCGCTCCAACCGGCCTCGTCAATGTGGTGGATCAGCTCAAACCCCAGCTTGGCCTGATACCATTCGGCACTGACATGCCTGTCTTGCACGGACATGGCGAGCGTGATCGTGTTTTCCAGTGAAACGAGTGGCATTGAACTATCCTTTTGGCGAAAATTAAAGTAACTATACTTTATGGACATAACGATTCTTGTCAAGCTTACATCCCGCGCCTGGTCCCTGAACATTCTGGCGTTGATGCATGAAGGCATGCCGGGACGACAGGCACCGCTACTGGCTGCGACAAGCGCCGGCAGAACGGCATTTGCCCAGAGCCTTGACCACCTGATTCAATTGGGTTTTCTGGAACGGAATCCTGGCCACGGTCATCCGTTGCGTCCCGAGTTTCGATTGACCCAAACGGGTGAATCTGCGGCCGAAATCGCCAGCCGAATCGTGAATGCCGTGCCAGATGACGCTGATTTCGCGTTACTCAGACGCAGTTGGACGGCGCCTATTCTGGCGCTGACCGACAGGCCCCGACGGTTCTCGACCCTCAAATCCGGTCTGATCACGATTTCCGACCGCGCACTTTCGACGTCGCTTCATCGCCTGGAAGAGCAAGAGTGGATACAGCGAGACATTGATGAAACGCACCGGCTGCCTTTTCCCACCTATCGAGCGGTGAATCAGGGAATCGCGGTTAACAGGGCCATTTCTCTGGTCGCCTAGGCACCGACCAAAGGGCCTGTTCAGGTATCAATATCCAGCGCCAGCGCATGAATGCGGGGCACGATGTCACCCAGTGCCTTATGTACGGCCCGGTGGCGGGCGACGCGGGATTGACCCTGAAAAGCGCTGGCACGAATACGGACGTTGAAATGGCTTTCGCCGCCCTCTTGAAACCCGGCGTGTCCTCGGTGGCTTTCGCTGTCATCCACGACTTCCAGCTCACGCGGTTCAAAGGCTGCCATCAGGCGGGTTCGGATCTCGTCGGTAACAGTCATTTTTTTGCTCACGGGCGAAAATTTTACCGCCCCCCCTCTTCTACTTTCGGCTGCTTAGACTAAACTGCTGCCTCCGAGTCGAAAAGATGCGTTCTTAAGGATGAGCACATGGTGAAGTCAGACCCCTTCGGATTTGATATGTCCGTATCCACTTCCAAGAAAAAGAACCCGCGGGGGCGTCGCGGAATGTCGGGCGCGTCTGAAACCTCGACGCGTATCTGCGATCACGAAGGTTGCGAAGAACCGGGCAAGTTCCGTGCGCCCAAGGCCCCTGACGTGCTGGACGACTTTTTCTGGTTCTGCCAGCAGCACGTTCGCGAATACAACAACAAGTGGAACTTCTTTGACGGCACCACCGAGGCCGAGTTGAACGCCCAGCGGTCCAAGGACAAAGTGTGGGAGCGCGAGACCAAGCCGATGGGCGATCCCGAAGCGCGCGCATGGGCGCGTCTGGGCATCGAAGACCCGCATCAGGTACTTGGCGCAAACAGCACCCAAAACAAAGGACGCACGTCAGGTGGCGGCGGTCGTCGCCTGCCCCCCACGGAACGCCGCGCGATCGAAATTCTGGAAGCCAACGACAGCTGGACCAAGGCCGAGGTGCGCAAAGCGTACAAAAAGCTGATCAAGGTGCTGCACCCTGACATGAACGGCGGCGACCGTTCCCAGGAAGAGCAGTTGCAAGAGGTCGTCTGGGCGTGGGATCAGATCAAGGACAGCCGGAACTTTAGGTAGTCGGCTTATCGACGACCGTACATGCGCAAAAGCGCCTCTGTTTCGGGTCGCTTTAGGCACCGCACGCGAGTTTGTTCCAAAGTGGGTTTAGGGCTGAAACGATCCGGGAATAGCATACCAAGCTCCTCGACATCTTCGCGATCGAATGACAAAAGCGCCATGTCGCCCAGAAACAAGCTTTCTGTCGGCAAACCATGCGAAATCAGTATCGCATGGCGATCACAGGCAACGTGGAAATACGTCACGGCCTCATCGGGCCGCACTTGTCGAATTGTTTTGTCATTGACCAAATGAATTGCCGCAGCAAAAACTCTGGGCTCTCCAAACAGCAATTCGGCGCGCCACCCTTCGAGAACAATCCTATGCTGTGGAGACACGTATAGATCACGATCAGGCAAACCGTCCCCGATTGCCCCTTTCTGGATGCAAACAGGGCGCAATCGTGGGTTTCGCTGCAACGCTTCCGCGCTCATGGTCTTTTTACCAATCCAAAGGATAGGCAACAGCGCACCGCTGGAAACACGAACTTTGTCCCCAACCGATAGTTCTTCGACGGGGCAAGGACCTTTCCCGGTTTCAATCAAAGTTCCCTTTACGAAACATGGCACTGTTCCGGCAGGAAGGTCGACTGTCACACTGAGAGAGGCATTGTTACCATTTCCCGGATTCCCCGTCGTCGCGCGTATTAGAACCGTGAGTTGCGTATTCGGGGGAATGTCTGCCCCCTCAGTAAGCTCAACGGTCAGAACTCCGCTCGGTGAAATCGAAACAGTGTAGTCGGAAGGATCCAATCCACCATTGCCAGTTACGGTCACGCTCCACGTCACAGCTTTGGTCGCGGTATACTGCTCCATAACCGAGGTCGACCCACTGGGGATCGAGATAGAAGTCGGACCTGAGATTACTAACGACATTTTTACCTACACTCTTAAAAACAAAATCGGGAACCGCTTTTGCACAATCATATATGCATATTTAACTCATCATATCTTACTATTGCAATGTTAATGCTTCACGGGACTGCGTGGCGGCGTTCTGGACCCAAAATTCGTGCTGTCCAAGATTTGAAAGATTAGCTCGAGACATTGGACGCAACGTCGATAAGGCCAGTTTCAAAGAAACATCCGCCTAAGTACCTACCAGCACGGCTTTCCCTTGCCCTTGCCCGCAATATGTTGCACCACACACGAGTTCAAACCCGGCAACGCGGGGCAAAGGATAAGGACAAGGCGAATGGCTGACGGATCGATCGACGTAAACGCAAAACCCACCGAAGAAATTTCGGTCCGTGACGTGTTCGGTATTGAAACCGACATGGCGATCAAGGGCTTTGCTGACCGCAGTGACCGCGTACCCGCGATCGACCCGACCTACAAGTTTGACCCGGAAACCACACTGGCCATTCTGGCAGGCTTTTCCCACAATCGTCGTGTGATGATCCAAGGCTATCACGGCACAGGCAAATCGACCCATATCGAACAGGTCGCAGCCCGCCTGAACTGGCCCGCCGTGCGTGTGAACCTCGACAGCCACATCAGCCGGATCGACCTGATCGGCAAGGACGCCATCAAACTGCGTGACGGCAAACAGGTCACCGAGTTCCACGAGGGTATCCTGCCCTGGGCGTTGCGCAATCCTGTCGCCATCGTGTTCGATGAATACGACGCGGGCCGTGCCGACGTGATGTTCGTGATCCAACGTGTGCTGGAACACGACGGCAAGTTGACCCTGCTGGACCAGAACGAGATCATCACGCCGAATCCCAATTTCCGCCTGTTCGCCACGGCAAACACTGTGGGCCTGGGCGATACAACTGGCCTCTATCACGGCACGCAACAGATTAACCAGGCTCAGATGGACCGCTGGTCGCTGGTCTCGACGCTGAACTACCTCAGCCATGATGCCGAAACGATGATCGTTCTGTCCAAGGCGCCGCACTACAATACCGAGAAAGGCCGCAAGACCGTCAGCCAGATGGTCACTGTTGCCGACCTGACCCGGACCGCCTTCATGAACGGTGACCTGTCCACAGTTATGAGCCCTCGGACCGTTATCAACTGGGCCCAAAACGCCGAGATTTTCCGTGATGTGGGTTACGCTTTCCGCCTGTCCTTCCTGAACAAGTGTGATGAGCTTGAGCGCCAGACAGTGGCCGAGTTCTATCAACGTTGTTTTGATGAGGAACTGCCGGAAAGTGCAGCGAGCGTAAGCTTGGGGTGAAAGCCTTTTTTGTCATAGCATCGATCTGGGTCGTTTTTGATTCATTTTGGCTATTTGACAAAGTAGGTTGGAAAAAGTCGGCGCCTTCAGACATGACGGCGTCGCAATATGTTCACCTGATACGGCTGCGTTGGGAGTACGCAATACTTTTCCTAGCAGCAATGATCTGGAGTACGTTCATTGTCTAAACCTAACGACAACCCCGCCGATCCGTTCAAGAAGGCCTTGGCCGAGGCCACCAAGGTTATGGCCGACGATCCAGAGCTGTCTGTAAGCTATACGGTCGACCCCTCGGGGCTGTCGGGCGAGTCGATGCGTTTGCCGCAGGTCTCGCGCCGAATGACGCGAGAGGAGGTTCTGCTGGCGCGCGGAACGGCGGATGCCTTGGCATTGCAGCGCAAGTACCATGATGATGCGACGCACAACCGCTATGCGCCTCCGGGCGATATGGCGCGCGACTTGTATGAAGCGATGGAGGTCGCACGGTGTGAGGCGATGGGCGCGCGGGACATGCCCGGCACCGCTTCGAACATCGATGTAAAGATCGGGCACGAGGCACTGCGCCGCGGTTACGACCAGTGCAAGCAACCCGCAGATGCCCCCTTGTCGGTGGCCGCGGGTTATCTGATCCGCCACTTGGCAACCGGGCGCGACCTGCCGCCTGCAGCTGAGAACATCATGAACCTGTGGCGTGGCTTCATCGAAGAGCAGGCTGGTGGCACGCTGGAAAATTTGCAGGACATCCTTTCGGATCAGGCCGAATTCGCCAAGTTTGCCCGTCAGATGATCAAGGATCTGGGGTACGGCGATCAGTTGGGCGAAGACCCGGATGAGCTGGACGAAGATCAGGAAGATCAGGCTGAGGACGACGCCGAAGAACAGCCCGATCCCGACAGCACCGGTCAGGATGATCAGGACGAACAGGACGCCGACGCGACCCCTGAGCAAACTCAGGAAGAGCAGCAGGATCAGTCCCAGGCTCAGGTCTCGATGGACGAGATGGCCGAGGATGAGATGGGCGAAGAGGCCGAGATGCCCGAGGGCGAGGCACCGTTGGAGCCACCTGCCCCACCGCCAGCGTCCGAGGCCGACCCGGATTATAAGGTTTACCTTGGAACCTTTGACGAAGAGATCGCAGCCGAAGACCTGGCCGAGCCTGCCGAATTGGAACGGCTGCGCGCCTATCTGGATCAGCAGCTTGAGCCGCTTAAGGGTGCCGTCAGCCGTCTGGCGAACAAACTGCAGCGCCGTTTGCAGGCGCAACAGAACCGCTCTTGGGAGTTTGACCGCGAAGAAGGTATTCTAGATGCCGGGCGACTGGCGCGTGTTGTGGCCAACCCGACCACGCCGCTGAGTTTCAAGGTCGAGAAAGACACTGAGTTCCGCGATACGGTGGTGACACTGCTGCTGGATAACTCGGGCTCGATGCGCGGTCGTCCGATCTCGATCGCGGCGATCTGTGCCGATGTTCTGGCCCGGACGTTGGAACGTTGCAACGTGAAGGTCGAAATCCTTGGCTTTACTACGCGCGCTTGGAAAGGTGGCCAGGCACGTGAGGCATGGCTGAATGACGGTCGCCCGCAACAGCCGGGGCGTCTGAACGATCTGCGCCACATCATCTATAAAGGCGCGGATGCCCCGTGGCGTCGCGCGCGACCCAACTTGGGTTTGATGATGAAAGAAGGCCTGCTGAAAGAGAACATCGATGGTGAGGCGCTGGAGTGGGCGCATCGCCGGATGCTGGCGCGACGCGAACAGCGTAAGATCCTGATGGTGATCTCGGACGGCGCGCCGGTTGATGATTCAACGCTCAGCGTTAACCCCGCGAATTACTTGGAAAAACACTTACGCGACGTGATCGGAATGGTCGAAAAACGTAAGATGGTCGAGCTTTTGGCCATTGGTATCGGCCACGATGTAACCCGATACTACGACCGCGCGGTAACGATCACGGATGTCGAACAGCTGGCAGGTGCGATGACTGAACAGCTGGCGGCATTGTTCGACAGCGATCCTCGGGCACGTGCACGCGTGATGGGGATGAAGAGGGCCAGCTGACGCTGGCCCTGCCTCCGGCAGAAGTATTTTTCAAAAGATGAAGGGGCAGCCCCCCGTTTGCGAGAGGTGTCACATGTTTCAATCCTTTGCAGTCACTGCGCGTCCGGAACAGGGACCGCCCAGGCTGGCCGCTTTGCGATCCCAGATGGCACAGGATGGGTTGGACGGTTTTCTGATCCCACGCGCAGATGCGCATCAGGGCGAGTATGTGGCCCCACGCGATGAACGTCTGGCATGGCTGACGGGTTTCACCGGGTCGGCCGGTTTCTGCGCAGTGCTGTCCGATATTGCCGGCGTTTTCATCGATGGCCGGTATCGCACGCAGGTCAAGGCTCAGGTTGCGGCGGATTTCACGCCTGTGCCCTGGCCTGAAACCAGTTTGGGCGTGTGGCTTAAAGAACAGCTGCCCAACGGCGGCAAGGTTGGTTTTGATCCTTGGCTGCATGCAGCAGGGCAGATTACCAGTCTGAAGAAAGAGTTGAACGCAAGCGGCGTCGAACTTGTTCGTAGCGACAATCTGGTGGACAGGGTGTGGTCGGATCAACCGGACGCCCCGATGAACCCGGTCAAGGCGCACCCGATTGAGTTTGCAGGGGAAACAGCCACAAGCAAAATTGCGCGGGTGGCGGAGGATCTAAAACAGAACGGGTGTGATGCGGCCATCATTACATTGCCGGATTCGATCATGTGGCTGCTTAACATTCGTGGATCAGATATCGGGTATAACCCGGTAGCCCATGGGTTTACCATTCTACATGCCGATGGTCGGGTTGATCTGTTCATGGCGGCGCAAAAACTTACCGGGGTGTTAGATCACCTGGGCGACCAAGTTCAGGTTCACGAGCCTCGGTCTTTTCTGGATGCGGCCGCGGATTTGGGCGGCGCGGTTCAAGTCGATTTGGGAACCCTGCCGCAGGCAGTTGCGGATGTGCTGGGTGACAAAATGATGGATGCAGGTGATCCCTGTGCCCTTCCCAAAGCTCGCAAAAACGCCGCCGAAATCGCAGGCAGCGCCGAGGCGCATCTTCGTGACGCGGTGGCTGTTATTGAAACCCTGTGCTGGTTGGACGCACAGACCCCGGGCACAGTGGCGGAAACACAGGTGGTCACGCAGCTCGAGGAAAACCGCCGCCGGGATAACGCGCTACAGGATATCTCGTTCGACACGATTGCGGGCACCGGTCCCAACGGTGCGATCATGCATTACCGAGTAACCGAAGAAACCGACAGCCGGCTGGAGAATGGTGACTTGTTGGTTTTGGATAGCGGCGGTCAATATCTGGATGGCACAACCGACATCACCCGCACCATTGCAATCGGAGAAGTGGGCGTTGAGGAAAAAGCCTGCTTTACCCGCGTGCTGAAAGGGATGATCGATATGTCCATGCTGCGCTGGCCCGCCGGGCTGGCCGGACGAGATATCGAATGCATCGCACGCGCCCCCTTATGGGCAGCGGGCCAGGATTTCAATCACGGGGTCGGCCATGGCGTCGGTGCGTATCTGAGCGTCCATGAAGGGCCGCAGCGCTTGTCAAAGGTCAGCCACGTACCGCTCGAGCCAGGTATGATCCTGTCCAACGAGCCCGGATATTATCGCGAAGGCGCGTTCGGCATTCGGATCGAGAACCTTGTTGTGGTGCAGGATGCCCCGACGCTGCCCACCGCTGACACCGAGCGTGCGATGCTGAACTGGCGGACACTTACATACGTACCGATTGACCGGCGGCTGATAGTAGTTGATATGCTAACGGTAGATGAGCGCGCGTGGCTGAATTCATATCACCGCGACGTTGCGGAAAAAGTCCGCCCAAGGCTGGGCGACGACGCTCAACTGTGGTTGGATGCCGCAACTGCGCCGATCTGACACCGGACTGTCACATAAACCGGGCAGAGGAGTGATCCGTACTGAAGACGAGGGAAGAAGCAGAGATGACAGACATAACGATCCGCAAAGCAGCTGGAAAATGGAGCGTTCGTTCCGGGGGCGCCGTTCTCGGAGAGAGCATGAATGCGCTGGAGCTGCTGGAAGGTGATCTGGAGCCGGTGATCTATTTCCCTCGTGCCGATATCGGAATGGCATTTCTGGACCGTACAGAAAAGGTTACGCATTGCCCGCACAAAGGCGATGCAACGCATTTCTCAATCGTCAACAAATCATCGGTGACCGAAAACGCAGCGTGGAGCTATGAGAATCCGGTCGCCGCAATGGCCGAGATCAAGGGTTATGTCGCGTTTTACCGCGTCGATTCCGTTAAGGTCGAACAGATCTAAATCCCTCAGATGGCCTTTCTGACCCGCTCAGTCGAGGCTATGTCGTGACACGGACGCCCCTAGGCCTGTGCCATGGATGCCAGTGACCTTAGTTGGGCTGCTGCCGTTCGTACGCGACCAAAAAATCCCTGGCCGGGCCTCCCTAGCATGGCCAGAATTTCGAACCCGTAGCAAAAATTATCGTTTTTGGCACCGTGGCAAAAAATATCTGTGACATTTTTTGGATACGACTAAGCGGAAAATTTCACGAAAACATGCAGGCATATAATCTTCGCTGGTAGCTCAACGGCGCGCTCGCAACTGACAGGGCTTGATCACGATCCAATCACGGGGCTGTTGCATGCATTTGAGGCATCAAGCGTGCACAATGCCATCAAACACCGCCCAGAGGATGCCATGTCACTTACCCGTCGCAGTTTCGCAGGATCATTGGGGGCCACGCTCTTGTTGCCTAGCGCGTTGTCCGCGCAACAAGACCCCGTGCTTGATGCTGTGCGTTCCACCCTGTTTGGAAGCAACGCAGAGTTTGAGCAAGGCATGGCCTTTCTCGTACAACGCGGCAACCCGGATGTGGTGCCTGCTTTGCTGACCGGTATGCGATACGCCAGACGTCGCAGCAGCGACATCGTGAAAGTCATGCAGACCCTGACTGGTGAGAATATCGGTCAAGACTGGTTTGAGTGGATGTTGTGGCAGGAAAAGAACCCGCAAATCGTGCCGCACCCCTCGCTCATCCCGTTCAAGCGCGAGGTTCTTTTGGGAATTGATACGAATTTCGATGTCTTCCTGAGGCCAAAGTATTTGCAGCGCGACAAGATGAAGATCCGGCTTGAAGAGATCGCGTGGGGTGGTGTGAACAAGGACGGTATCCCATCGCTGGACAATCCGGCTCTGACCCCTGCCGCGCGTGCAGATTACCTTAAGGACGATGACCTGGTTTTTGGCGTTTCGATCAACGGGGACGAACGAGCCTACCCGCTGCGGATCATGGGCTGGCATGAAATGTTCAACGAGGTGATTGGCGGAGTTCCGGTGGCCTTGGCCTACTGCACACTGTGCGGATCCGGAATTCTGTTTGAAACGCAAGTGCCGGGTCGCAGCAAACCGCTGATCTTCGGCTCATCGGGGTTTCTGTACAGGTCGAACAAACTGATGTTCGATCGTCAGACGCATTCCCTGTGGAACCAATACACCGGCAAGCCAGTCGTTGGCGCGCTTGTCGGCAGCGGTATCGAATTGAAACAACGCCCGGTGGTCATCACCACATGGCAAAGCTGGAAAACATCTCACCCCAAGACGAAGGTCCTTTCAATGAACACCGGTCACCGGCGGAATTATGGATCGGGTGTCGTGTATCGGGAGTATTTCGCTTCGTCCGAATTGATGTTCCCGGCGCTGGTCGATCAGTCCAGTCACAGACAGAAAGATTATGTTTTCGCCATTCGGCAATTTGGCGCGGCGCGAGCATGGCCGCTGGATGCGTTCGGCAGAAGCCGGGTAATCAATGACGCCATCGCCAACCGGCCGCTGGTGCTTATCGGAAACGACGAAAAGCGCGCGGTGCGGGCTTATGAACGCGCATCCCACAAGTTCGCTGCGTCGGGCAGCGATTTGGTGGATGAAACGGGTCAGAAGTGGACCATGACCGAAGAGGCGCTGGTTGGACCAGGAGGCGCGGAATTGCCCCGGGTCGCAGGCCATATTTCGTACTGGTTTGCTTGGGACAATTACCTGGGCGATACCGCAACAGTGTATAATCGCTAAGAGTGCTCTTCTGCCGCCGTGGCGGCCAAGGCGCGATTATACGCCTTCAGTGCATCGACGTGGTAAAGCGCTCCGACCGGGTTTTCACTACCGTCCTCTTCGACAATCACCACCGGAATACAGGGGATGTCATCCCTGTCGAAATAGGGCATCGCTGCCTCTAGTGTGGCGCTGGCCTGAACACAAAGCCCCTGTTCGATCAATTCGGCCGCCTGTTCTTTCGTGATCGAGCGAGAGTCGCCCAAGGGGCGCATGACTGCCCCGGTCCGCAGCATCGCCAGCAGATAGGCTTGCGGCCCGGCGGCCAGATGCACGTTGCGACGTTCCAGCTGGGTCAAGAAGAAGGACCGATCCACAAGACGCGAGGCCAGCGCTGTCGACATCGACACCGAAACCATCACAGCCAGGCCGATTTGCCAGTCTCCGGTCAGTTCAAAGACGATCATCGTGGTCGAAATCGGCGCGCCCAGAACCGCAGCAGCAACGGCCCCCATTCCGGCAAAGGCATAAAGCGTATGCGTGCCCGACACATCCGGCAGCAGCCCGGTTGCGATCAGGCCAAAGGCCAGCCCGGTCAACGCCCCAATCATCAGCGATGGGGAAAACACCCCGCCGCCCATACGCCCGCCCATGGTGATCGCCACGGCAACCGTCTTGATCACCGCAAACAGGATGGCAAAACTCAGGGTCAGGTCACCTGCCAAAGCGCGGATCGTCGTTTCATACCCGACGCCGATGATATGCGGGAACCAGATCGCCAGCAGCCCCAGCATCGCACCTGAAACAGCTGGGCGCAGCCAGCCAGGCAAGGCAAGCCGGTTCTGGATATGGTTGCCGATATCTTCGGCAAAAAAGATCGACCGCATGAGCAGAAGCGAAACCAGGCCGCAGATCAGGCCAAGTAGCAGAAAGGCAGGCAGTTCCACGTAGAATTGCAGGGAACCGGGTGTATCCAGAACAAACTCGGTCACATCGCCATATTCCAGCCGGTTGATTACTGTCCCGGCAACCGAAGCAATCACGATTGGCGCAAATGCATGCACTGCAAAGTGACGCAGCACGACCTCAAGCGCGAACAGCGCACCTGCGATCGGTGAGTTAAAACTGGCCGAGACGGCGGCGGCGACAGCGCATCCCAACAGGTCGCGCCCGGTGATGCCATCAGCACGGATGCGGTTACTGACCCAGGTTGAGATCACACCAGCCATGTGCACGACCGGCCCCTCTCGGCCCGTGGACCCGCCTGTGCTGAGCGTGACGAGCGAGGCAAAGAAAGACGCGATACCCGCCTTGCTTTCCACGCGACCATCGGTCACCGCGGCCCCTTCGATGACGTCAGCGACGGATCGCACGCGTCCGTCGTCGGTGAACTTATTCAGGATCACGCCCACGATAAGCCCGCCGATGATGGGAATGATCAGAATCAGAAACCAAGGCAGCTTTTCCGCGTGGCTGTGCAAAAGCAAAATGTCATCCGTATCATAGACATAGGCCTGCAGCGACCGGATCGCCTTGCGAAATCCCAATGCCATGAAACCTGCCGCGATCCCGATCGCCAGCGCGATGAACCAGAATTGAATCTGGCTGGGCCCACGCCGCCGCATCACCCGCCAGGCGTCCTTTATCGCGGCCAGAGCCTGATTGAGCTGGTTGCGCAGAACGGTGCGGGTTGATTGGGTCATTTGCCCTCGGGGATCACGTCTTTCCCCTTAGTAAGCCACGGAGCGCCCTTATAAAAGTGGGATCGCGACGGATTGAACACAGGAAAGCGGCAGAATTACCTCAGGCCTGCAAAAGGGCTCGGGCCGCAGCGCGGGCCTCGTCCGTTATTGTGTCACCTGCGACCATACGGGCGATTTCATCCACGCGGTCGGGTTCGGCCAGCGGCACAACGGTCGACAGGGTATGCCCGTCGGTGACGTGTTTTTGAACCCGCCAGTGATGCGCCGCGCGGGCCGCCACCTGCGGAGAGTGGGTCACAACCAGCACCTGACCGCCATGCGCTAACGACGCAAGGCGCCGCCCGACAGCATCAGCGGTCGCGCCGCCGACACCTCGGTCGATTTCGTCGAAAATCATCGTGCGCGCGCTGTCATCACCGGCCAGACAGACCTTGAGCGCCAAAAGAAAACGACTGAGTTCACCGCCTGAGGCGATCTTGTTCAGCGGTCCCGAAGGCGCGCCGGGGTTGGTGGCAACCGTGAACGCCACAGCGTCAATCCCCTCGGGGCCCGGGTCTGCCACCGTGATTTCGGTTTGGAACACAGCGCGTTCCATCTTCAACGGGGCGAGTTCGGTCATCACGGCGGCATCGAGTTGCCCGGCGGCCTTTTGCCGCGCAGCACTCAGTTTGGCCGCTGCGTCGTCATAAGCCGCCTGTGCCGCGTCTACCGCCGCCCTCTGATCGGCCAGATCCGCATCGCCCGCGTCAAGCCGGTTCAGGCGGTCGCGCAAAGTGTCGGCGAAGGTGCCCAGATCATCTGGCACGACGTCATGTTTACGAGCCAGCGCACGAATAGCGAACAAGCGTTCTTCGGCCTGCTCCAACTCAGACGGGTTAAAGTCCAGTTTTTGCAGGCAGGCATCGACACCATCCTGCGCCTCACCCAACTCGATCAAGGCGCGTCCCAATGCGGCGATCGGCTCTTCCAATTGGCCGCCCGCACTATCCGACACCCCTTCGAGCCAGCGCACGGCGTCAGCCATCGCCCCCTCGGCCCCGTCCCCACCCAGCAGAGCGAAGGCACGGGCAACGTCATCGCGGATACGCTCGGCCCCCTGCATCATGCGACGACGGGCGTCGAGCTCGGCGTCCTCGCCCGGCTGCGGGTCCAGCTGATCCAGTTCGGATACCGAATGCCGCAAGAATTCCTCTTCTGCACGCATGGCTGCTAGGGCCGATTCCGTCTGCGCAAGAGCTTTGCGCGCACGTGACATCTCGGACCATGCTGACCGCACCTTTACTAGATAGGATTCTGCTCCGGCGTAATCATCCAGCATTGCCCGGTGACCTCGCGGGTTCAACAGGCCGCGATCATCGTGTTGACCATGCAGTTCGATCAGGGTCTCGGACAATGCCCGCAGCACCTCGCCCGAACAACGACGATCATTGACCCACGCGGTCTTACGCCCCTCGGCCGTATTCACCCGCCGCAGGATCAGCTCTTCTCCGTCGGGCAGGCCCGCTTCGGCCAGAATTGCATGTGCGGCGTGATCTTCGTTCAATTCGAACTCGGCCACGACTTCACCCTGAGCGGCGCCCTGACGGACCAGTTCTGCCCGACCACGCCAGCCCAGAACAAATCCCAGCGAATCCAGAAGAATCGACTTGCCCGCACCGGTTTCACCGGTCAACGCATTCAGGCCCGGCTGAAACGTCAGTTCCAGCCGATCGATGATCAGCATGTCACGGATATCGAGGGCGCGCAGCATCGGGTCTTAGCGTCCCACCCCATTGGCCATGGCGATTACAACCACTCACCTTTGACAGTCTGACGGTAGATCGTGCTGAGCCAGTTGTTGCCACGGCTCTTGAGATCCAATCCGCGTGACGTCAGCAGCGAATAGCCCGCATCGTACCATTCGGACGACTGATAGTTGTACCCCAGAATGGCCCCCGCCGACTGTGCCTCATCCACAAGACCCAGTGCCAGATAGGCTTCAATCAAGCGGTACAGAGCTTCGGCGGTGTGAGATGTGGTCTGGAAGTCTTCAACCACCACACGGAACCGGTTGATGGCTGCAGTATAATGGTCCTGGCGCAGATAATAGCGTCCAATTTCCATCTCTTTGCCAGCCAGGTGGTCAAAGGCCAGATCGAATTTCAGCACCGCAGAGGTCGCGTATTCGCTATCCGGGTAGACCTCGATCACGGTGCGCAGCGATTGCAACGCCTGAAAAGTCAGGCCCTGATCGCGCCCGACCTCGTCAATCTGGTCATAATAGCTGAGCGCCAGAAGATATTGGGCATAAGCCGCATCTTCGTCCGTCGGGTAAAAGTCGATGTACCGTTGTGCGGCGCCTCGGCTTTCTTCGTAGTTTTTGTCCGAGTGGTATGAGAATGCCTGCATGATCAGCGCACGCTTGGCCCAATCGGAATACGGATACAGACGTTCAACTTCTGAAAAATACCACGCCGCATCATCCGAACGATTCTGCGACAGCTCATATTCGCCGCGCGTGAATATCTGTTCAGGAGTGAACCCTTCCAGGTTCTGATTGCGGTCTGCGCCTTTTCCAGCGCATGCCGTCAAAACTGCTGTCAGAAGAATCGCGCTTGCGAACCTGACTGCCGCTTTGGTGCCAACCATTCCGCCTATCCTTGTCGTATTACTTGACGGGGTTAAGCCCCGATTTAGGCCAAGGTCTAGCACATAAAATTCCGGTGCAAAACGCCTTATGCGCCCGTTCGCAGAATTGTCGGAAGAGTTGATCCAATCAAGCGACTTCCGGGATTTCGTCCCGGACCAGGCCCTGCCCCGGAAGGCGGGCTGCCTGTTCAGGCGTGCACAGGATCGGACGGACCGCACCCGGCGTCTCGAACAGCTTGCGCAGCAGAGTATTGGTCATTGAATGGCCGGATTTGTCACCGGTAAAGTGACCAAAGATCGGACCGCCTGCCAAATACAGGTCACCAAGGGCATCCAGCATCTTGTGGCGCACGGCCTCGTCCGCGCGGCGGAAACCACCCGGCGTAAGGACTTCGTCACCCTGAACAACGACGGCATTTTCCAGCGTGCCGCCCAAAGCCAGCCCGTTTTCGCGCATCGCCTCAACATCAGTACGGCGGCAGAACGTCCGGCAGTCACACAGCTCACGTGCGAACGAACCGTTTCGCATATCCAAGGTCTTGGTCTGGTTGCCAATGGCACCGTCTTCGAAGTCGATATGAAAGTCGATGATCAGACCGTTTGCAGGCGCAATCGAAGCGCTAGCACCTTCGCGCACAGCGGTCACCGGCTTAAGAACCTCATAGGCCAGAACCGGGCTGGCTTGGCGACGCACGCCCTTCGCCATGATACCGCGAACGAAATCAATCGAAGACCCATCCATGATCGGAACTTCGGGACCATCAATCTCGATCAGCGCGTTATGTATTCCGCAACCGGCCAACGCGGCCATGATGTGCTCGACCGTGGACACAGACACACCCGCGTCGTTGATCAGGCGGGTGCACAGCGGGGTGCGCTCGACCACATCATAGATCGCAGGGACAAGGGCATTGCCCAGCTCAATATCCGTCCGTTTGAACCAGATGCCGTGACCGGCGGCTGCCGGTTTCAGGACCATCGTCGCAGGCTTACCGCTATGCAGTCCGACGCCTGTAAACGTGACCGGAGATTTGAGCGTATGTTGCAAGGTGAACCTCGAAGAGTGGTGTCCGGCCTCGTTTGGCCGTGTTGGACACTCAGTTAAGGAAGGCGGCGTCAAGGCTCAACTCACTCTTTGCAACCGAATGAAACATGTATGTGACAGATCGGCAAATCCCTGCTTACACTTCCTTAAATATTTGTAAAACAAAAGAAAAGGGCCGCCCTTTGGCGACCCTCTGCATTCACTTTGTTACCGCGATCAGTTGGCCTGACGCCGCAAAAAGGCGGGAATTTCGATCCGGTCCTGTTCGGGGTCGACCTCATCCCTTGCAGGTGCCGTAGCGTCAGATTGGCGCATAACGGGCTGCTGGCGGGGTGGTTGCGCCGGAGTATCTGCTGCGTGGCCGGTCATCCGGTCGATCAGGCGGTTAAAGCCAAACCGGGGACGATCATGCGCTTCTTCCTGCGGCACAGCGGTCGGCTGCGGGGTCGCGGGGCGGACCATCGAAGGGCTCCGCTCGGACGGCGGAACGTTCTGGACCGCGGCCTGCAAGCGCTGCAATGCTTCGGGCGACGGTGTTCCCGCTGCCGGTTGAGGCTGCGGTGCGACATAGTTTTCGGACGCAGGCTCAACCGGTTCGGGGGTCGGCTCGAATTCGGCAACGCGCGGCTGATAGGCCGGCGGTGGCAAACCATCATCATCCTGTTCGACACGAGACTGGAATTGTGGCTGTGCAGGCTCTGTCGGTGCTTCAAACAGCGAGGGTTCGCGGTTCATCTCTTGCTGAGGTGCTTGCTCAGCGACTTCTGCAGCAACCGGGGCCTCTTCCTGCGCCGACTCTTCTGCTGAAACGGTGCGGGTCAGCGGTGCTGACATTGAACGGCGCGCGACAGGGGTATCTTCCTGCTTTTCACTGGCATCGATACCGGTTGCGACAACCGATACACGCATGCCGCCTTCCATAACTGTATCCAGGGTCGAACCGACGATGATGTTGGCCTCGGGATCTACTTCTTCGCGGATGCGGTTGGCGGCTTCGTCCAGTTCGAACAGGGTCAGGTCGTGCGAGCCGGTGATGTTGATCAGAACGCCCTTGGCACCCTTGAGGCTGATTTCGTCCAGCAGCGGGTTGGCGATCGCCTTCTCGGCGGCCTGAACCGCGCGATCTTCGCCGGTGGCCTCGCCGGTTCCCATCATCGCTTTGCCCATCTCGTCCATCACGGCGCGAACGTCAGCAAAGTCGAGGTTGATCAAGCCCGGACGGACCATCAGATCGGTCACGCCTTTAACGCCCTGATACAGAACATCGTCGGCCATCGAGAACGCCTCGGTGAACGTGGTCTTTTCGTTGGCCAGACGGAACAGGTTCTGGTTGGGAATGATGATCAGTGTGTCGACGACCTTTTGCAGCATCTCAACGCCGTCTTCGGCCTGACGCATCCGCTTGGCGCCTTCAAACTGGAAGGGCTTGGTCACAACACCAACGGTCAGAACGCCCAATTCCCGCGCGGCCTGCGCGATGATGGGAGCGGCGCCGGTGCCAGTACCGCCACCCATGCCGGCGGTGATAAAGCACATATGCGCGCCGGCCAGGTGATCAACGATCTGTTCAATGCTTTCTTCGGCTGCTGCCGCACCCACGGTCGGACGGGCCCCTGCCCCCAGACCTTCGGTGACTTTCACGCCCAGTTGAACCCGTGCCGAGGACTGGCTTTGTTGCAGTGCCTGCGCATCGGTGTTGGCGACCACAAAATCGACGCCATCCAGCTGTTTCTCAATCATGTTGTTGACAGCGTTGCCGCCTGCACCACCAACGCCAAATACTGTGATCCGAGGCTTCAGTTCGTCGTGCCCGGGCATCGAAAGATTCAATGTCATGCTCTGTCCGCCTGTTTTTTTGTTCCCGCCAAAGCGGTGTTTTTCTTACCTATCCACTAACAATCCTACCGTTTGAAACAGCAAACGTCACGCCAAAAATCGCGTAATTCCACAAAATATGGAGGAAATAAGGCGCTGACCGGCAGTATTTCGCAAATACCGCCAGATGTTGCGTAAAGATCTCAATGTAGCACAAAACAGGCGATTTGCACGCGGCACTCAACCGACGCATCACCAAAGGGACTCATAAACTGTCAAACTGCGGAAAACTGCTCAGGTCCTGCCGCGGGCCTCTGTCGGGCCTTATGGATATCTTGCGGGATAAACGAGTCAGCTGCAACCCATTTCTTTAGCTGATCGGGGTACTTGGACAATTCAAACCGTCCTCGGTGATGCTGCGCACCTCCTGGATTTCGCTGTCCGCAAAAGTGGCCAGTCTAACCACCAACTTGCCCTTATATTCGAAAGGCCACCAACACACCGGGATACCATCCTGGTCATCATCGTAGAGAAAGCAGATTTGACCATCAGGCGTGGTGATCTGACCATAAACGCAACCGCGCCCCACCATGCGCCAGACCGACAGCACGGGGCTGAGGAACTCTTCAGTTCCTACAAGCTCGCCCGTTGAAAAGTCGTGAAACGTGACTGTCTTGCCCTTTACTGCATCCAAAAACGCCTCAGGTGTGATCCGGGTTTGCGCCTGAGTGGTCAGCGGTGCCAGGGCCAGCAGCGCTGCGACCCCCAGCTTACCAATTGTCACGGAACCAACGCACGGCCCGCTTGAACGGGCGCGCGGCATAGGTGTCGACCGGGATTTCAAAGTCCCACCATTCGTCCTGCGGGTGCGCTGCAAACAGGCTGAGCCCCACTGCGGAGGAGAACCCCGGCCCGGTCGCCGATTGCGGTAGACCATGCACACGCAGCGGCCGGCCAAGGCGAACACGCTGCCCGAGGATGCGGGTGGCCAAACCATCCAGCCCCATGATTTGGCTGCCGCCGCCGGTCAGGACGATCTGCTGGCTCGGCATATGCTCGAACCCGGCGGCATCCAGACGAACACGCACCTCTTCCAGGATCTCTTCAACACGCGGACGCATTATCCCGATCAGTTCAGCTCGGCTAACAGTTCGGCGATCATGCTCCCAGTCGCCGGTATCGCCGCCGATATCAATCAGGTCGCGATCATCCGCTCCAGTGGCATGGACGCCGCCATTGAAGGTTTTTATCCGCTCGGCGACCGATGCGGGAATGCCCAACCCCATCGAAATGTCCGAGGTCACATGATCCCCACCCATGCGAACGCAGTCGGCGTAAATCATGTGCTTTTTCATAAAGATCGACACGCTGGTCGTACCGCCACCCATGTCGATACAGGCCGCGCCCAGTTCCTGCTCATCCTCGACCAAGGCGGAAACACCAGACACATAGGCCGAGTTTGCAATTCCGGCCAATTCCAGATCACAGCGTTTGATACAGCGCACAATGTTCTGGATCGCGGTCGCGTCGACCGTCAACATGTGCATGTCGACGGCTAGGCTCTGCCCCATTTGGCCGCGCGGGTCGATCAGTCCCGAGCGGTTGTCCAAAGCGAAGTTTACCGGTTGGGCATGCAGTACTTCGCGCCCGGCTCCGTAATCCGGCACATCACAGGCGTTCAGAACACGGCCAACCTCGGCCTCGGTCACGACCTGACCCTCAAGATCGACCTGTGCATCCAACCCGTAAGAGCGTGGATTCGCACCCGAGAAGCTGGCAATCACATGATCGACCCGGATATCGGCCATCTTTTGCGCCGCCTGCAGGGCGGTTCGGATGGCCCGTTCGGTTTCCTGCATGGCGGCGACTTCGCCAAATTGAACGCCCCGCGACCGTGTGGTCGCAGCACCGATCACCCGGAACCCGGTCTGCCCGGCCATCGACCCGATGGTGTTATCCTCGCTCAGGCGGCCGGTCCCGTCAAAGCGCAAAACAAGACAGGCAATCTTGGAACTGCCAACATCGAGAATGGCGACAACACCGCGTTGCATGGCTTGTCTGCGCATCTGCCGCATGGCGCGCTGGGACTGATAAAGATCGGTCATCATGGTCGTTACTGCTCGCTACCCACTGTCACTTTTGTATTCCACCAGTCTTCGCTGGCAGCTTTGGTCATTCTTATTGTCGGACGTTGCCCAAGGCGCATGTCGACCACCGCGACGTCGCGTTCCAAAAGGTCCTGCACCTCATTCACGGCCAGAACGCGTTCCAACGCGCGCACGGGACGTTCGGTCGGCAACATGATGCGCTGCCCGCGGTCCATAACCAAGTCCCAGCGACGCTCGCCAATCCGGACCAGCCCGCGCACACGGCCGCCGAGACTGCGGGCGGTTGTCAGTAATTCAAGGGCCTCACCTACGTGACCGTCTGCACCTTTGCCCGCGATCAGAGGTAAATTAGAGTGATCCTTGCGCGACGCGATGCGTTCCACATGCGCGCCGGTCTCGTCCAGCAATTCGATCCCATGGCGCGTACGCCAGACGATGACGGGCTGACGCTCGACCACATCCACCTGCAGAATACCGCCGGGGCGTACCCGCACGGTGGCGGACTTGACTGGATTCAATCCTGTGATCGTGTCGCGAATTTGCTCAACGTCCAGGTCCCATGAACTGACGGGGAAATCCAGCGGTACAACCTCACGGATATCCTCGGACAGGTTGGTCCCTGCCCCGTCAATCGCCATAAGGTTGACCATGAACTCTGGCCGTTGCTGGATCGAGGTCTTGATGTCGATGACATAGGCCATCACCGCATCGCGACGCTCCTGTGAGCCGAAATAGATGCCAACTGCGGCGCAAACGGCAAACACCGGCAGGCCAATCTTTAGGCTGCGCCGAACGCCCCGCGTCAGCATCCAGCGCTGCAGGCGGTAGCTGAGACGAGACGGGGCTGGGTCGAGGCGATCGCCCTTGCGGCCAAACATTCCGCGCAACCGCAATTTGGGTTCGGCTCCGGTATGTGCGCCGGATTCGAATTCGGCATCGGGACCGGTCAGTTGTTTGGGCCGGTGAACCACAGGCGCTCGGGTGGCTCTTAGCGGTCGCATGATGCGTCCTCCACCATCCAGGCGCAAAGCTGCCCGAAACTCATCCCCAGATGTGCGGCCTGTTCAGGCACCAGTGACGTCGGCGTCATGCCGGGCTGAGTGTTGGTCTCGAGCAGGAAAAGCCCATCGGCACCCATACTGTCATCCCAGCGGAAATCCGTACGGCTTACGCCTTTGCATCCCAGCGCGGAATGAGCGCGCAATGCGTAGTCCATGCACAGGTCAAAAATCTCGGTCGGTACGTCAGCGGGCAAAACATGCCACGATCCGCCGGGCTTATACTTGGCGTCATAATCATACCAACCGCCATCGGTCATGATCTCGGTAACCGTTACGGCCTTGTCGCTCATCACCGTTACAGTCAACTCGCGTCCGGCGATGTATTTCTCGACCATCACCTGATCGGGCATTTCATGCGACAGTTGCGGAGGGCCATTAGACCCTTCATGCACGATGTAGATTCCAACGCTGGAGCCTTCGTTGTTGGGCTTGGCCACGTAAGGAGGCTCCATCACATGAACCTTAACTACCTCAATCTTTGGTACGATCACGCTGGCAACAACGGGTAGGCCTTCGGCCTCAAACACTTCTTTGCTGCGCTGCTTGTCCATCGCCAGCGCCGAGGCCAGAACACCAGAGTGCGTGTACGGAATGCGCATCCATTCCAGCAGACCCTGAACGCAGCCATCCTCGCCCCAGCGGCCATGCAGGGCGTTAAACACAACGTCTGGTTTGATTTCCAAAAGGCGCGCATAGAGGTCAGGACCTGCGTCCAGCTCAACTACCTCAAAGCCTTCTCCCACAAGGGCGGCCGCGCATTCGCGCCCAGAGCTGAGAGACACCTCGCGTTCCTTCGAGGGTCCACCCATCAATACCGCCACTTTGGGGTTTGTCCTGCTCGACATACCCAACGTGCGCCTCAATGTCCCCGGACCTTATGTGGTGGTCCGTACTGCGTTTATCTCCTTGATCCGTCGCCTTAATTTGCCTGTTATGGTCTGACGGTCAGGGCTTTATTCTGTCAACGGATCACCGACCCGCATGATTTCCCACTCTAGCGTGATGCCGCTTGTTTCGTAAACCTTTTTTCGCACCTCTTCGCCCAGACCTTCGAGGTCCGCGGCAGAGGCATCACCGGTATTGATCAGGAAATTCGAGTGCTTTTCGCTCATCTGTGCGCCGCCGCGCGTCGCGCCGCGCATGCCCGCATCGTCAATGACCTTCCATGCCTTGAGGTCGTGCACATCATCCGCCCGCCCGGTCGAAGAAAACCCTGCCGGGTTGCGGAAGGTTGACCCGGCGCTGCGGTCTTTGGTCGGCTGTGTTTCGTCGCGTTTTTGCAACTGCGCGGACATCCGGGCGTGCAGCTCTTCCGGATCGCCGGATGGACCTTCGAAAGTGCTCGAGATCAGCACCGCGCCTTCGGGCAGATCGGACTGGCGGTAACGGAAATTCAGGTCTTCCGGAGTCAGTTCCACAAGCTCACCCTGCCGGGTAACAATGGTCGCCTTGCGCAGCACGTTCGCCGTGTAGCTGCCATAGCACCCTGCGTTCATCCGCACCGCGCCGCCAATCGAGCCGGGAATAGTGCGCAAAAAGGTCAGGTCCACGCCCGCATCCGCTGCCTTGCGCGCCACATGCGCATCCAACGCGGCAGCTCCGGCGGTGACGATGTTTCCCTCAACCGAGATAGCATTGAACCCGCGCCCCAATCGGATCACAACTGCGCGCAAGCCGCCATCGCGAACGATCAGGTTTGACCCGACGCCCATGGGAAAGACCGAGACGTCGCCGGACAGATCACGGAGAAAATCCTGCAAATCCTCGGTGTCAGCAGGTTGAAACAAATAGTCAGCCGGGCCGCCAACACGCAGCCAAGTCAAGTCATTAAGAGCCCGTTTTTTCGAGAGTTTGCCGCGTGGCTTGGGAAGCAATTGATCCATGGTGCTCTGGTAATCTGCTTGAACGGTTTTGTCACCCAATTGCTTAGAATTGTTCTTCCACCGCGCCAGAACGCGGTGCAGTCCCCCGGTGACAAACCCAACGCATAAGGCGGCAATCAACGGAATGGAGACCGCAAGCACGTAGATCACAATCCAAGCGTCTATCGTTGCGGTTTGTTTATCGATAGATACTGGCTCGAAATGTATACGGGTAACAAAGCCGTAAAGTCCCGACGCAATCAAAAACAAAATCAAAATGAGTGGGCCGCGAAGTTTGCCTGCTTTCGTACGTAGATGCGAATACATCGCGACCATAACAGAAACTAAGGTAAGCCCGCAGAGAAACGCGAATATTCTGGGGTCCAATTCTATTCTCCGACCATACGCCGCACCCACCGCCCCAGATAGATCACAGGCCAACGCAGTACCGACATACCCGCCGCCAGAACGATCAGCCCGATCCACGGGCCGTTCTGCAAAGTGACGTAACCCAGTATTGGAATCCCCACAGCGATCAGGACATAAGCACGGGTCCAATGGTTGTCCTTGCTGGGGATCATCGCCAGCACATTTGCGGCGATCCCCCACAGAGCGGCAAGGGCGATCGACCAGTTCACTCCTCGACCTCCTGCCCGGTCCAGCGGCGCCAGTAATAGCGAATGGGATTGCGGAACATGGATGCAAAGGCAGCAAAGGCCAGCAACGAGAAAAACCAGCCAAAGTCATGACCCAGCCAGACGATCAGCGCAGGAGCGGAAACGAACAGCACAATGCCCGGCGGAAATTGCAGGCGCATTGGCAGCATGGCGACGATCGTTGAGGCCAAAACCCACAAGCCAGCAAAAAGCACCGAATATACCAACTGCCCCTCCGAGGACGATCATTGCTGCAACTGCAAAACCACATTTTTAAGTTGCAGTGCTAGAGAGTCCATTCCATCAAACGGCTTGTTTTTGTCGCAGCCTTTCAGGCAACCCATTGGCCCAGGCGCTAATTGTACCGGCGCCAAGGCAAACAACCATGTCACCGGGACGGGCCTGTTCACGAACAAGGCGCTCCAGATCGTTTTCGTTCAGCAATGCACGCGCGTGGCGGTGACCGTGACGGATCAGGCCTTGCACCAGATCATCTCGGCTGGCTCCTTCGATCGGGTCCTCTCCGGCAGAGAAAACATCAGCGATGGCGACAACGTCCGCGTCATTGAAGCAAGTGCAGAAATCGTCAAACAGATTGGACAGGCGCGAGTACCGGTGCGGTTGGTGCACGGCGATCACGCGCCCATCGGTGGCCTGGCGCGCAGCTTTAAGAACGGCTGCAATCTCTACCGGATGGTGGCCGTAATCGTCGATAATGGTGACGCCATCGACCTCGCCGACCTTAGTGAAGCGGCGGTTGACGCCGCCAAAATTAGCCAGCGCATCACGGATTTCCGAGGCCTTCATACCCAGATGGCGGGCGACGGCCACTGCAGACAGCGCGTTTGAGACATTGTGGTCGCCGGGCATCGGCAATGTGCAGCCCTCGATCATCTTATCTTCGTACTGAAGGTGGATGTCGAAATGCGCCACGCCGCCCCTGTAGGTCAGGTTCAACGCACGAACATCAGCCTGCGCATTGAACCCATAGGTCCGGACCCGGCGGTCGGTGATACGTCCAACCAACGTCTGCACCTCTGCATGGTCCGTGCAGCACACAGCCAGACCGTAGAATGGCAGGTTCGAGACGAACTCGTAGAACCCGTCGCGCAGTTGGTCGAAGTCACCCCAATGCTCCATATGCTCGGGGTCGATATTCGTAACAATGGCAATGGTCGCGGGCAGTCGGTTGAACGAACCGTCGGATTCGTCGGCCTCGACCACCATCCATTCACCCTGCCCCATCCGTGCGTTCGAACCGTAGGCATGGATGATGCCGCCATTGATGACGGTCGGATCGAAATCGCCGGCCACCATCAGCTCGGCCATCATGGTGGTCGTGGTGGTCTTGCCGTGGGTTCCGGCAATGGCGATGTTGGATTTCAGGCGCATCAGCTCGGCCAGCATGTCGGCGCGACGAACAACCGGCAGGCCTTGCGCCCGGGCGCCGTCCAGCTCGGGGTTGCCAGGCTTGATCGCGGTCGACACCACAACAACGGCCGCGTTTTCAAGGTTTTCGGCACGCTGGCCGACAAATATCTCAGCCCCAAGGCTCGCCAGACGATCAGTGATCTTGGACGCCTTCAGGTCGGACCCCTGCACGCGGTAACCGAGGTTCAGCAAAACCTCGGCAATGCCCGACATCCCAATTCCGCCGATCCCCACAAAGTGAATCGACCCTACGTCTTGCGGCAGTTTGGTTGCAGGATTCATGTGGTCTCCTTCTGCGCCAGTTGTTCGACAAGGGCCGTCAGACGTTCAGTTGCGTCGGGGGCACCGGTCGAGAGGGCGGCATGGGCCATCTTTTGGGCGGCTTCGGGGTTGGTAAGAACGGCGGTGATTTGCTCTGTCAGCGCGGGAACGTCAAGCGCGTTTTCCGGGATCATAATCGCGCCGCCTGCCTGAACCAATCCTCGCGCGTTCGCAGTTTGATGGTCGCCTGCGGCTGCGGCGAACGGGATCAGGATCGATGGACGTCCGATGACCGAGATATCCGCCACGCTGGATGCGCCGGACCGGCTGATGACAAGTTGTGCATCCGACATGCGACGCGGAACGTCGTCAAAGAAAGGTTTGACCTCGGCCCGGATACCATGTTCGGCATAGAACGCCGTAACACGTTCCCCATCCTCGTCGCGGGCCTGATGTGCAACACGGATATGGCTGCGCAAGTCGTCAGGCAAGGCAGCAATCGCGCCAGGGACAATATCGCTGAGAATGCGCGCACCCTGACTGCCGCCCATAACCAGAATAGACATAGGATAGTCGCCCGGTGGGATGTAACCTGCGGCCTCGCGCTCAAGCACGGCGGCGCGGACCGGGTTTCCGGTGTGGATTCCATTGGCCCCTTCGGGCAGATCGGTCGGCCAGACACCACAGGCGACGTTGGCAACACGCGTGGCAAACAATTGGTTCACGCGCCCCAGAACCCCATTCTGTTCGTGGATCATGCGCGGAACTTTCAGCATCGTCGCGGCCCCCAAAGCCGGGATCGACGGGTATCCGCCAAAGCCCACGACAACGTCCGGTTTGTCCCGCATCATCTGGAACGCCATGCTGCTGACGCCGCCCGCAATCCTGGGGCCGACCAATGCCTTAGCGGCCAGTCCGCCGCGCGCGAAGGTGGCAGAGGCAACCTCGACAATCTCGACCGTTTGCGGAAAGGCGCCTGTGTAGCGCGCGCCACGCTCATCCGTGGACAGGCGCACGCGCCAGCCTTTATTCAGCATCGCTTCGGCCAACGCCTGCGCCGGGAACATATGGCCCCCGGTGCCGCCAGCCGCAATCAACAGGTAAGGTTTCCCCATTATCCTCTTCCGCGTAGAATATCGCCAAGTTCGCCCTGTGGGCGGCTTCTGGTGAAGGCCAGCAGCATTCCTACAGCGATGCCGCCCGCAATCAGCGACGACCCACCATAGCTGACAAAGGGCAGCGTCATGCCCTTGGCAGGCAGCAGACGCACGGCCACACCCATGTTGATCATGGCCTGAACGCCAAACATGCAGGCCAGACCGGTCCCGGCCAGACGGATGAACATATCGCGCTCGCGCATCAGCCGCAGAAGCGAGCGTACAACGATCAGTGAATAAAGCGCGATGATGATCAGCACCAGGATCAGCCCGTATTCTTCGGCCGCAACGGCGATGATGAAATCCGTATGGGCATCGGGCAAGGACCACTTCACCTGTCCCTCACCCACGCCGACACCGAACAGACCGCCTTCGCGGATGGCGTTGGTGGCATAGCCAAGCTGAGTGGTTGGGTCGACCTCCTGGTTCAGGAAGCCATCAATACGGCGGGCAAAGTGTTCCGAATTCGAATAGGCGAACATACCCCCCAGGACAACGACGCCCGCCATGCCAACCAGCAGCAGCATCGGCGCACCGGCCACAAAGTACATCACACCCCATCCAAACAGGATCAGGCAGGCCTGACCGAAGTCAGGTTGCAAAACCAGCATCGCCACAATTGCAATGCACAACGCAAATGACCACAACCGACCCGGAGGGCCGTTGATCTGTTGCGACGCTGCCAGCAGCCACGCGGCCACGACGACAAATCCGGGTTTCAGAAATTCCGACGGCTGCAAAGACGCAAAACCAAGTGAATACCAGCGCACCGCCCCTTTGCCGAAGTCTGTTCCAAAGACCGGTAGGAAAGCCAGCGCCACAAACGAGGCAAGGAATCCCAGCACCGCCAAACGGCGCACCAGCGTCGGCGACATCATCGACGTCAGCAGCATCGCAATCAGCGCCAGTCCGCCGAACAGCGCCTGCCGTTCGACATAGTGGAACGGATCAAATCCGTTGCGCCCTGCCAGTGGTGGTGATGAGGCCAGCCCCAGCAACAATCCGATGACAAACAGGATCAGAACGCAGGACATCGTCCAGCGATCAATCGTCCGCCACCATTTCGGAAGAATCGGTTCTCCGCGCTGGTCCTGGACCGCGCCATACACCATCTCAGTCATGAGATACCGCCACTATCTGCCTCGTTAACGTCCCGTTTTTCAGGATCTGAATGAGAGTCTACAGGCATTTTTGCGTTTGGGCTAGCGGAATGACACGACAACAGGGGAAATTGACACCTCCAAGCCGGAGATCCGACCCGGGCTTTCCTTTCCAGGATGTACGGATCACCTAGGTGACAAGATCGTAGTGCTTTATCGTTCTGGACTCGACCAACTCGGCCTCTGCCGGATCGATATGTGGACTTTGGTAATCGTCACCAACAAAAGCTACTAATGCGTCCAGGCTGCTCCAAATCATGACAAAACTGAACTCACGCGGTGTATCCGAACGCGGAGCACCCGGCAGGACCTGAACGACGCCTTCGGTGCTTTGCATCAATGGGATCGCAGTCTCGTGGAAGAACTTTGAAAATTCCGCCTCCTTGCCCGGACGAACTGTGACTTGGAAAATGCGCATGATCATTGAACCGCCCTCCTGTGCTGTACATCAAGATGAGTTTTCGTTTCGCGAGCATTCTAACACATGATATCGCGACCAATTTCGTAAGGGCACCAGCTGTCAATTTTTTCCCCTTTCCCAGAACCGTTAGAAGGACAAGGGTTCACCACCAGTCAGGCCTAGACGGCGCGTGTTTTCGTCTTCCTCTTGCCTTCCCTATTAATTCAAGCCATCCCGCGCGCATGACCTACGACACGATCATCCTTGGCGCCGGCGCAGCCGGCATGATGTGCGCCGCCCATTGCGGCGGGCGCGTTCTGGTGATCGACCACGCGAAGGCTCCGGGTGAGAAAATCCGCATCTCGGGCGGTGGGCGCTGCAACTTCACCAATATGTACGCAGGACCGGGAAACTTCCTGTCGCAGAATCCGCATTTCTGCAAATCCGCGTTGGCGCGGTACACGCAGTGGGATTTCGTTGATCTGGTCGGCCGACATGACATCGCATGGCATGAAAAAACACTGGGGCAGTTGTTCTGCGATGGATCATCAAAACAAATCATCCAGATGCTGCTGGACGAAATGGGGCGTGCTGGTGCCGAGCTGTGGGTTCGAACCGAAGTGAAAGATCTGCGCAAGACCGACAGCGGTTTTATTCTGGACGTAGAACGAGAAGGCCAGCGGCACGGTCTGAGCTGCACCAATCTGGTCCTCGCCACTGGCGGCAAGTCGATCCCCAAGATGGGCGCGACTGGGATGGCCTATGACATCGCGCGGCAATTCGGGCTGGGGATAACAGAAACGCGGGCGGCACTCGTTCCGTTCACGTTCTCGGACGGTCGGTTCAAAGACCTGTCTGGCGTATCCTTGCCTGCGCGGCTGTCGAATGACCGGGCCAGCTTTGACGAGGCCCTGTTGTTCACCCATCGCGGGCTTAGCGGACCATCGGTTCTGCAATTGTCTTCCTATTGGCGCGAAGGCGAGGCGATCCGCGTAAACCTGATCCCGGATCTGCCGCTGTTTGATTTGCTACGGGATCAGCGGCAAAGCGGTGGACGCAAGGCGCTGACCACGGAACTGGCGCGCCACCTGCCCGGGCGTCTAGTCGAGTACCTGAGCCATCATATCCCCATGCCAGGCAATCTGGCCGATCAGTCGGACACCGCGCTGTCCGAACTGATCGCAGCACTGTCCGACTGGCAGCTTACCCCCTCGGGCACCGAAGGGTATCGTACAGCCGAGGTGACGCTGGGCGGGATCGACACTGATAGCCTGTCGTCAAAAACGATGGAGGCCAGGGATGTCCCCGGCCTCTATGCGATTGGCGAAGCGGTGGATGTCACCGGATGGCTGGGCGGTTACAACTTCCAATGGGCGTGGTCCTCGGGCCACGCCGCAGGAATTGCAATCGCCGGGCAGAGTTAGCCGACGACGTTATAGCCACGTCCGCGCATGCAGTTGCGCACGATTACTTCTTTGTTCTGGTTTTTGTTGATCACGTCAGCGCCGGCGCCAACAAGCGCACCGGCAACTGCCGCACGGCCCAGATTGTCGCTGCTGTCCTGAACAATCCCGGTTACAGCCGCCGCACCTGCCGCGCCTATCGCTGCGTTTCCTGCGGTAGAGCCATCAACACTGGCTTGTGATGCCGCCAGTTGTTGGCACTGCTGAAGGTCTACGTTGTAGTTCGGGCCGATCGGGCCGTCGACGATTGGTTGATAATTGGCACCTGTGTTGGTGCAGGCACCGGCAACGAGAATGGCAGGCAGGATCAGAGAAAACTTACGAAATGGCATAGTCATAACCTCGTGTTGAATTTGCAGGCAAGCAAAACCAATAATGATGGCGCGTCAAGCTGATAGCATCGCAGCTTGGCCCAACCGGCGGTCTATTGCAAATGGCTATTCCGGAAGCCGTTGCCTGACTTCCGCTACAAAGTCCTCTCCGCGCTGCTCGAAATTGTCGTATTGGTCGAAACTGGCCGCGGCTGGCGCAAGCAGGACTGTCTCGCCGGGTTGGGCATCCTTCATGGCTTGCTCAACAGCCTCGGACA
Organism: Ruegeria sp. CDSB013; assembly: GCF_059611165.1. Classification (NCBI taxonomy): domain Bacteria; kingdom Pseudomonadati; phylum Pseudomonadota; class Alphaproteobacteria; order Rhodobacterales; family Roseobacteraceae; genus Ruegeria; species Ruegeria sp. CDSB013. The sequence continues at coordinate 323,038 of NZ_JBXWPA010000003.1, read as the reverse complement.
TGGTGGTGCAAACCAGCGCATCGGCCTTAAGTTGCATGGCGAAATTCGCGGCCTCGCGACCAATGACATATGCTTTGACCACCTGGTCAGCGGCTGCGTTCAGAGCGGCGACACCGCCTTCCTTCTCAAGCCCCCCACAGACCCAGCGGACCTTCCTGAAGGCGCTCAACGCCTTGAGAGCGCTGTCCACATTGGTGGCTTTTGAGTCATTCACATAAGTAATACTGCCTACCTCGGCGATGATCTGACTGCGATGCGGCAGGCCCGGATAGCTGTGCAGCGCGTCTTCGATCACGCGCGGTGCCAGCCCAAGCGCGCGACAGGCGGCATAAGCCGAACAGGCGTTTTGGTGGTTATGTGCGCCGGGAAGGCCCGTGATTCCGCGCAGGTCAATCGAGCCCGCTTGCCGTCCCTTGCGGTATTCCGACAAGAACCCTCTACGGGCAAACACCTGCCACCCGGGTCCCGTCAGTTTGCGCGCAACCGACACGCGGATGACGCGATCATCCGCACGGCCTTCGGCCAGTTGACCGGCTAGAAACGCGCCCTCTTTCTCGTCAATGCCAATCACGGCGCGATCCGGGCCGCCTTCGGCAAACAACCGACGCTTGGCGGCAAAATAGCCCCCCATCCCACCGTGGCGGTCAAGATGGTCGGGCGACAGGTTGGTGAAAACGGCCACGTCCGGGGTCAGGGCGCGGGCCAGTTCTGTTTGATAGCTGGACAGTTCCAGCACAACGACCGAACCGTCGCCGCCCGGATCAATATCCAGCACCCCACGTCCAATATTACCCGCCAGCTGCGCCTCGCGCCCGGCTTCGGTCAGGATATGGTGGATCAAAGCCGCGGTGGTCGATTTTCCGTTCGACCCGGTCACTGCGATCACACGCGGCGGAGTGTCATAGTTGTTCCATTCAGGTCCTGCAAAGGATCGGAAAAACAAACCGATGTCGTTGTCGACCGGGACACCGGCCTCAAGCGCCGCAGCAACAACCGGGTTCGGTTCTGGGTAAAGATGAGGAATACCGGGAGAGACAATAAGCGCCGCGATGTCTTCAAAAGCGCCATGACGGCGCAGATCGACGCAGACGAACCCCTCGGCCTCGGCCTTTTCCTGGGCGGCAGGATTGTCATCCCAACACACAGGCTCAGCTTTGCCTGCCTGCAGGGCACGCGCCGTGGCCAGCCCCGACCGGCCTAGCCCCAGAACCGCAACTTTCTGCCCTGAAAACCCTTTGACCGGGATCATACTGCCCACCTTTTTTGACGTAAATTTAGCCGCCACACTGCACCGAAGAAATCACTGATGGCAAGGGTGGCAAAAGGCTCGCGCGTCAGCGCGAGCCGGGCCCAACAGGTGGCAGGCGGACCGCAGGTCCGCTGAACCTGGCGGGAGCTTTACCGGATCTTCAGCGTTGCCAGACCGATCATCGCCAGGATCAGCGAGATGATCCAGAACCGGATCACGATCGTCGGCTCAGCCCATCCCTTTTTCTCATAGTGATGATGGATCGGCGCCATCAGGAACACGCGCCGCCCGGTGCGTTTGAAGTACAGCACCTGGATGATCACGCTCAACGCTTCGACCACGAACAAACCGCCGACGACTGCCAGCACCAGCTCATGTTTGGTGGCCACCGCAATGGCACCCAAAGCACCGCCTAACGCAAGCGACCCGGTGTCGCCCATGAACACCGCAGCCGGAGGTGCGTTGTACCAAAGGAACCCAAGGCCTGCGCCAAACAAAGCCGAGGTAAAAATGAAAATCTCACCGGTTCCCGGCACGTAATGAACGTCCAGATATTCGGTAAAGTCGACCCGTCCCACGGCGTAGGCAATCACGCCTAGCGTCGAGGCCGCGATCATCGCCGGCATGATGGCCAGACCATCCAGACCATCGGTCAGGTTCACCGCATTGGCCGCGCCAACGATCACGATGATCGAGAAGGGAATGTAGAATATGCCTAGATTGATCAGTGTATCCTTGAAAATCGGCAAAGCCAGCTGGTTTTGCAGCGCCTCGGGATGATGCAGCGTAGCCCAGGCCGAGGCCAAAACTGCGATTATCACCCCTAGCGCCATACGCATTTTGCCCGAAACGCCCTTAGTGTTCTGCTTCGATACCTTTGCATAGTCATCTGCAAACCCGATCGCCGCATAGGCCAGCGTTACAAATAAGACCATCCAGACGTAAGGGTTGTCCCACCGAGCCCAGACCAGGGTCGATGTCACCAGCGCGCCTACGATCAAAAGCCCGCCCATTGTCGGTGTGCCCGCCTTCGAAAAATGCCCCTCTGGGCCGTCATCCCGAATAGGTTGGCCTTTGCCCTGTTTTTTGCGCAGCACATTGATCAGCGGCTTCCCGAAAAGAAAACCAAAGATCAACGCAGTCAAAAAGGCGCCGCCAGCGCGGAACGTGATGTATCGGAAGAGGTTAAAAAAATCCCCTCCGTCCGACAGGGCGGTCAACCAATAGAGCATTACAAAACCTTTCTCACACTGAGGTCGCGGGCGCGGTCATCAATCAAGCGCGCCCCCTTGCCCCATTTTACGCAAACCGTCAACAATCTGTGCCAATGCCATGCTCAGCGATCCCTTGGCCAACACAGTGTCACCGGTCTGAACAAGCTCTGACATATGCACGGCCATCTCGGTGCTGGTCTCGAACCAAAGCCCGCGTTTGTCCGCCGAAAGTGCATCGTGCAGCGCCTTCATCAGCGGACCAACGCAATGCACTTTGTCCACGCGTTGCATGGCCGAAACATCCGCCATCGCCGCATGCATGGCAATTTCCTCCGGCCCCAACTCCTTCATATCCCCAAGAAAAGCGATACGACGCTGACCTTGCGCGGCGGCCAGAACGTCCAGTGCGGCCTCCATCGACGTCGGGTTAGCGTTATAGCTGTCATCCAGCAATTCGATCCGACCGCCATCGGTCAAAGCGATCTGTTCGCGCACCCCGCGCCCCTTGACCGGCGACCATCCGCCGAGACCTGCAATGGCTTGATCCAGATCGACGCCCATTTCGACACATGCAGCCAATGCCCCCAGTGCGTTCATGGCGAAATGCGTGCCGGCTGACTGCACGTCAAACGCAATCGGGCGCCCTGCGACTGTTGCCTTTGCATGAACCGAGTCAGCCTCTTGGATTACATCGGTCAATGTGTAGTCGGAGCCATTGCGGCCGAAATCCACTGTTTTCGCGCCTAAATCTCGCGCACAGTCGCGCAGGATGTCCACATGCTCGATATCTGCGTTCAGGATGGCCGCACCGTCCTCCGTCACACCGTCAAAAATTGCGGCCTTCTCATGTGCAATACCGGCCACCGATTCAAACGCTTCGAGGTGTACTGCCGCCACAGTCGTGACCAGCGCCACATGCGGGCGGGCCTGACGCGCGAGCGGAGAAATCTCTCCGGGGTGATTCATTCCGATCTCGATCACAGCAAATTCTGTGTCGCGCGGCATCCGCGCCAATGTCAGGGGAACCCCCCAATGATTGTTGTAGCTGGCAACGCTGGCATGGGTTTTCCCCTGCGTTTCCAATATGGTGGCCAGCATTTCCTTGGTTGACGTCTTGCCAACGCTGCCTGTGACGCCCAGCACACGCGCTTCGGTTCGGGCACGACCCGCCCGACCCAGCGTTTCCAGCCCGGTCTGGACATCTTCGACGACCAACAAGGGCGCGTCTTCAGCCACGCCTTCGGGAATGCGGGATACCAAAGCCGCACCTGCGCCTTTCTCCAAAGCTTGCGCTACAAAATCATGCCCGTCCCGCGCAGCCTTTAGCGCAACGAAAAGATCGCCGGGCTGGATGGTGCGCGTGTCGATCGACACACCATTGACCGCCCAATCCGAAGTGACGCGTCCACCGGTTGCCTCGGCGGCCTCGGCTGCAGTCCACAATGTCATGCCACCCTCCCGTCCAGTGCGGCCACGCTGATGCTGGCCTGTTCGACATCATCAAATGGCAGAACCTGATCGCCAACGATCTGGCCGGTTTCATGCCCTTTGCCCGCAATCAAAAGCGCATCCCCGGGTTGCAGCGCGTCTATCCCGCGCAAGATGGCCTCGGCCCGATCGCCGACCTCGGTGGCCTCTGGTGCCCCGTCCATCACGGCGGCGCGTATGGTGGCCGGATCTTCGCTGCGCGGGTTGTCGTCGGTGACGAAAACAACATCAGCGTGGTTGGCGGCGGCTTGCCCCATCAGCGGGCGCTTGGTCGCGTCGCGATCACCACCCGCGCCGACAATAGCTATCAGGCGGCCCATCACATGCGGGCGCAGTGCCCTGAGTGCGGTCGCCACTGCGTCAGGTGTATGAGCGTAATCCACAAACACCGCTGCCCCATTCTCTCGCGTCGCGGCCAGCTGCATGCGTCCACGAACCGTCGTGAGATGCGGCAGGGTTTCGAAAACGTGTTCAGGCTCTTCCCCTCCAGCAATAACCAAACCGCAGGCCAACAAGATATTTTCGGCCTGAAACCCGCCGATCAGATTCAAACGGGTTTGGAAGATCTTGCCCTGCCAAGAAAACCGCAGGTCCTGACCTGTTGCGTCAAACCGCTGATTCATCAGGCACAGGTCTGCTTCCCCAAGCCCAACGGTCAGCACGTTCTGCCCCCGGTCTTCGGCAATCTGAAGGACCTGAGCCCCTTTGGGATCGCTCATGTTGACGACAACAGTGCCGTCTTGCGGCAGAACCCGGTCAAACAGGCCTGCTTTGGCTTGGAAATACGCCTCGAACGTTTCGTGGTAGTCCAGATGGTCTTGAGTGAAGTTAGAAAACCCGGCAGCAGCCAACTGTACCCCGTCCAAGCGGCGCTGTTCCAACCCGTGCGAGGATGCCTCCATCGCCGCATGAGTCACACCGTTCTCCGCAGCCTCGGACAGGCACCGATGTAAAGTGATTGGTTCGGGCGTTGTATGGGCTAGTGGTGCGGTCCACGCCCCCTCGACCCCTGTGGTCCCGAGGTTCACCGCGGCGTGACCAAGTTCAGTCCAGATCTGGCGAACAAATGTCGCGACCGAGGTTTTGCCATTGGTGCCAGTAACCGCAACGATGGTCTTAGGCTGCGCTCCGAACCACAGCGCAGCGCACCCGGCCAGCGCCTGACGCGGGTCCTCGAGCACGATCAGCGCCGCATCTGATGCGGCCAATTCCTCGGCTGCGATCTCTGCCCCTTCAGCATCCGTCAGGATGGCCGCGGCCCCCATACGCAAAGCGTATTGAACGAACTCACCGCCATGAACACGTGTACCGGGAAGTGCCGCAAAGAGGAAACCGTCTTTGACTTCGCGGCTGTCGACCGCCAGCCCTGTGACATCAGGATTGGTGCCACCTCGGGCGGTCAGGGCCAGTTGGCTCAGTTTCTTTGTCCTTGCGCCCATGACCCACCTCGTTTGGACAGCCTAATTTGAGGTCAGCGTTATAGCAGCGCCGGCCTCAGGCTCAACCCGAGGACGCAGGCCCAGCAACGGTGCGATGCGCCCGATCAATTCTGCGGCCACAGGAACCGCTGTCCAGCCTGCCGTACGGCGCTTTTCGCCATAAGCAAGGATGGATGGTTCGTCCAACGTTACGATCAGGACGTATTTTGGGTCATAGGCGGGAAAGAACGTCGCAAAGGTCGCAATCACCTTGTCGTCGTAATAACCACCACGCGGCTTGGGCTTATCCGCGGTGCCGGTCTTACCGGCCACATCATAGCCTGCCACATCGCCAAAACTGGCGGTGCCATCTGTTACCACCCGGCGCAACATGTTCTGCGCCTGTTTCGCGGCGTTGTCGGACATTACCCGAGGACCGTATTGCGGCCCATTTTTGCGCAGGATGGTCGGGCTGACGTAATGCCCGCCATTGGCAATCGCCGCGTAGCCCGCAGCCAGATGCATCGGGCTGGTCGACAGGCCATGACCATACGAGATTGTAACCGTGCTCAGTTCGCCCCATTTCTTGGGCTTCAGCGGCTCACCACCCTTGGCTTCGACGATTTCGAACGGGGTCGGATCGAACATACCAAGCGATTCCAGGAAATTCTGCTGGCGCTGCGCGCCGATCTGCAACGCCAGCCGCCCGGTGCCTCGGTTCGAGCTGTGGACGATCACATCCGCGACGCTGATCTTGCCATAGTTCTTGCCGTTGAATTCACCAATCGGGAAACGGCCGATCTTCATTGGCCCAGAGGTATCGATTATCGTGTTCGAATTCACCAAACCCAACTGAACCGCCTGCGCGGCGGTGAAAATCTTAAACACGGACCCCAGTTCGTAAACGCCCTGTACATAGCGATTAAACAGCGGACTGTCGGAGGGGTCGAACCCCGAGGTCGGCGGGCGCGGACGATCATTGGGATCGAAGGACGGCAATGAGGCCGCCGAGATCACCTCGCCCGTATGCGCGTTCATCAGAACCGCCGACGCCCCCTTGGCGTTCATGATCTTCATGCCGCCATATAGCACCTGCTCAACCGCGGCCTGAACGGTCAGGTCCAGCGAGAGCTGTAGCGGCTTAGTCCCATTCGCGGGATCACGCAGGTAGTCGTCGAATTGCTTTTCAACACCGGCCACACCGATCACTTCGGCCGCGCTGACGCCTTCGCGCCCAAAACTTGATCCGCCCAAGATATGCGCCGCCAGACGGCCATTCGGGTACAACCGCATCTCACGCGGGCCGAACAGAATGCCCGGGTCACCGATATCGTGCACGGCTTGTTTCTGCTCGGGCGAGATACGCTTTTTGATCCACAGGAACTTGCGGTTGCCGGTGAAGTCCTTGACCAGGCGTTCTTTTTCCAGATCGGGGAAGATCGCGACAAGCTGATCAGCGGCAGCAATCGGGTCGATCATCAGCGGCGGCTGCGCATATACCGAATAAGTATCCAGATTGGTCGCCAGAATGCGCCCTTCCCGGTCGACGATGTTGGCCCGCTGCATCGCAATGGCTGCACCCGGGGCCGAGGCCACAGGTTCTTGCGCTTCGGACGTGGCCAACATGCCCATCCGGACGCCTACGACCGAAAAGGCGCAGAAAAAGAACAGACCCAGCACCAGCAAGCGACCTTCAGCACGAGTGCGGCTGCGGTCTTTCATATCTTCGTGACGCTTGCGGATATTTTCGCGCTCGATGGCTTTGGGATTCTCGCCCCGCGAACGCGCGTCAAGGATTCGAGCCAGAGGGCGCAGCGGCGTGCGGGTCATGGGATCTGCACCTCACCCAGCGCCTGAATGTTCGTGATGGCCTGCAGCTCGATCGGATCGACGATCGGCAGGTCAGGATCTTCCGCATAGGCAATCTGATCGGCGCGACCGAACTGCTCGGCCCGCAGGGGCAAAAGGCCCAGCCGTTCAAAGTTCAGATCAGCAAGCTCACGCAACCTGTCGGGGCGGTTCAGATAGGCCCATTCGGCGTTCAAAACCGCCAGCTTCACCTGCGCCATACCAATTTCGCGCTGCAGCTTCTGCGTTTCCTTCACCACCTGCTGCGTGCGATAGTTTTCCTGATACGCCCACAGCGCCAGTCCAAACACGGACAGAGCAGTCAACACATAAAAAACACTCTTCATTTTGCTCTTCCCCCTAGTTGCGGCATACCAACGGCGCGGGCATCAATTTCCCCCGACGGCGCATCCGTTCGAATTGCAACGCGCAGCTTTGCCGAGCGTGAACGCGGATTTTCCTGCAGCTCCTGATCATCCGGCCCCACGGCTTTACGAGTCTTGAGCGTGAACTGCGGCAGCTCCTGCTCAATCTCGGGCGCATACCGATTGGCCCGGCCCGTCTTGCCCGCACGGGAGTGAAAGAACCGTTTGACCATCCGGTCTTCGATCGAATGGAACGTGACCACAGCTAACTGGCCACCCGGCTTCAATGCCCGTTCAGCAGCCATCAGTCCTTGATACAGCTCTTCATATTCAGCATTCACTGCGATCCGCAGGCCCTGAAAACTGCGCGTTGCAGGGTGGGACTGCCCCGGCTTGGGTCGCGGCAAACAGGATTCGATGATCTGGACGAGGCGCAGAGTTGTTGTAATCGGCTCTTCCGCACGCGCTTTGGCGATGGCCTTGGCAATGCGGCGGCTCGCGCGCTCTTCGCCGTAATGATACAGGATATCGGCCAGTTGTTCCTCGGTCGCATTGTTGACCAAATCAGCCGCGCTTTCGCCTTCCTGGCTCATTCGCATGTCGAGCGGGCCGTCTTTCATGAAAGAAAAGCCGCGTTCCGCCAGGTCCAGCTGCATCGACGACACGCCCAGATCCAGAACGACACCATCCAGATCCTGCGCGTATTCGTCCATGCGTGAGAATACACCCGGCTGCATCACAAGCCGGTTGCCATAATCTCCGACCCAATCCGCCGCCATTTCAAACGCCAACGGATCACGGTCCACGCCGATGACTTTCTCTGCGCCGGCGTCCAGCAGGCCCTTTGTATATCCGCCTGCGCCAAACGTTCCATCCAGCCAGACGCCCGACACGGGAGCCACAGCTGCCAGCAACGGACGCAACAGAACTGGGATATGAGGTTTATCGGAAGGGGTTTCAGCGCCGGCCATGCCGTTACGCATCCCCGGTGCCGTCAAGGAACTCCAAAGGATCGAAATCCTCGGGCTGTTCGTCCAACCACTCTTCGGCCGCAGCGAGTTCTTCGGATTCATAAGTTTCCGGCTTCCAAATCTGGAACGTGTCACCCGCGGCGATAAAGAATGCCTCACCTTCAAGGCCAATCTTGTTACGCAGCTTTGCCGGCAGCACCAGTCGGCCGGTTTCATCCACTGTGGTCGGAAAGGACTGACCATGGAACATGCGCTGCAACATCTTCCGCTGCATCGATCCGCGCGGCAGCGCGTCGATCTTGGCATCGACCTCTTCGATCGCCTGCATGGTATAGCATTCCAGGAATTTGCGGCGGTGGTCGCCGTAGACAATTACAAGCTCAGGAGTGTCGCCGGGCTGCCAGTTCGGGTCCGAGGCCTCAAGCACACGGCGAAACGAGGCCGGGATCGATACCCTGCCCTTCGTGTCCACCTTATGGTGGCTTTCACCTCTAAACCTGCGCGCCAAGACGACTGTCCCTTCCGCTTGCGCCCCACTTAAAATTCACTCCCCCAGATGAAAAACGGCGGGTTGATCTGCTGCCACTGATCAACCCGCCGCATTGACCCGCTGTGCGGGATGTCCAGCTGCGCGCGCCACCTGGGGGGATGTCTGCTCGCCCGCGCGCCGGATCTCTTGATTGATGAAAGCGAGATGCCTGTATGAAACCTGATTTTTGTTGTTTCGGGGTCGTTTGGTGCCCCATGTGCCTCGTCCTCATCGGATGAATTAGGGATGACATGGGAATTCATGGAAATCAACAAAAAATTTGCAGACCTTATGTTCAGACTCGCAGTTTAGCCAACGCGATTGAGAAAGAAAACCACCCTGTGGACACCAATTGTAGATAATTGCGGCAATGGTCGCACTAAATAAGCCAATTTTGAACCCACTCCAACTATTCCCATAATTTCCCAGATATTTCTTCAAGGGGTGAAGGTTTATGATGAGCGTAGCGAAAATGGGCCACTTGATTAGCGAATCACTCCAGCTTTAAACCTCAACCACATGTGGATTCTTCGCCGCTCCAGCTGACGCCCATGAATTCCCACGAACCGAAATCAATATGTCAGCCGCCGCGCGCCTGGCCCATCCAATACACAAAGCGCACAAGAATTGACAAACTCCGCTCAAAAGACGCGCAAACACGAAAATCCAGAAAATCTTGTTGAAACCTTCCTTTGGGGAAGCATCAGCTGAAGGCCTTATTTTACTGGCCCTTCCCAACCCCCATCGACAACCAGTTGATATCTATGCACTTGCTGCATAGCAGCATTGACGTTGTCGGGTATTGTGCAATTGCAGCATATGCTTATTTTCAGTCTCAAGCAAGCGCCGGACAACACCGGCAACAACGAATACATCGAGTAAAGCAAATGGCTGCAGCAACACATAACACCGCGCTCAAAGGCGCACCGGCAACTAGCCTGGCTTCGCTATTCGAGGCGGCAAAGACCCGGTTCATCCAATATCGCGTCTATCGCCAGACAGTTCACGAACTGTCTGATCTGTCGAACCGCGAACTGGCTGATCTGGGGCTTCACCGCTCGATGATCCGCCGCCTGGCTCAGCAAGCGGCCGAAGAACACGTCGCACGTTAAGCGACACAGAAACACCGAGATCAGGTCCTTCCTCCTCCCTTTTGGACCTGTATTTCAGCGGCGGCATCTCTCCTCCTCCCTGATGTCGCCGCCCCTAATACCGGCCCTGATCGCCGGAAGCAGACACACCGGGTACTCCTCCTCCCTTTCCCGGTGTTGAAAGCGCGCGGCGACGTCTCTCCTCCTCCCTGACGTCGCCGCGTCTTCCTCATACCGGGATCAAACCCGGGTTCGGATACATCGGGGCTCTCCTCCTCCCTGCCCTGATGTTGAAAAGAACGGCGGTTCCCTCTCCTCCTCCCTGGGAACCGCCGTTTTTGTTTTTCGTACCGAGATGTAAACTGAAGCCCTGACCAGAATTTCAGGAGTTTCCGATGGCCGCTTATTTCATCGCCCAGATTTCCATTCACGACGCTGACGGGTACCAGAAATACCTTGAAGGCTTCATGCCGATATTTGACCGGCACGGAGGTCGCCTGCTGACGATATCCTCCAAGCCCGTGGAACTAATCGAGGGCGTATGGCCCGAAGACGGAATTGTGTTGATGGAGTTCCCATCTCTTGCTGCGGCCAAGGCGTGGAAAGACGACCCAGACTATATCAAGCTGGCGGAAATTCGGCACAAAACCGCGACGGCGAACATGGTACTGGTTGAAGGGCTATAGCGTTTAGAACGGCACATCATCCTTGGCGGACAGAAAGCGGGAAACCACTTTTTTCAATCCAGCTTTTTCGAAATCGACCTCAACCTTGTCACCTTCGATACCGATCACCGCGCCGTAGCCGAATTTCTGATGAAACACGCGCTCGCCAAGGGTGAAACTGGCAACAGCAGTCGCGTCGATCACCGTATTGCGGCTTTCGCGGGGTTGGGACGTTCCATACTGTCCCTGCCGGGCCTGCAATCGCCGCCAACCGGGGGAGTTATAGACATTGGCCTCGGCCGCACGGGTTTCGATACCGGCAGTCGGCTGACCACCCCCGTACAGCCCCGGCGGCGTCAGAACTTCGACATGATCTTCAGGCAACTCGTCAATGAAGCGCGACGGCATCGCATTTTGCCATTGGCCAAACACCCGACGATTGGCCGCAAAGGAAATCGTACAGATCTCTTCCGCGCGGGTGATGCCCACATAGGCCAGTCGCCGTTCTTCTTCGAGGCCCTTGATCCCGGACTCGTCCATTGATCTCTGTGATGGGAACAACCCGTCTTCCCACCCCGGCAGGAACACGGCCGGGAACTCCAGCCCCTTTGCCGCGTGCAGGGTCATGATCGAGACTTTTGCCCCGTCCGATTCCTTCTCGTTGTCCATTACCAGGCTGACATGTTCCAAAAACCCTTGCAGATTCTCGAAATTATCCAGTTGGTTGACCAATTCCTTGAGGTTTTCCAACCGCCCGGCTGATTCAACGTCTTTTTCCTTCCTCGGCGCATCCGGGCGACTAGGGTCAACAGGCTGTAGGTACATCTCTGGATAGCCCGACTCATCTATTATGACTTGCGCCAATTCGATGTGTGACAACTCCGGTTCACCGTAGCGAATTGTTGCAACTTCGTCTTCAAGCACGGAGTCATCATCAATTTCAATCAAGGGGCCACGTGTAAGACCATTCCAACGCGCAAGGTCCGCGATCAATTGTCGAAGGGACTTTGCGCCTTTTCCTTTCAAAAGCCCTTTTTCAATCGCCAACTTAGCGCCCTCAAGTAATGAGACGCTGTTTTCCCGTGCGGTTTCTTGAATTTCCTGCCATGCCTTACTTCCAAGACCGCGCTTAGGCTTGTTATAAATCCGCTCAAACGCCAGATCATCGCCGGGGCTGACCACCAGCCGGAAATAGGCCATCGCGTCACGAATCTCCATCCGCTCATAGAATCGCGGGCCACCTATGACCTTGTAGGGCAGACCGATGGTCAGAAAACGGTCCTCAAACGCGCGCATCTGATGGCTGGCCCGCACGAGAATCGCAATTTCATCCAGATTAAAGGGCCGCGCTCCACGCGTTCCCCCCTGCATCGCGTCGATCTCTTCACCGATCCAGCGCGCCTCTTCCTCGCCATCCCAATGACCGATCAGGCGGACCTTTTCACCGTCCTGCGCATCGGTCCACAATTCCTTGCCCAGCCGACTTTCATTGCCACGGATGACATTGGACGCTGCTGCCAAGATATGGGGGGTCGAGCGATAGTTCTGCTCTAACCGAACGACATAAGCCCCTGGAAAATCCTTTTCAAACCGCAGGATGTTGCCCACTTCGGCCCCGCGCCAGCCATAAATTGACTGATCGTCATCTCCCACACAACAAATGTTCTTGTGCGCCCCAGCCAGCAACCTCAACCACAGATATTGGGCAACGTTGGTATCCTGGTATTCGTCCACAAGGATGTAGCGGAACCAACGTTGATATCGCTCCAACACATCCGGATGGGTCTGGAAGATCGTGACCATGTGCAACAGCAGGTCGCCAAAATCCACCGCGTTCAGCTCGCGCAGCCGGGTTTGGTACTGAGCGTAGATCTCAATTCCCTTGTGGTTATAGGCGCCGGCATCGGCAGCAGGCACCTTGTCGGGCGTAAGCGCCCGGTTCTTCCAGTCATCAATGATTCCGGCCAACATGCGCGCAGGCCAGCGTTTGTCATCGATATTGGCCGCCTGAATCAGCTGTTTGAGCAGCCGCAACTGATCATCCGTATCCAGAATGGTGAAATTCGATTTCAGATCGACCAGTTCCGCGTGCCGTCGCAGCAGCTTGACGCAGATCGAGTGGAATGTGCCCAGCCACGGCATCCCCTCGGCTGGTTGTCCCAACAGACGGCCCACGCGGTTCTTCATCTCGCGCGCAGCCTTGTTGGTAAAGGTAACGGACAAAATCTCATTCGGGCGCGCCCGCCCGGTGCTGAGCAGATGCGCGATTCGGGCTGTCAGTGCCTTGGTCTTCCCAGTGCCTGCACCGGCCAGCATCAGGACAGGACCGTCCAACCTCTCGACCGCGTCGCGCTGCGCCGGGTTCAGCTCATCCAGATAAGGCATGGGGCGCGCGGCCATGGCGCGCGCGGACAGGGATGCGCCCTCAAAGGCGTCTATTTCGTCGAAACTGCTCATCTTTCCAAACTACGCTGGATGTTGGCCGAGGGAAAGGGTTTGTTCACGCCTTGTTCGCACAGATTTTGTTACACCTTTGCGATCAATTCTAATCAAGCGACTTGGACTGAGAACGGGTTCATTAACCATCTGTAAAACACCCGCCGCGATGATCACTAAATTGCTGTGGGAGCGCGAAGGTATGACTCAGGATAATCGGGGGGCCGTAAATCACCGGCTGAAATGGATCGGTATCAGCATGTTGCTGATTTCTCTGGCAATTGGATGCGGCTGGGGAATCTACAAATTGCCCGCGCCGCTGGTCGACAGGATGCTTAAGGTCGACATTCTTAAGCAGGCTGAGCTGTGGAAGCGCCGTGTCGTCTTGCATCTAGAGGACCCCGAGACCGCGCTTAAGACGGGCGTGATTGACGCGCATGACGCCGAATTTCTGGCCGCGATGCCCGAAGCTTCTGATGTTTACCGCTTCAAATTGCTCGACTCGAATGGGCGTGTCACCTGGTCGACTCGTCCGACAGAGGAGGGCAGTGTTGAAACCCGTGATTTCTTTCGCAGCGACGTTGCCAGAGGAATGCTTCACTACATTCAGGAAGTTGTTCCCCTGTCCGAGATCGACGGGCTTGATCTGCATACCGACAATATCCTGAACGCAGCGCAGCACCATGTTGCCGAAGTCTTTATGCCGGTGGCCAAGAATGGGCGTTTCATCGGCGCAATTGAATTCTTTACTGATATATCCGACTTGCGCACCACGTTCATCACGCGGCTTAGGATTTCTTTGACCGTTCTAAGTGGCATCGCCCTGCTTGCGCTTGTTGCCGTGTCCTTTGCCAGCTACCGGGCGAACCGCTTGCAATTGCGGGCCCTGCAAAAACAATCCGCCAAAGAGCGTGATCTAATGGAAGATCAGCTACGCCTGGCCCGCGAAGTCCGATTGCTGGGCGAATTGAACGAGTGGTTGCAATCCAGCCGGTCCTTGGACGAGCTGTTCGATATGGTCTCGCGCTTCATGACCCATATCCTACCCGAAGCTGAGGGCAGCGTTTACGTATATTCCAACTCGCGCGACGTCCTGGATGGCTGTGCCAGTTGGAATGGCGGGACCCATAAGGCGCACATCCATCCCGAAGGGTGTTGGGGGCTTCGGCGTGGCCGAACCTATGAATACGGCGCGTCTGAGATCGACTTTGTCTGTGAACACGCCGAACCACATGACGGACGGCCCTATTTCTGCTTTCCAATTCTGGCGCATGGGGAGACGGTCGGCCTTCTGCACCTCCGCGCCCTTGAAGGGACAGATGAGGCGTTTCACACGAGTAAAAAGCTGGCACAGCTCAGCGCTGAACAGATCAGCATGGCGATAGCCAACGTACGGATGCGCGATCAGTTGCACGACCAGTCCGTCCGGGACCCGTTGACCGGGCTGTTCAACCGGCGGCATATGCTTGAAACCCTGCGCAAATCCATCAACCGTAGTCAGCAAACCGGCGCACCGCTCAGCCTGATTGCCGTGGATGTCGATCATTTCAAGAAATTCAACGACACCCATGGGCATGATGCCGGTGACATGGTGTTGCGTGCAGTTGGTGCCGCTTTGGAACAGGGCTGCGACCGGGATGAAGTTGCCTGCCGCATTGGTGGCGAAGAATTCATGCTGATCCTGCCCGACAATACGTCGGACGACGCGATCACGCGGGCTGAGCAATTGCGGCAAGCGGTCGAGGCCGTCTCGGTGCGCTACGGTGAGAAATCCCTGCCCCGTATCACGATCTCGGTTGGGGTTTCGCATTATCCGGCGCATGGCACTATGCCGCAGGATCTGATGCGCGCCGCCGATGATGCGCTGTATACGGCAAAGGATAAAGGTCGCAATCAAGTTCAGGTCGCCGGCAGCGAGTATGACACACGGCAGATTTCAAAGCTCAAAAAGCCAATAAAAGCCGTTAGCGGGCAATCAACGGCTTAAAATCCTTGCCGAATCGCGCCTTAGGTCGGATCAATCCCCATGGACCTTCATAGTCGCTTTCCCGGCATCGCCGATCTGAAACACCGCGCCCAGCGCAGGATACCTCACTTTGTCTGGGAGTATCTGGACAGCGGAACCGGGGTTGAAGCCACGCTGCGCCGCAATCGCGATGGATTGGACCGCGTCGGTTTCCTGCCGTCTATCCTGCACGGACCATTGGAATTTGACACTTCGACCGAGTTCCTGGGTCAGACCTACCCATTACCGTTCGGCGTTGCCCCGATCGGTATGGCAGGCCTGATTTGGCCTGATGCCGAAGCTCATCTTGCCCGCGCTGCCGCAAGCGCCGGTCTGCCCTTTACCCTATCCAACGTTGCCTGCCAAAGCCCCGAGGACGTCGCGCCGCATCTGGGTGACAACGCGTGGTTTCAGCTTTATCCGCCAAAGGATCCGGACATTCGCAAGGACTTGCTGGATCGGGTTCGGAACGCTGGTTTTACGACGCTGGTGATGACGGCAGATGTCCCGGTTGCATCCCGGCGCGAGCGCCAAACACGTTCGGGTCTGACCAATCCACCGCGGTTGACGCCACGCCTTCTGGCCCAGATCGCGATGCGGCCGGAATGGGCGCTTGGAATAGCGCGCAGCGGGCCCCCGCGGATGCGGACACTGGACAAGTATACGGACGACTCCAGCAACCTGCCGCCGACGGCCCATGTTGGGTATCTGCTGCGGACGTCCCCGGATATGGACTATGTTCACTGGCTGCGCAATGCCTGGGATGGCCCGCTGATCGTGAAAGGCGTCCAGCGTCCTGAAGATGCCGAACCGTTGCAGCAAGCGGGAGTGGACGCTCTCTGGCTTTCGAATCACGGCGGTCGGCAATTTGATGGTGCCCCGGCCAGCATCGAAGCCCTGCCCGCCATCCGTGCGGCTACGGACTTGCCCCTGATCTTCGACAGTGGGGTCGAAGGTGGTTTGGACATATTGCGTGCTAAGGCCCTTGGCGCCGATTTCGTGATGATGGGGCGCGGCTTCATGTATGCCCTCGCCGCCCTGGGTGCCAAAGGCCCTCCCCACCTCATCGACATTTTGCGGCAGGACATGCACGCAAACATGGGCCAATTGGGCGCCGAGTCGCTGAATCACCTTCCGCCCACTACACCGCTTGTTCATGCCGCGATGCAGCGCTATTAGAGAGATAGCGCTAACAGGGGGCGTTTGCGAGCGTTAACATGCCGGTTCTACCCAGAACGACTGATATACGTACGCGTATTGTCCGCCTATCAACACGGCCAAACAAGTAGGACCGGGACCCGACATGACTGATTTCAACAAGATCCTGATCGCCAACCGCGGCGAAATTGCCATCCGCGTGATGCGCGCCGCCAATGAGATGGGCAAACGCACCGTTGCCGTCTTTGCCGAAGAGGACAAGCTGGGCTTGCATCGCTTCAAGGCGGATGAGGCCTATCGCATCGGCGAAGGCATGGGGCCTGTTGCCGCCTACCTGAGCATCGATGAGATCATCCGCGTCGCTAAAGAGTGCGGAGCAGATGCGATCCACCCCGGCTATGGCTTGCTGTCCGAGAACCCGGACTTTGTTGATGCCTGCGTTCAGAACGGCATCACCTTCATCGGTCCCAAAGCCGAAACCATGCGTGCACTGGGCGACAAGGCCAGCGCACGCCGCGTGGCCATCGCGGCAGGTGTGCCGGTGATTCCGGCGACCGAGGTGCTGGGCGATGACATGGATGCGATCCGCGCCGAGGCGAAGGAAATCGGCTATCCTCTGATGCTCAAAGCCTCCTGGGGCGGCGGCGGACGCGGCATGCGCCCGATCCTGTCACAAGATGAACTGGAAGAGAAAGTTCTGGAAGGCCGTCGCGAGGCCGAAGCCGCGTTCGGCAATGGCGAGGGCTATCTGGAAAAAATGATTATCCGCGCCCGCCATGTCGAGGTGCAGATCTTAGGCGACAAGCATGGTGAGATCTATCACTTGTACGAACGCGACTGCTCGGTCCAGCGCCGGAACCAAAAAGTTGTCGAACGCGCCCCTGCCCCTTACTTAAGCGAAGAACAACGCGCCGAGATTTGTGAGCTGGGCCGCAAAATCTGCGCGCATGTAAATTATGAATGCGCAGGCACAGTTGAATTCCTGATGGATATGGAAACCGGCAAGTTCTACTTCATCGAAGTGAATCCGCGCGTGCAAGTCGAACACACGGTTACTGAAGAAGTCACCGGTATCGACATCGTTCAGGCTCAGATCCTGATCGCCGAGGGCAAAACCCTAGCCGAAGCCACGGGTGCCGCCAGCCAGGCAGACGTGCATCTGACCGGCCACGCGCTGCAGACCCGGATCACTACCGAAGATCCGCAAAACAACTTTATCCCCGACTATGGCCGCATCACTGCGTATCGCTCGGCTACCGGCATGGGCATCCGTCTGGACGGTGGTACGGCTTATGCAGGCGGGGTGATCACGCGGTACTATGACTCGCTGCTGACCAAGGTGACCGCCAAGGCTCCGACGCCCGAGGCGGCGATTGCCCGGATGGACCGCGCCCTGCGCGAGTTCCGCATTCGCGGCGTCAGCACCAATATCGACTTTGTCATCAACCTGCTGAAGCACCCGACTTTCCTGTCGAACGAGTATACGACCAAATTCATCGATACGACGCCGGACTTGTTCTCCTTTAAGCGCCGCCGCGACCGGGGTACCAAGGTTCTGACCTATATCGCCGACATCACAGTGAATGGTCACCCAGAGACCAAGGACCGCCCCGAACCTCGCGCCGATCTGAAAGACGCAAAGCCCCCGGCACCGAAGTCGGAACCGCAGATGGGCGCACGCAACCTGCTGGAGCAAAAAGGCCCGCAAGCCGTTGCTGATTGGATGAAGGCGCAGCGCCAGCTTCTGATCACCGACACAACCATGCGCGACGGCCACCAGTCTTTGCTGGCGACCCGGATGCGGTCGATCGACATGATCAAGGTCGCGCCAACCTATGCAGCTAACCTGCCGCAGTTGTTCTCGGTCGAATGCTGGGGCGGTGCAACTTTCGACGTGGCCTATCGGTTCCTGCAAGAATGCCCTTGGCAGCGTCTGCGCGACCTCCGCGAAGCGATGCCGAACCTGATGACCCAGATGCTGTTGCGCGGTGCGAACGGGGTCGGCTACACCAATTACCCTGACAACGTTGTGCAAGAGTTCGTACGTCAGGCATCGCAGAACATCGATGTGTTCCGTGTGTTCGACTCGTTGAACTGGGTTGAGAATATGCGCGTCGCGATGGACGCCGTGGTTGAGAACGGTAAAATCTGTGAGGGCACCGTCTGTTACACCGGTGACATTCTGGACCCGGATCGCGCCAAGTATGACCTGAAATACTATGTCGGCATGGCGAAAGAACTGCGCGATGCGGGTGCTCATATACTTGGCCTCAAGGACATGGCGGGGCTATTGAAACCAGCCTCGGCGCGCATCTTGATCCGTGCACTGAAGGAGGAGGTGGGGCTACCGATCCACTTCCACACACACGACACAGCCGGCATCGCCAGCGCGACCATCCTGGCCGCATCCGAGGCAGGTGTGGACGCGGTGGATTGCGCGATGGACAGCTTTAGTGGCAACACATCGCAGGCGACTTTGGGCACAGTGGTCGAAGCGCTGCGCCATACTGAGCGCGATACCGGCTTGGACATCAAGGCGATCCGTGAAATCAGCGACTATTTCGAGGCGGTTCGCGGCCAATATGCAGCCTTCGAATCCAGTCTGCAGGCTCCGGCTTCTGAGGTTTACTTGCACGAGATGCCCGGCGGTCAGTTCACCAACCTCAAGGCGCAGGCGCGTTCGCTGGGGCTGGAAGAACGTTGGCACGAGGTCGCTCAGATGTATGCTGACGTGAACCGGATGTTCGGTGACATCGTGAAGGTGACACCGTCATCCAAGGTGGTCGGTGACATGGCGCTGATGATGGTCAGCCAGAACATGACCCGTGAACAGGTCGAAGACCCGAATACGGATGTTGCCTTCCCTGACTCGGTGGTCGACATGATGCGCGGCAATCTGGGTCAACCTCCGGGCGGTTTCCCCGACACTATCGTCAAGAAGGTGCTCAAGGATGAAGCCCCCAACACCGATCGCCCCGGCAAAGACGTCCCAGCAGTCGACTTGGAGGCGACCCGGGCGGACTTGTCCAAACAGCTTGAGGGCAAGGAAGTCGATGATGAGGATCTGAACGGCTATCTGATGTATCCCAAAGTGTTCCTTGACTACATGGGGCGTCACCGGGCTTACGGACCTGTACGCACACTTCCCACGCGCACCTTCTTCTATGGCATGGAACCGGGCGAAGAGATCACGGCTGAGATAGACCCCGGCAAAACGCTGGAAATCCGCTGTCAGGCCATCGGTGAGACCGATGAAAAGGGCGAGGTCAAAGTGTTCTTTGAGCTCAACGGCCAACCGCGCGTGATCCGGGTTCCAAACCGTCTGGTGACCTCAACCACGCAGTCCCGTCCCAAAGCCGAGGCGGGCAACCCCAACCACATCGGCGCGCCGATGCCCGGCGTGGTGGCCACCGTTGCCGTGACCGCGGGCCAGGAGGTCAAGGAAGGCGACATGCTGCTGACCATCGAAGCGATGAAGATGGAAACCGGCATCCACGCCGAGCGCGATGCGACGGTCAAGGCCGTGCACGTTCAGCCGGGCAGCCAGATTGACGCAAAGGACCTACTGGTCGAACTGGAATAAACGACCTAACCTTTTCGGGAACAAGGGCCGTTCGGGGAACCGGGCGGCCCTTTTTTGATCCTGAAAGGAGCAGACCATGCTGTCCATCACCCCAGTCTATGCCGCATTGCTGGCACTTCTCTATGTCGCGCTCAGTGTGCGGGTCATCCTGCAGCGCCGCGGCGACAAGATTTCTTACGGCGATGGTGGCAACACCGACATGCTCAAAGTGATGCGCACGCATTCCAACTTTGCCGAATATGCACCGTTTGCCCTGTTACTAATCGCCATGGTCGAGCTGCAGGGCGCCGGTGGCTGGCTGGTCAATCTATTGGGCCTTGGCATTCTGGCCGGGCGCGTGCTGCATGCCTATGGGTTCGGCCGCAAACCGCAGATTGTCATTCTGCGCCAGATCGGCATGTTGCTGACCTTTGCCGTGATTGTGGTTGCGGCGATAGCCAGCCTTTTGATGGCGCTGTGAACGGGATGGCGGAGATTACCCCGCCAAAACCTGCGTTTCGATTCGAGGGGATTCCGTAAAAATTGATTCGACATCGCCCATTCGATTCTCGCCTTTGCCAGACACCGCTGTGGCCAGCAAAATCATCGCCGCCAGGGCCGCCATCTTCAGATCCTTAGAATACGTCATTTTCGTCACCTCCACCGTTCTTGTTCTTGGATGCTCTGGTTCTTGAACGGTTAAGGGGCGCGTTTCCGTCGCAAAGAATTTTCCTCTTTTTTGTTTTTTCCGCTTGAAGCCATGCGTGGGAATTAATACACCCCTCCTCACTCAACGGCGCGGGCGTAGCTCAGGGGTAGAGCATAACCTTGCCAAGGTTAGGGTCGGGCGTTCGAATCGCCTCGCCCGCTCCATTGAGAGACCGAAAGGTCGAAAATATGTATCTGATGCGGGCGTAGCTCAGGGGTAGAGCATAACCTTGCCAAGGTTAGGGTCGGGCGTTCGAATCGCCTCGCCCGCTCCAGATACAACCCTCTCTGAACATGCTGGTTCTTTGTCTGGTGTTGCGGCATTCTCGAATGGCACGCAATCACAACAGAGGTGCGCTGATGCCAGAATACGTTATTCGCGCTTTGACTGAAGACGAAGTTCAAACGGCCGTCGATTGGGCCGGCCAGGAAGGCTGGAACCCGGGGCTACACGACGCGGTCTGCTTTCGGGGTTCCGACCCCGAAGGGTTTAAGGGCGGGTTCCTGGATGGGCAGATGATCGCATCGGCCTCTGCTGTGAATTATGACGATAACTACTCGTTTTTAGGCTTTTATATCGTCCGGCCCGAGTATCGCGGATCGGGATATGGGCTGCAGGTTGCCGAGGCGGTCAAGGCGCATTGCCAGCACCGGAACATGGGCATGGACGGTGTTGTCGAACAGCAGGACAATTATCGAAAATTCGGGTTCGAGCTGGCCTATGACAATTATCGCTTCTCGGGCACAGTTGGTGAAATTCTAGACCAGTTAGGCCGGTCCCTTCACGATCAGATCACGCCCCTCAGCGCCCTGACGGATGAGCTGAAATCGTACGACCGGGGCTTGTTCCCTGCCCCGCGCGACACGTTCCTTCACGCCTGGCTCAGTGCGCCCAGCCACGTCTCTCGCGTGTTCGAAGAAGATGGTCAGATCAAGGGCTATGCAACCCTGCGGCGGTGTTTGAGCGGGTACAAGGTCGGCCCCCTGTTTGCGAACAATCCTGAGAGCGCAGAGGCCCTTTTGGTGTCGCTGCTGGCCACACTTCCCTCCGATCAGATGGATGCGGAGGTCTTCATCGACATGCCCAACCCCAACGCGCATGCTATGGCAATGGCGCAACAGTTGGGTTTGACCAAAGTCTTCGAAACAGGTCGCATGTATTCCAGCCACGCACCAAATATTGATCTGGACCGGATTTACGGCATCACAACATTCGAACTGGGGTAAATTTACCCCACACTCGACATTCCAAAAGCGCATTTACAAAAAGGAAATCTATAGAATGCCCAGCGAAACCCAAAAGCGGTTGCTGCTTGAGATGTTTGAGAATCTGCCGGGCGTGGTTTTCATGCTTTTGTTTCGGGCCACGGATGATATGCGGTTGGCCGGGTGGATCGGCACGGTTCTGGCCGCCTCGGTTTGCGTTACCTATGTCAGGAAAACGCTGCGTCCACAGCCCATTTTACTTGGTATCAATCTCTTCATGGTGGCTATCACGCCACTGATCGAATGCCTGATCTTGCTTGGCTATCGCGACACGGCGACGATTTTGACCGGGAACATCGCGACACTCGTTCTTATGAGTGTATTCTTAACGGGTGTCGTTTTGACCTTGTTCAGAACGAACGGGTTCTTGAACTATCAGACCAACGGCGCGAAACAGAGAAACACACACTCTGCCGTTTTGCTGATTGTCTGCGCAATCGGTGTGGTTTGGTCGCAATTGGCCGGAGAAAACTATCTGGTCTCGCTTGGCATTCCGCTGATGGTATTGTTCGGTGTGCATCAGTTGCTCCGGGCAGGAACAACTGATCAGCAGGCGCGCAATGGCGCGATTTTGGCATGTACCGCGCCGCAAGGTTCGGTGTCCAACGCTTCGGTCTGACTCAGAACGCCTTGAAGGTCATGGTGGTCAAAGACCGCTCAATATTTGGGATCACCAACAGGTTTTCATTGATGAAATGACCGACATCGTCGGATTCGGGGATGTAGAGCTTAAGTAGCAGGTCATATTCGCCGCTGGTGGAGTAAAGCTCGGAGTGAATCTCGCGCAGCGCGATCTCTTCGGCGACCTTATAGGTGGTGCCGGGTGTGCAGCGGATCTGAATGAAAACGCAGGTGGACATGATTTGGACCTGTTGGTTGAGTTTCCGGCAGGCTGGCATGGCACGTCACCGGGCGCAATCCCCTGCAACAGATTGCAGTGAATGCAACGCTTGGTCTGGATAAGCCGACCAATCCCCGTCTATAAGCGCGCCTGTAGCAAAAGGAATTCGCCCATGCGCAGCGCAAAGATCAGCCGTCAAACCGCCGAGACCGAGATTTCGGTCGAGGTCAATCTTGACGGAACCGGCACCTATGACAACCAAACCGGTGTCGGGTTCTTCGATCACATGCTGGACCAACTTGCGCGCCATTCGCTGATCGACATTACGATCCGCGCCAAGGGCGATTACCACATCGACGACCACCACACGGTTGAGGATACCGGCATCGCGCTGGGTCAGGCGCTGACGCAGGCGTTGGGCGACAAGAAGGGCATCCGTCGTTACGGCGAGTGCCACCTGCCCATGGATGACGCGCAAGTACGCTGCGCTCTGGACCTGTCCGCGCGCCCGTTTCTGATCTGGAACGTGAACCTGCCGACCCCCAAGATCGGCACGTTCGACACCGAACTGGTGCGCGAGTTCTTTCAGGCGCTCAGCACCCATGGCGGCATCACGCTGCACATCGACCAGTTACACGGGTTCAATAGCCACCACATTGCCGAGGCCGCGTTTAAGGCCGTCGCGCGTGCATTGCGTTTGGCGGTCGAAACCGATCCACGCAAGGCGGACGCGATTCCGTCCACGAAGGGCGCGTTGTAGATGCTGACGGCCATTATCGACTACGAAAGTGGCAATCTGCACTCGGCGGAAAAGGCGTTTCAGCGCATGGCGCGCGAGATGGACGCGGGTGAGGTTGTCGTAACCTCGGACGCGGAGGTGGTTGCCCGTGCGGACCGGCTGGTTCTACCCGGTGACGGCGCTTTTCCCGCCTGCGCGAATGAGCTGCGCGGGCACAAAGGCATCTACGACGCGATGGTCGAGGCCGTCGAACAGAAAGGCCGCCCCTTTCTGGGCATCTGCGTCGGCATGCAATTGATGGCCTCCAAGGGTCACGAATATCGCGAGACCGACGGTCTTGGCTGGGTTGCAGGTGATGTGGTGCGGATCGAGCCGTCAGATAGTGCGCTGAAAGTACCGCATATGGGCTGGAACGATCTGGTTCTGGAAAGCGAGCACCCGGTCTTTGCCGGGGTGCAATCAGGCGATCACGCCTATTTCGTGCACTCCTACCATTTCCGTGTCACCGATCCGGCGCAGCGTCTGGCCTTTGTGGATTATGGGCAGGAGGTCACGGCCGTGATCGGCCGCGACACAATGGTTGGGATGCAGTTTCACCCTGAGAAAAGTCAGGATGTGGGCCTGCGGATGATCGGGAACTTCCTGACCTGGACGCCCTGAGCGGTTACTGAACCCGCGTCCAGTCCTGCCCGCGACACACGAGACCGCCTACAGCACAGCCTTTGACGGTCAGCTTGTTCTGGCTGTCCAGCGTCATTTTCGAGCTGTAGGTCTTGTCCCGGTCCGGGGCCCAGATCTTGCCGCCGCTATAGCTGCCGCCGCCATCGGGCACCATATCCCAGATGATCTGCTTGCCGAGGTTTTCATACGCCAGCTGCTCATTACCGTCTTTGTCAAAGGCGGTGTCGATGGTGCCACAAATCGCGCTGCCGCATTCCGAAATCGAAACGTGAAGATAGCCGCCAGTATCACCTGGTTGGGTTTTCCAAAGTCCGTCAACCGGATCGGCTGCAAAAGCAGCGCTGGCCAATACCGCAAACCCGGCTGCAAGTGTGAATGTTTTCATGATTTCCTCCCTTATTTCTGCTCAGTCTGGCCCGGCTGGGCAATTCCGGCAAGATTGACTTGGCGTCGCGTTGCATCCCCTGCCCCGCATGTGCGATATCCCGCGCGAACAAATCAGATATAGGGCCGCCTGACATGATCCTCTACCCCGCCATCGACCTCAAAGACGGACAGGCCGTGCGCCTGTTGCGTGGTGAAATGGATAAGGCAACCGTGTTCAACGACGACCCTGCAGCGCAGGCACGGGCTTTTGTCGAGGCAGGCTGTGAATGGCTGCACCTCGTCGATCTGAACGGCGCTTTCGCAGGTGAACCGGTCAACGCCGCCCCGGTTGAAGCGATCCTGAGAGAATGCAACGTGCCCGCGCAGTTGGGCGGTGGCATTCGCGACATGTCCACGATCGAGACATGGATCGACAAAGGTCTGGCGCGCGTGATTCTGGGCACCGTGGCGGTCGAAAACCCCGATCTGGTGCGTGAAGCTGCCAAGGAGTTTCCGGGCAAAGTTGCTGTCGGCATCGATGCGCGCGACGGCATGGTGGCCACTAAGGGCTGGGCCGAAGAGACCAACGTGAAGATCACCGATCTGGCCCGCAGTTTCGAGGACGCAGGCGTTGCGGCCATCATCTATACAGACATTAATCGCGACGGGGCGATGCAGGGGCCGAACATCCGGGCTACGGCAGATTTGGCCCGCGCGGTTTCAATCCCGGTCATCGCCTCGGGTGGGGTCAGTTCGCTGGATGATCTGATCGCCCTGCGTGATTGTGGCGTGGCATTGGACGGCGCGATCTCGGGCCGGGCGCTTTACGATGGCGCGATTGACCTTTCCGAGGCCATTCGCGCCTTAAGCTGATCACTCGGCCGCAACCGAAGTCAGCTTGGCAAGCGCACCGCGCATCTTTTCGATGACAGGTGATTTCTCGACTTCGTCTAGCTCATCCATCGTCTCTTTCGGGTCCTCATAGGCCAGCCAGACCTGCCCGGTCTCGTCTTCGTATGCCTGCACTTTGAGCGGCAGGAAAAGCCCGGCACGTGGATCAATCTGCATCGCGGGTGTACCCAGTGCCGGGTTGCCAAAGATCAGAACCTGATTGGCGGGAATGGTTAAGCCAACCTTTTCCGCACCCGCTGCGTGATCGACGCGGGCAAAGACGGTCGCGCCCGCGTTACCAACGGCAGCTTCCAGGGCGTCCATCGCCTCTTGCACCGATTTGTTCGAATTTACCTTGATGATGTCGTCAGCCATGGCAGACATCGCCCCTCCAAAAGTCAAAATTGTTGCCAGTATCAGATTTCGCATATCGGGTTTCCTTTTGTAAATTTCATCCAAATTGTCTCAGCTTTTCGCGAACTTGCAATCACATCTCCGGCATCGGCGTGGCCTTGCCGCGCACCCGAATCTCACAGCTTAGCAACCTGCGCAGACCGTCCCGCATTTGAGAACAATAGCCCATTCTGACAGATATTTTACCAAGCTTGGCCCAAACTTGGTCTTATTTCGCCTGTAGCAGTTTGAAAAATAACTCGAGCAGGGATTGCCACCGTGAGTATTACGAGCACAGAATATTCGAACAATTCTTGGTTCAGAATTGCGATCATATTCAGTTTTTGCGTCACAATTTTTGTCAGCGCATCTCTTCTGTTTTTTGTCCAGCCCCTGTTTGCCAAGCTGGTCCTACCGCAAATCGGTGGCGCTCCTGCGGTTTGGACGACCGCGATGCTGTTCTTCCAGATGGTTTTAATCTTGGGCTACATTTACGCCCATGTGCTGACGAAATGGATACCTCTGCGCTGGCAGCTTGTGACTCATCTGGTACTTTGGACGGCTGCGCTGACGTACCTGCCCCTTTCAATAAACGAGAGCTGGAGCTATGACGCATCCAGCTCGACCGCACTGCAAACCCTTAAATTGTTTGCCCTGGGTGTCGGTCTGCCATTTGCGGTTCTTTCTGCGAATGCGCCATTGCTTCAGGCGTGGTACTCACGGTCCGGCGGGCCTTCGGCAGACGACCCTTATTTCCTGTACAGCGCCAGTAATGTGGGATCACTGCTGGCTCTTCTGGCTTTTCCTTTGCTGGCAGACCCTCTTCTGGGTGCCAGTGCGACCAGCAAAATTTGGTCCGTCGGATTTGTCATTTTCGGTGGGTTGATGGCGGTAAGTGGCCTTATTGCGCTGCGCGGATCGAGCAGCGACCTTGCGCCGATCGCAGCTGATGTCGCGAAGAGCACCCCAAAGATGAAGCAGATTGCAACCTGGATTGTGATCGCTTTCGTACCCTCATCCCTGATGCTTTCCTTTACCACGAAAGCCAGTACGGATCTGGGTTCAATCCCGCTTATCTGGGTTGTGCCCCTTGCGACCTACCTTCTTTCCTTCATATTCGCCTTTGCGAAACTGAATTGGCTTAGTGTCAAATCCTTACACATCCCGATGATTTTGGCACTGGCGATTGGTGTCGTCCTACTTTCCAACCTGATCGACCATCACACAAACCCCATCGTCTTTTTGTTGTACGTTCCCATTCTATTTGTAATCGCCTTGTATGCACATAGGTTGCTTTATGAAATGAGACCGCCGGCAGAGCAATTGACAGTGTTCTACATCGCACTGTCGATAGGCGGGGCTTTTGGCGGATTGTTCAATTCCATTATTGCACCTTTTGCATTTGCCCTAGAAGTCGAGGCGCAAATGACGCTTATTTTGGCTGGCGGGTTGCTCTTGATCGGGAAAGGCGCAGTTACGCCCAGGAATCTGGCATTTGGCCTGATTATCAGCTACCCGATCCTTTTGTGCTTCGGCATGATCGATGGAATAAACCCTCTTGGAGATGGAGCCTTGCGCGCGGTTGTCGCAACCGCGATGCTGTTGGGTGCACTGATCCTGTTCCGTAATCAACCTGCGCGTATCATAGCGATTATCGCGGCACTTATGCTGCCGGTACTTTGGCCACAAAAAGACTCGTTACTTCAGGATCGAAGCTTCTTTGGAACGCACAGGGTTTTCTCAATTGCGGGCCTCAGAATGTATCAAAACGGGACCACACTGCACGGTTTGCAGTTAGAATCAGAAATTGGTCAAAAACCTACGCCGAAGTCTTACTACTATCCCAAAGGGCCAATGGCTCAGGTCATAACGTCTGAATTCGGACAAGAAGCCGACAGCATCGGTATTGTCGGCCTCGGAGTTGGTGCTCTGTCCTGCTACAAGCTTCCATCTCAGAAATGGGCATTCTTTGAAATCGACGCCATGGTTGACCAAGTGGCGCGCAACCCATCCCTTTTCACCTACATCTCGGAATGCGCACCAGATTCGCCAACGCATCTTGGTGACGCACGCATTGTCCTGGCGCACACAGATTATTCCTTCGATATTCTCGTCCTGGACGCATACAGTTCTGATGCTATTCCTGTGCATCTGATCACTGAAGAAGCAGTGCGGATGTATACAGAGCGACTGGCTGATGACGGGATATTGGTCTTTCACATCAGCAACCGGTACTACGATCTGGTCGACCCACTTGCGCGCATTGCAGACAAGCTTGGTCTCCACGCGGCCAAACAGTTCCATCGGATTGAACCAGGCGCAAACGAACTAGGCGCATCGGATTCCCAAGTGGTGATTGTCAGCCCAGATCAGGGACGAGTCGACGGTTTTGTCCAAAATGGAAAATGGCAGCCCGTGGTTTCTGATGGGGGAGAGCCGTGGACGGACGATAAGGCAAACTTGCTGTCCGCGCTCATATTGCTCAAAGACAAGCAGTAAACGCACTAATGTGAGACAACATTTTCTTCCAACCGGCAGAAATTCCGCTTCAAAGGTTCAATTGACCCCGCCGTTTTCCGCAAGGTGCCTTTACGACACTGGAAAAGGCGGGGTTTTGCCGATACAGGTGCGCCAACAAAGGACGCCGGTATGCTGAAAACTCGTATCATTCCCTGTCTGGATGTCGCCGATGGCCGTGTTGTCAAAGGTGTCAATTTCGTTGGTCTGCGTGACGCGGGCGATCCTGTAGAGTCGGCCAAAGCCTATGACGCAGCAGGCGCGGATGAGATCTGTTTTCTGGACATTCACGCCACCCACGAAAACCGCGGCACCATGTTCGATGTGGTTCAACGCACAGCTGAACAGTGTTTTGTTCCGCTGACCGTCGGTGGAGGCGTCCGTACAAAAGACGACGTTCGCGCGCTGCTGCTGGCTGGCGCCGACAAGGTCAGCTTCAACTCGGCCGCTGTCGCCAATCCGGATGTCATCGCCGAAGCTGCGGATCAATTCGGTAGCCAGTGTATTGTCTGCGCCATCGACGCCAAAACCGTCAGCCCGGGCAAATGGGAGATTTTCACCCATGGGGGTCGCAAACCGACCGGCATCGACGCAGTTGAGTTCGCCAAAACCGTTGTCGCCAAAGGGGCCGGCGAGATTCTGTTGACCTCGATGGACCGCGACGGCACTAAAGCCGGGTTCAATCTGCCCCTGACCCGCGCGATCTCAGACGCGGTTGACGTGCCGGTGATTGCCTCGGGCGGCGTAGGCAACCTGGATCATCTGGTCGAAGGTGTGACAGAGGGCGGGGCCAGTGCCGTACTGGCGGCCTCCATCTTCCACTTTGGCGAATACACCATCCGCGAGGCCAAGGAACACATGGCTGCGGCTGGCATCCCCATGAGGCTGACATGAACATCCTGCACGATCTGGCCGCGACGATTGAGGCCCGCAAGGGGGCCGAGCCGGACTCCAGCTGGACCGCAAAGCTACTGGCTAAGGGGCCTGAGAAATGTGCCGAGAAATTCGGGGAAGAGGCTGTTGAGGCCATCATCGAAGCCGTCAAGGGTGACAAAGACAAGCTGACCGCTGAGGCTGCGGATGTCCTCTATCACCTGCTGGTCATGCTGGCCGCGCGGGACGTGGCGCTGGATGACGTATTGACCGAGTTGGCCCGCCGCCAGGGCACAAGCGGCATCACCGAAAAGGCATCGCGCCCAAAGACCTAAGCGCGGGTTCCGTCCTGCCGCCCTGCCCTGTATAGTCAGGGATCAGTGTGGGACCGACCGAGGAACGCGGGAATGACCAAGGCTCTGGCCAGTGTAATGGCTTTGCTTTCGCTTGTGATGATTACCGCGTGTTCGGCCCCGCCGCGCACGACCGGTGATGAAGTTCAAAGACTGGCAACGGAAATCCGCAGCCTTGGTCCCGACATCGACCCAGAAGAAGCCG
The DNA here is from genome assembly GCF_059611165.1 of Ruegeria sp. CDSB013. NCBI lineage: Bacteria > Pseudomonadati > Pseudomonadota > Alphaproteobacteria > Rhodobacterales > Roseobacteraceae > Ruegeria > Ruegeria sp. CDSB013. Next base: position 293,206 of record NZ_JBXWPA010000003.1, on the reverse strand, counting down.
ATCGCGCGGCCCGCATCGCCTATTCCTATACCGCGCAGCTGGTTCAGGAGTACGAAATCACCGACCCTCCGCTGATCCACAATGCCAAGGTCAACAAGGGTCTACGCCCGCGTGGGCTGTGCTGGCATTGGGCCGAGGATATCGAACGTCGGCTGAAGCAAGAGAACTTCCAGACCTTGGAATTGCACCGTGCGATAGCAAATGCGGACAACCAGTTCAGAATCGACCACAGCACGGCCATCATCAGCCGCAAGGGTGAGACGATGTATGACGGCGTGGTCCTGGACCCATGGCGGTACGGCGGTGTTCTGTTCTGGTCGCCCTTGGTGGAAGACACCAAGTATGAATGGGTGCCGCGCAGCGTTGTTCTGGAAAAGCGCCGCCAGGAACAATACGGGGACTTGCTGCCCTATGTCGGCGGCTAGCATTCACAACCGGGAAGAAATCACTCCGGTCGCGAATCCACCCATGCGCAGCTCGCCAAACAGACGCTGATATTCGATCTTCGGGCAACGATTCATTACAACGTCTATGCCCCGCGCCTTTGCTTTGGCCGCGGCTTCGGGATGTTCAACGCCGATCTGCATCCAGATCGTGCGCAGGTCGGGAAAAGAAGACAAGGCTTCGTCGACTATTGGCGGAACGGCTTCAGACCGGCGAAAGATGTCAATCATATCCACCGGCTGAGTAATGTCAGACAGTGACGCGCGGACGGTCTGGCCAAAAAGTAACTTCCCGGCATGGCCCGGGTTCACCGGGATCACTGTGTATCCCTTAAGTGAAAGATACCGGGCGACATAATAGCTGGGCCGCACCGGGTTCATCGAAACGCCCACCACGGCAATCACCTTGGTTCGACGCAGGATGTCTTTCAGGAATGGGTCTGTGTAATTTGCCATGCGGCCACCCTAGACTTGGCGCAGCAAAGAAAAAAGCGCTCAGGTCAAACCTGAGCGCCAGTTGTTGGAACGAGGGACAGTGAAATGACCCGCGGCAGTTCCGTTCCGCGGTCACTGTGACATTTAGGCATAAGTTCAGAGAAAAAAAGAGGGGCGTCGCATTTTTGTGATGACAGGCCGAAGAAAGCGGAAATTCGCCTAGTCTTGATAAAGCACCACAGGCCAGTTTTTCTCGGCCATGTGAATGTATTCTGCACGATCTCCGCGCCAGAGCTGCTCAATCTCAGGCGAGTGGGTCAGATACAGCCGGCCTTCCACCATGTCCCAAAGCATCGGATCGGTGCTTTTTAAAATACCTTGCGCCATAGCATAGGCGCAGTAGCCCCCGAACTGAGGGGAAAAGGCGCGGGGATTGCTTTCAAACAGATCGCGATTCTCGGCCGAGGCGAAATGCCATTCAGCCCCTTTCCAGATCACAGAATACTCTGGCAAACCCCGTACCGGCGTTTCCTCAAGAAAATATGAGACAGGGTCGTAGCCGGCCATGACGGCACCGTCCGCCTCATAGAAGACGGGCATGTCCTGTGCATGAGCGGCAGGAAGAAGGGCAACGGCGGCTATCGCGCCAAGTATGAATCGTTTGATTGGCATCACATGCTCAGGATTACAAATTCAGGGTATCAAAATGCAATCTTTTGTCGCGCGAAACACCCCTATTAACGCGGTTGTGAACACCCGTGTCGCTTTATCCCGCGTCAGTCAAAGATATCCTCGACCACATCCCAGGCCTCATCAATGACGCGCGCAAAAATCCCCTTTTTCTTCTTTTTCTTTTTGGACTTGTATGCGGTGGCGGTTTTGTAGCTGTCGCGCTTTGGCTTGTCATTGCTCAGCTTGCGCTTGGGAACCATCTTGAGGTCATGCAAAGGGGCACCGCAGCTAGAGCAGCTGAGTTCGTGGCGTTGCTTCCCCTTCAGAACCAACGCAGCGCGCGTTCCGCAATAACAGCAGGTGGCGATTTTGGTCGGGCTGGTAATGGCTCTCTCCTGTCTATCAATGCCTTGAAGCATATAAGGCAATTGCGGCAGCATTTGAGACGTTCAGAGAACCAAACCCACCGGATGCGTCGATTTTCACCAGTTGATTGACAGTTTCCTTGGTCTTTTGCCGCAGACCCGGCCCTTCGGCCCCAAGAACCAGCGCAACAGGTTGATCCAGTTTGCCGCCCAGCGCGGTTTCGATGGTGTCCTCCGCCTCGCCATCCAGGCCCAACACCAAGAATCCCATATTCTGCAATTCAACGATCGCATCCGCCAGATTGCGCACACGCAGATAGGGCTGACGCTCCAGCGCTCCGCTGGCGGTTTTGGCCAGCGCGCCCGTCTCTGGGGCCGAGTGGTGCCGCGTACCGATCACGGCACTGGCCCCAAGCACTTCGGCCGAGCGAAGAATCGCCCCAACATTGTGCGGGTCGGTGACACGGTCCAACAGAATGACCCTGGGATGTTCACGCCCAATGCAGTTTTCAGCCAGCCCGCCCCAATCCAGCGGCTTGACCTCAAGAGCGGCCCCCTGATGAACCGACCCCGGATCAATAGGAGCGGTAAATTTGCGCGGATCGACCATTTCGGCCTCGATCCCTGCAAATTCAATCGCTTCTGCCAGTTTATCCTGGGCATTCCGCGTCACAACAAGGCGCAGTTTCTGCCTGTTGGGGTTCATCAAAGCATCCCGAACGGCATGCAAACCGAACAGCCATACGGTTTCAGACGCCGCAGCTTTGCGCGCCTGTTCCTTTTCAACGACCCACTTGGGTTTCTTCATTTCTTGGGCCTCCGGGCCGGGAATTCGGTTTCCTGCGTCAAAGCCAAATTTTCCTGTTGACGCTTCTTCAAGGCGCTAGTAATCACGCCTCCACGTCAGGTGCAACGCCTGACAGTGGGCGACAGGCCGCAAGGTGTGGCAGGGGACTGTAACTCCCTCGCGGAGACGCACGCCTGGTTCGATTCCAGGGTCGCCCACCACTTTCCAATCACATGCAGATCCCTCAATCCAAGCACTTTCGATTGCTATGGCCTTCGATTGCGGGGCTCTGTTGCAAATTGTTGACATCGGCGGGGCGCTGCGCGACGGATCGGCGGTCTTGCCACTGGAAGTGCAAATCGCCTCCGGTTAATCTGATCGCAAACAACGAACAACAGGATACCCAGCGAAGTCAGGGCTTTGCGGATCAGTCCGATGTGGAGAGCAAATGCTACAGGCAATACGTGAAGCGCAGGATATTGGCATTCCGTTCGATGATGTTTTTCCCCATCAATACGCGGTCAGATCGGACAGTGTAGCAGCGCCAGAAGGTTGGAATACAGCTGAGTTTGCCCCGTTCAAAATTCATCACAGTCCTCGGCTAAACGTTGCGCAACCCGATTGCGCCGACGCCGACCTACAGCTGTTGATTCTAGGGATCGCGGTCGACACCGGAACGGTCATAGAGGACGGTACACATGTCGATCTTGGTGCCAGTTCGACATGGCGCGACCTGGATGACTGGCTTGAAAATCTGGCAGGGCGCTTTGTCATATTCAGCAGGCTCGGGCGCGAACAAAGGCTATATTTCGATCCCACACTGGAATTGTCCTGTTTCTATGACCCCAAGACGGGCCTCATAGGCTCATCACCTTTCATGGCGCTGGACCGGCCCATCGCACCCGGACGCTATATCCGGGCCGAGGATGTCATGTCGGGGGCAACTAACTTTTCTTTAGGCTTCACTGCAGACCGCGACCTTCGGCTGGCCCGACCAAATCATTCGCTGACCCTCGACCGGTATCAGCAATATCGCCATTGGCCCCGATCGGACGGGCCATTTACTGCGGATGCGGACATTGACGCCGTTGCATCTGATATTGTGACACGTCTTGGGACTACGGTCGGCGCGCTTGCGCGATCTTTCCGGTCCGCCATTCCGATTACAGGTGGGTATGACAGCCGGGCACTGGTCGCGTCAGCCAAGGACCACCTTGGACATGTCAGTGCGTTTTATACGCACCGGATTAACTATCTGTCATCGCTGGATTGTCTGCTTGCCCAGAAAATTGGACAGAAGCTTGGTTTTGAGCCCGAACGGATTGATGGCATGAAGCTGGCTGAAGAACACGGCCCGTCGGATGAACTGAGCCTCGAGGAAAAGCTGTTCGGGCTTCGTACGGGCGGACATACGTCGACTATGGGGTATCGTGAACTGGCGGCACACGAATTCCTGCCTGATGCCGAGATTTCTATGCGTGGAAATGTCATGGACATGAACCGTGCAAATCAGTGGAAAGGGCAGGATGCGTTTCGATTTCCACATCTGGTGCGGCGCCTGCGCTTAAGGGCGCCTGAAGGCATTCCACCCGCTGTCTATTGGCAACGTGAGGTGATGACTTGGCTTGACACACTGCCACCGGAAACGCACCGCTACGCGTTTGACCTATCATTTCTTGAGAACATCCTTCCAAACACAATGGGTGCCGGGCTGAACGGGATGCCGCGTCACTTTACGCTCAATCCGTTCAATGACAGATATCTGATCTCGCGCAGTATGGGCATTACTCCTGCCCTGCGCCGGAACGGAGAGCTAAACGCGGCGATCCTGCGTCAGTCGGTGCCCGAACTGGCCGAGCTTCCTTACAACCAAGAGATCAAGCGCGACCCCGAGGCGCGCCGTGCCGCCGAAGCCCTGTTTGCAGATTAACCGACGCCTAGTTGGGCAGGCATGGCCATTCACCAACCACCTGCCCGCCTCGGATGGCAAGCATGGTGCCGAACTGATTCAGTACAGCCTCGCTTTGAGCAGGGCGCAGCAAGGCGATGTCGCCCGGCGACACGTCTGCCGTTCGCGGGCCAGTCCACACTTCCTGATTGCTTGAACGGCCAAAGACCGCTGAGTAGCCAAACCCTGCTGGGAATACCGGCTGGGCAAGGAAGTGGCCGCCAAAGATCGCTATATCCGTTTTTTGTCGCGGCAAAAACTCCAGACCCGGCAATGCGTTACCCGGCATTGCTTTAAGAACTGGTGTCGCAATGAACGCGGCTGGTGCAAACGCCTGCGTCGTGGCGTGGTCAAAATCGCCGGGCTTTACCAGGACCGAGCCGAATGCGACCTCATTCGCGGACCCCTCGGCAAGGTAGGATTGAAAGGTCAGGCTGCCACCTGTGTTCAGACACAACTCATCTTCGTCATGCGGCAAAGCGGCGACGGCTGTGTTGAACGCATCTGCGCTGGCCCGCGCCGCGCGGTTGCGCAAAACGCCCGGCATTTTCGCCAAATGCGCCTCGTACCCCATCACCCCGGCAATCTGCCCGTAAGGGTGCGCCATTATTTGTTGGGCAAGTTCTGCGACATTCTGAGAATTTAGCCCGCCACGGTGCAGGCCGATATCCAGTTCCAAAGACAAACGCAGTGACGTCTGGCGATTTGAAGCCAACGCCAGATATTCCCCAAGCCGAGCTGGAGTGTCGATCAACCATTGAACGCGCCTTGCCGCATCGGGATTGGTGGACAGAAGCCTTGCAGCAGAACTGACAGGCAAGGGCTTTCCAATCAGATGGTCCGTATCGGGCTCGGCCGTCAAAAGCGCCTGCAACATCGGTTCGGAAAACGTCATCAGGCCAGAGGTCGATATGCGCTCGCGAATGAAATCCAACAAAGGCAGACAGGGCAGAGACTTGGCGACCAGCCTGCGGGCCAGTCCAACATCAGCAACCCTGTCGGCGACAACACAATTGGCGTCCAACAAGTCTAAGTCCACTACGACGACGGGCTTGTCGACCCCGTGTGATCGCAGAACATCTGACAGAGCTTTCAGGGCTGCTGCATTCATGGTCGAAACAACCGAACAAGCGTGGGCGTCATAAATTTACCCTGTGGATCGAGCTGTTCGCGCAAGGCACAAAACTGGTCAAAATCCGGATACATTAAGGACAGGTCTTTGTAAGCCAGGTTGTGTATCTTGCCCCAATGAGGGCGGCCCCCTGCTTCGACAAATAGCGGCTCAATGGCTTCGAAATACCGCTTATGATCCTCGTCTGCGTCGGTGTGAATAGCGATGGAAATGCGCGGCCCACCCTGGAACGGAGACAGACAGGCCGTGTCTCCAGCAGTCTGGCGCACTTCGATCGGAAAATAGATGTCCTTATGGTCGCGATGTAGGCGCGTCAGAACCTCTTGCAGAACATCCCCAGCCACATCTGGCGGCAGATGGTATTCCATTTCCTTGAAACGAATATGCCGGTCGCTACACAAAACCCGCCAGCTTTCGCCGATATAATCCTCGTCCGACTGCGCAAGCGTCAGTAGCTTGAGCATCGCACTGCGCAACCCTTCGCTGATCCGCCCCGCGCTGCGCGCAAGTTTCAGTACCTTTACAGCGATCATATCCAAATCGCGCGGTGCTTTGCTTTCGGCTGCATCTGTGATGGCATGACGAAGTTCGACAGTCTTTCCGGTAAACGGGATGCAGAAGAATTCGAAATTCCGGTTCTCTGCCCATTTCTGGTGCATCGTGGCCAGACTATCCTTGACCGAGGCAAGCTGGACCTGCCGACGTAAGTTGTACTTTGGCACGACCGAAATCTGCGCTTCGGTCAGAACGCCTAGCATCCCCAAACTGACCTGTACCATCTCAAGCGGGATATCATCCGTGGTCAGGACATCTCCTCTTGCTCCGATCATCCGGGCTGCAGTGATTTCTGCCGCAAGGCACGGCAAGTCCCGCCCGGTCCCATGCGTCGCAGTCGACGCCGCACCCGCCAGCGATTGGGTGTTGATGTCCCCAAGGTTTCGAAATGCCAGTCCTTTGTCCGCCAGCGCCGGTGACAGATCCCGCAACCGCGCATTGGCGTTGACCCACACCCGATCCTGCCGGGCATCGCCAAGCGTTGGCAGATCCAAATCAGACAAGTCCACGATCCGGTCACCACCGGCTACGATTGGCGTAAAGGAATGCCCCGCACCCAAGACCCGCAGGCTTTGGGGTCGCGCGATCTCATTTTGCAGTTCAGCAATCGACGTCGGGCGCGCTATTGGCGTATCCGTGCGCTGGTTTCCGGCCCAGTTGGTCCACATGCACTGTCTCCTCCGAGGGAGAGGATTGCAGCACATGCGACACGAAACAAGTCAGGAAAACAGAAGCTTACCCAACGGGAGCTTTGTCAGGCCGCGGCCTCACGTTGCGCAGTAACACGGTCGAACCATGCAATGATGCTTTCAAGATCAGCTGCGATCTGTTCGGCAGCACCACCTGTGAACGCGTCGAATTTTTCTTTGTTTAAACCGTTCACACCAACAAGAACGGGAACATCCAACGCCAAAGCTTCGGCAATTACGGGGCGGAAACCGCGCCCATCCGCCTCATGTTTGCCGAACTTGTTGATCATCAGCAATTGCGGCGCGTCGGCCAGCGAAGAGGTCACATATCCGACGGCCTGTTCCAGCGCGGCAGGATCCAGACGACAACCACGTGACTGCTCACCAAGGGATTGCGAGATACGGATCGTCTCACCCTCGGGCAGAACGCGAACATCCATGTCACATTTGCTGCTATCCGCGCATTCGGTGTTGGTTTGAACCACACCCGCAAGGCTCGCGCCTTTGGCGAGCAGGTGTTCGGCAACCGCACTTAACAGGCGGTCGGTTGCGCCGCGGTCGGTGGTAGTAACATAGGCCAGATGCATCCAAGGACCCCTTAGTACAGATTTGTAACGTTCCAGATAGCACGCAAGGTCCTGCGCGACCACTCTCTTGGATCACGGTAATGGCGATAATCCGATCACAGGCGCGTGCAAATGAAGCAATGCCATGAAGATCGCAATTGCAACCAGCCAGACCCAAGGGCGCGGCCACGGTTGTGGTACGCGCAGCGACAGGCGGGCCGTGTTGCGGGACAACCGGGTCCATTCCATACCCAAGTCGCGTTGTTTGCGGCGGTCGATCAGTGCCATGCCGAATGTCGAAAAGCCTGCAAAAAGCCCGAACAGGATCACGTGTGACAGGCTGCCATTGGCCAGCAGATGAGCCCCCGCCCACAGCATCAAAGCCGCAAGAACAGGGTGGCGAGTGGACCGCAAGATGCCCGGTTTTTCGGGATCGAATGTACAATGCCCCATCCCGCCAAATGAGAACGGGTTTTGGATCGATATGCCCGCGACAGCCAGCCAGCACACGATTGGCATCACCAAGAGTGGCGCCCAGCGAAAGATGACAAGCGGCGGGATGACCTCAACATATGGCGCTTGCGCTGCGGCGACGATCAGCCATGCCAGCACCAGAAGGGAAAGTGCGGAATATGCCGCAAAATAACCCTTGCGCCCTAGTGTTTCGATCAGTCGACTGCGAACACCCGGCCTCACCGGGATGGCGTGGCTGAGAAGAAAGGTGATCAGTGCTGCAAGAAAGAAGGCCCAACTGGTCATAGTATTCTCCGAACGTGTTACGCGCGGTCTACGCCCCGAACGCTGTCCGGTCTTTGTCCAAGATCAAACGCGGGGTAGAAGGGGCGGACGCGCCGCCCCTGCCCCAATTTACAGCCCCAGCGCTTTGCGCCGTTCTTCGGCAAAGCCCTGTACGATACGGTCGGCAACAAGCGCCAGAATCGCCATAGCAGCACCGGCCGAGATGCCCAGACCCACATCCGCTTGCCCCAGTGCAAGATAGATCGACTGCCCCAGACCGGTGGTCCCGATCAGTGCCGCGATCACCAGCATTGCAAAGGCATAAAGGATGGTCTGGTTCAACCCCAGCAGGATCGTCGGCGCAGCATACGGCGCGCGCACGTCGCGCATGATCTGCCACTCGGTCGCACCGCTCGAGATTGCGGCCTCCATCATCTCTTCTGGAGTGTTGACCAGCCCGTGACGCGTGTAGCGGATCATCGGGACGATGGCGTAAGCACAGATGGCCAGAAAGGCCGAGAACTCGCCAATCTGGAACACCATCAGCACGGGGATCAGGAACACGAATAGCGGGATCGTCTGCAGCATGTCGCAAATTGGACGAACAACCTTCCAGACCGGCGCCCATACCGCGCTGGCCAGTCCGATCAAGCCGCCTACCACGGCGCAGGAAAACACCGCAGCACCGCTGAGGTAAAGCGACAGCAAGGCGCGCTCCCAAAGACCGGAGACAAGGATGGTACACAGCAACCCCACCGAAAGCGCCGCCAGACGCCAGCCGCCCGCGACATAGCTGAGCGCGGCAGCGCCAGTAAGAACGAAAGGCCATGGCAGGTTTGCAATACCAGTTTCCAACATTCCGATCAGGATCAGCACGATCAAACCGCCTGTCAGGTGACCGCGCCATGCCATCAGTGCGGCGATGACACCCCCAACGATAAACAGGCGTTCGCTCATTTCAGGCGTCCATTGGAACCCCCATGTGAAGGGCAAAACCGCCTGATCAAGACCGATCCGCAGTGGCAACAGAACATAGAACAATGAGTTGTTCTTGAGCGCATCCAGCCAAGGACCATTTGCCTGCGTGAACGCGGTCAGACCGCTATCGACAGCCTCGGCCATAGGATCCAGCAAGGTCAGTTCGGACGGGTTCGGCAGCCATGCCCAGAAGGCGACGGTGAAAAGGGCCGTAAAGCCCAAGACCGCCCAGACAACGCGTGGATCATAGCGCTTACGCTCGGTCGCCAGCGTGCCGCTCATCCGGTCGATCACCACAGCAAAGACCACGATGACGAGACCGGCCATCAGCGACTCACCAAACTGAGCCTTGCGCATGGTCAGAAGAACTTCCCAGCCGATGTCGTTGAACCCGCCGATAACGGCAGCGATGATGACCATTGAAAGGGCAGCCATCAGGCATTGGTTTACGCCCACCATGATCTGCGTCGCCGCTGCGGGGATTTCGACCTGAAACAACTGCTGAAACCGCGTGCCGCCGGACATGATGGCGGCCTCTTTGATCTCGGGCTCGACCCGTTCCAGACCCAGCATCACGTTGCGCGCCATGGGCGGGGCCGCATAAATGGCCGACGCGATCAAACCCACAACCGGGCCAAAGCCAAACAGCAGGAGTAGCGGGGTCAGGTAGGCAAAAGTCGGGACCGTCTGCATCACGTCCAACACCGCCTGGACAAAGGACCTGACGCGGGGCATTTCGTTGGCAAGGATGCCAATGGCACCGCCGACGATCAGCGCAACGGGAACCGAGACGGCGACCAATGCCAGGGTATTCATACTCTCGGCCCAATAGCCGGAGGCGAACACGAAACACAGGCCAAAAAACCCCAACGCCGCCATCGACAGGCCGCCCAGATACCAACCCAGTGCCGTTACCAGACCGATGAGGATCGGCCATGGAGTATTGCCTAATACAAAATTGGCACCGTTCATGGGATAGGCCATCAAATCGGAAAACAACCGCATCGCTGGTTTGATGCCGTTCAGAAACCAGTCGAGGAATGCACCGACCCATTCCGTCGCGGGAACAACCCATTCCGCAGGCCACTGCACCAGCCACGGCGCATCTGCCTCATAACGCAAACACAGGTAACCGACGAAAACTGTTATCAAGGCCGCTATGGCCCCATCTGTAACACGCAATCTACCAAGTATCGGGACGTCGAGCCGCATACTCATGTTTCATCCACCTGGAGCGCGGCGGCAAGATCAGAAGGATGAACCGTGCCAACGATATTGCCGTTTTCATCTCGCACAGGAACGGGCTCATAAAGCTCCATGCAATGCGCCAACGCGGCGTCCAGGGTCATCGAGGTTGTCAGGCCAGGATCATCCGGGCCACGTTCAGATTCGTCCCGCATGACCGAGGCGACTTTGGCGTGCTGACCCTTGGCCACGTCTTTCGAGAATTCGCGCACGTAATCATCCACGGGGCGCAATACGATATCCGTCGGCGTTCCGATCTGGACGATCTTGCCATCGCGCATGATGGCGATGCGGTCGGCCAGTTTCAGTGCTTCTTGGATATCGTGAGTAATAAACACGATGGATTTCTTCAGCGTCGCCTGAATGCGCAGGAATTCGTCCTGCAGCTGTCGGCGGATCAGTGGATCAAGGGCCGAGAACGGCTCGTCCAGAAACCAGATGTCCGGGTTCACCGCCAAAGACCGTGCAATTCCCACGCGCTGACGCTGACCACCGGAAAGCTGACGCGGGTAGCTGTCCTCGCGGCCCTCCAGCCCGACCAAAGTGATGACCTCTTGTGCGCGAGCCATTCGTTCCTTTTTGCCGACGCCCGATACGCGCAGTGGATAGGCCACGTTGTCCGCAACGGTCATGTGTGGAAACAGGCCAAAATGCTGGAACACCATGCCCAACTTCTTGCGCCGCAATTCGGTCAGCGCTTTCTTCGACGCACCGATGACGTTTTCGCCGTCGACACGGATTTCGCCCCCCGTGCCCGGCAACAATTGCGAGATACAGCGGATCAGTGTGGACTTGCCCGACCCAGACAGGCCCATGATGACGAACAGCTCGCCCTCTTTGACTTCAAAATTTGCGTCCTGAACGGCCGGGATGAACCCGTGTTCGCGCAGATCGGCGGCGGCTTGGTCTGCATCATTCCCTGACCGAGACAGCGCGTCGGTCAGGGCTTTGTCTGCGCCTTGACCAAAAACCTGCCAGAGATTCTGGCAGGTAATGGCTGGCGTATTCGCGTCAGTCACTTATGCGAACTCACTGCGTTGCCGCGTCAACAACCGGACGCCATTTGTCTTCGTTCGCAGCCATCCATTCGGCGACAACTTCTTCGACTTTACCGCCGTCAACGTCGATCGCGCCCATCATCGGCTGCTGGTCCTCGACCGCCAATTGATAGTTGGACAGGATTTCATAGGCCGCGGGCCATTTTTCTTCCATCCCGTTCCAGCTGGCTTTGAAGATGCGCGAGGGCGAGAAATCGCAGTCGTTCACGGCGTTCGGGTTCGGTCCCCATGCCGGATCGTTAAAGCAGGCTTCTTCACCGGCAGGCAATTCAACGAACTGAACGTCATAGGCCGACATCGCCCAATGCGGCTGCCAAAAAGTGATCAGCAGCGGCGACTTGCGCTCGGTCGAGGCACGCAATTCTGCGATCAGAGCACCTTCGGAACCGGCAGGCACAGCTTTGAACGGCAGCTCAAGACCGGTCATACGGTCGGCGCCGGGCGTACCCCAATCAGCAGGATAGTCGACCAGGCGACCACCGGGCAGAGTTTCAGCGGTTGCGAAAACCTGCGCGCAATCCTTCAGCGCTTCCCACGCCGGCAGACCGGGGCACAGATCGGCCACGTGCGCCGGATAAGCGATGCCTTCCTTGGCATCCAGGCCCAGATCGCCGATCTCGACGACGGTGCCTTCGTCGATTTTCTTGGCGTATTCGTCCGAGACGTTTGACGACCAGATTTCCAGCGTCGCAGTGATGTCGCCATCCGCGATTGCCTGGAACTGGTTCATCATACCAGCGGTCACATATTCGACGTTGTAACCCGCGGCTTTCAGCATCTCGCCCGCCACTTGGGTCGTTACGTGCTGACCGGTCCATTCGTTGATCGCCAGTTTGATCGGCTCGTCCACGGCACCCATATCGGCGGCGTAAGCGGAACCGGCTACCATCATAGCCAACAGGCTGACACTAAGTTTTTTCATCGACATTCTCCCTGTCTTTTTTTGTTTTTCGTCCACCTCAGCGCACAGTTGCGCGCCGGAAGGTTGGACAGACGACAATACCATGTCGCAACATGCACAATATTGGCCGCAAAAGGGAAGTGAACACTTTGAACAAAGGCGGAATTTTTCGCCTTGTATTAAGCCGCAAGTCCCCACTCGCTGCGTTGTACTGATCGCGCGCGTTTTTGCTTAACACAAATATCTGGCGCAGGTCTTTGATTGACGAGTCAATCACAAACCCGAATCCCCTGTTTTGTCGAGTATTTCTTTTCCCGATGTTCGATTTTTCTGCGTTTTTTGATTTCAGACGCACCAAATGTCCAAAAACTCACTCTCTTTGAGACCTTGCAACGAAGCGATCAACAAGCAACTTTATCGGTGGAGGACATGATTTATGCATCATTTCGATGAAATTTTTGTAATGGCTGCCAATCGCCATGGTGGCCCGGATGCGTTGAATGAAAAGTTGAGCAAACCCAAAAGCCTGGTCGAGCTTTCTGAGATGCCGGAAGATCGCTGGCTGTCGATTATCACCAAGACCATCTTTCAGGCGGGGTTCAACTGGAAGGTCATCGAAAACAAGTGGGACGGGTTTGAAATCGCATTTGACGGTTTCGATGTCGGACGCTGCGCCTTCATGGACGATGAGAAATTCGACGCCTTGCTGCAGGATACTCGCATTGTGCGCAACGGGACCAAGATCGCGACCGTTCGTGACAATGCCGCATTTTTGCTGGAGCTTCGTGATGAAGGCGGTGCGGGTCAGGTTCTTGGGGGTTGGCCATCTGACGACTTTGCCGGGCTGCTGGCGATGCTGGGCAAGAGAGGGTCGCGTCTGGGCGGGGCTTCGGCCCAATACGCCATGCGATTTGCTGGGCGCGACAGCTTTATCCTCTCACAAGATGTGACCGCGCGGCTGATTGCCGAAGGCGTGATCGACAAATCCCCCACCTCGAAAAAGGCAATGGCTGCGGTGCAAGCGGCCTTCAACACATGGATGGATCAATCAGGCCGGTCGCTGACGGAAATCAGCAGGGTTTTGGCGATGAGCCTGTGAAAACGGGTTGCAGCGCGGGCGCTTCGCATTAGGCTTTGATTATGGCCTTTCGTATTTTGATGACGCTACTAATTTTGCTTGCTGCCTGTGGTCGCCCTTTGACGGATCAGGAACGCGCATTTGCAAGTGCCGTTCAAGGCGACACGCTGGATCTGGATCGCGTGCGCCTTGTTGAAGGTGCGCCGGTAACGCCGATCACGTTTTACCGCAAGGACCGGCCGCGCCTGGCCTGTCGGGAACGTATCCTGCCACCAACCGAAGAAGGTGTCGTCACCGCAAAACCCGCCGCTGTTGCGTTGTTCAATAAGGTCTATTTTAACAAGGACTGGTACCTTGAGGACTATATGTCCGACTTCCCGGAACAAATGGACCTGATTGCCGGGATGTTGCTTGCACACGAGCTGACACACGTCTGGCAATGGCAGAACCGCCAGTCCACTGGTTACCACCCCCTGCGAGCCGCCGCCGAACATGGCGGAAGCAAGGACCCCTACTTGTTCGACCTGCAGACATCGCCTGATTTTCTATCCTATGGATTCGAACAACAGGGGGCGATCGTCGAGGAGTACGTCTGCTGCCGGGCGTTGGACCCTACCGCGCCGCGGACCCAGCGCCTGCATGACATGTTGGGGACGCATTTCGACTTGTCCCCGCTGCCCGGCGCACAACGCGAGCGTGCCGTTGTCATTCCGTGGAGCGGAGCGAAGGTCGAAGGGATTTGCCGCGAGGGTTAAGCCTTATTGCAGCGTCTCCAGATAAGCCACCAGATCCACAATCGGCTGACTGGTCAGGATCGGCTGACCGTCTGGGGTTTTCATCGTGGTATCCTGCCCGTCGAAATAGGGACCGTAAACCGGCATCGGGCTGCCATGACTGACCAAGGGATCACGCCCGTCGATACGCGCCACAACACGGGCTGTTGGGAATACTCCATCCCCGGATGCCAGCTGGGTCAGATCAGTCGGCTGTATCACCAACACACCAGCCATTGGCCCATGCCCGGTCGCATCGATCCCATGACAAGTCGCACAATAATGCTGATAGAGTTCGGCACCGGTTTCAACGTTCTGCGCCATGGTCTGAGACGCCAACGCAGCTACACTCGCACAAACGGCCCCGAACATCGGTTTGATCATCGCATCCTCCTGTCACGATTGACATTTGCAGGCTTGCCCGCCGGGCGGCTTGGCGCAATGATCCAGATCAACGAAGCGGGAGGATACGGGCAATGACACAATACGCAGCCATTATGCTGGCGGCCGGGATCGGCGTTCCGATTCTGGCGGCTTTGAATGCCGCACTGGGCAAGCTGATCGGGTCCCCGACAACCGCCGGCGTAGTCCTGTTTGCCATCGCGTTCGTGGCGTCAGCCCTGGTCATGCTGCTGTTTCCAGGAATAGAAGCGCTATCCAAGGTGGCCCAAGCCCCGAAACACTTGTTGCTGGCCGGTGTTTTGATTGCGTTTTATGTTCTGTCGATCACGCATGTCGCCCCCCATTTCGGAGTCGGCAACGCCGTGTTCTTTGTTCTGCTGGGACAGCTAATCAGCACGGCGGCCATCGATCATTTTGGCCTGTTTGGTGCTCAGGTCACGCCGCTGACATGGATACGGGCCGGGGGCATAGCCGTGATGGCGGCCGGTGTCGCCATCACTCAACTGGCTTAAGAACACCCGCCTCCAGTCGCAGTTTACGGTCCATTCGCGCGGCCAGATCCATGTTATGCGTGGCAATCAACGCTGAAAGCCCTTCATCCCGGACCAGCGACATCAAAGCACCAAATACCTGATCCGAGGTTTCGGGATCCAAGTTTCCAGTCGGCTCATCCGCCAGCAAAACGCGCGGCTTGTTTGCCAAGGCCCGACAAAACGCAACACGTTGCTGCTCGCCCCCCGATAAGGCGGCGGGGCGGTGATCGGCCCGTGCCGCCACTCCAACGCGGTCCAGCAAGGCCATCGCCCTGTCCTGTGCAGCCTTTTCGGATACACCGTTAGCCAGTTGCGGCAGGGTGATGTTTTCCAGCGCGGTAAACTCGGGCAACAAATGATGGAACTGGTACACGAAACCAACGTCCTTTCGTCTAAGCGCTGTACGGGTTCGATCCCCCCTGCCAGCTACATTCTGGCCCGCGATCTCGACCGATCCTTCATCTGGTTTGTCCAGTAGTCCGGCAATGTGCAACAGTGTCGATTTGCCTGCCCCGGATGGCGCGACCATCGCCACGGCTTCGCCAGCACGCAGTTCCAGATCGACACCGCGCAACACCTGAACCTCGCCCGGAGTGCCCTTGAGGTAGGTTTTGGTCAGACCGTTCAGCCGCATTGTCAGGTCATTCATAGCGCAGCGCCTCAACCGGGTTCAGCCGCGCCGCGCGGCGGGCCGGGAAATAGGTGACGATGAATGACAGCCCCAACGACAGCCCAATCGCCTTGAGCACATCGGAAAGGTGCAACTCGGCGGGTAAGGAGTAGATGCCGCGAATGGACGGATCCCAGACGCCGCCGCCCATGACGTAGTTCACGAATGAGAATATCGGGTCGATATAGATGGCAAACAGGCAGCCGAGGATCACGCCCATAACGGTGCCGATGATGCCTGTGAACGCACCGCAGATGAAAAAGACCCTCAGGATCGACCCTTCGCTCAGGCCAATGGTGCGCAGGATACCGATATCGCGCCCCTTGTTTTTCACCAGCATGATCAGGCCCGACACGATATTCATTGCCGCAATCAAGACGAGGATCGACAGGATGATAAACATCACGTTGTCCTCGACCTCAAGCGCACGCAGAAATCCGCCCGAAGCATCCTGCCACGTCCAGATCTGGCTGCGCCCGCCTGCGGCCTCGAGGATGGGGATCAAAACCGGGGTCATTTCCTCGGGCCGTTCGACCATCACTTCGATCTCGTCGGCCACGCCGTCGCGGTTGAAAAAGCTCTGAGCTTGCGTGAACGGCATATAAACGCGGGTGCGGTCGATGTCATACCGCCCGGCCGAGAACACATAGACCACCTGATAAGCGTTCACGCGTGGAGACGTCCCGAAGGCGGTTTTCACCCCATTGGGTGAGGTCAGTTTGACCGTGTCACCAACCGTCGCTCCGATGCTGCGCGCCACACCGGACCCAATGGCAATCACATCCTCACCGACTTGAAACTGGGTCAGATCACCGACGGCCTGTTCGCTTTGCGCGACGCCGGGCAGATCGCGCAGATCGTCGGGGCGGATACCAAAGACCTCGACCCCGCTGCTGCGATCGCGATTGGTAATCAGGACCTGCCCTTTGACCAGCGGGGCCGCGCGTTCCACGCCCGGAACCTGCGCGATCCGGCTGGTCATCTCTTCATATTCCGCGATTGTGCGGTCAACGCGCCCCTGCGCATCAAACTCTCCGGCGGAGTACACAGTCACATGGGCGTTTGCGCCCAGAATAGTGCCGACGAATTCGGACCGAAATCCAGAACGGACGGCCAGGGTGGCAATCAGGGCAAAGACGGCCAGCGTGATCCCGATCAGGGAAATCCACGTCATGACGCTCACGCCACCTTCGGCGCGGCGCGCCCGCAGGTAACGCCACGCGATTTTCCACTCAAATGGGGCAAAGGGCGGGGGTGTTCTGGCCATGCCTGCTCCGGTTATTTTGTTGTCGCGACCCTTTCGGCATTTCACCGGATGGTCAAGCCGGTTGTCAGCCGGTCAGCGTTGCCGCGCGGTTTAGCACCTCTTCGGCGCGCGGTCGGGTACAAATACCCCTGTCTTCCAACTCGGAAAACACACGATCCCGCAGATCGCCGGGCAACAGCGACAAGGCGCGGTTATGCAGACCCAACGTCAATGCAGCGGGATCATCCAGCATCGCCAACTGCGATGCCATTTCCTCGGGCGAATAGGTCGGCCAGAGCCCGATATTGCATTGCGCGTGGTCCTCGAACCACTGTGCATAGCCATCCGGCGATTTGAGGCAGAACGCATTCAGCAACATGAACTCGGACGGTCGCCTGCGCGATCCGAACAGCGCCTGAACCGAACCGTAGCGATCATTGATCTCGTCCAACAGCGCCAAGGCCAAGGATCGGCGCATCGCGAAAGGGGTCGCAAATGTCGTGGTCCTTAACCCTTTAAGGTCGGTACCTGACGCGCCCAGCGCATCAAGACTCTCGACCAGCCAATTGCGGTGGTAATCGCTTTGGACGTCGATGAAAGCGATACGCGCCGCACCATTGTCAGCAAAGAACTCAGTCGGGTCAAAGCTGCGCAGAAAGACGTTCTTGGTGTCAAGGATAACCATGTTCTCGGACGCCGCAACGCGCGCGGCACCCAGCTTCAGAACTTGCTGACTGCGATACCCGTTGGACCCGCGCCACCCCTGCCTGCGAATGCCTGGAATACGAAACCGGTTTTCGATCAGGATCCGATCCGACAAGGATCGCCGCGCGTACTGGCCGGACTGCAACAACAGGTCATCGCCGCCCAGGACCTGAACCTTGGATCGCAGTGGGCCGTATGAAGCCAATAGGGGTTCAATTTTTGCCCTGAGCGTATCTTCATCGCAGTCATTCATGATCACGTGAATCGACGAAACTATGTCCGGATCGACAAAACGGGCAAAAGACAGCGCCTGAAGTTCCAGCAGGGGGAAGTCCTTGGAATACACGACGGTCGCGAAACTCAGCACAGCGCGGGCCCTTTCATCGTTTTGCCCGGTTTATCAGCAATTTCGGCGCGGTCAAATTCGCTCTCAAAGCCCCGAAATTGCGAATCAGCAACCCCACCGGTCAAACGGACACTCGAACTTAAGGAGATCATCCGCCATTAAAATATACCGCCGGTTGTGACGCTCTTCACAGACAGCCCGGTATTGTTTCAGGTATGAAGTTAATGTGAGCATGGCGAGGCAAACTGACCTCAAAATGCAACATTTTTAGCGCAATTTTATTTCGCGTTTTGCTTATTTTTGGAAACTTTGTCACCCTGACTATGGGGGAATTCATTTTACAGAGCGGGGGTCGCTCATGAGTATTCGAATTGAAACTGAACAACCGGACGCATTTTCGGTCCGACAAACATCAACAGAACTGGATTGTGAATCCGCAGTTCTTCTGCGCGCAACCATCCTTCCGGTCTTTGCCAGCGCGGCAAGCTGGGCTGGTCTGACCGACATCCTGAACGACAAGGGATATTGTCTGGCGTTCCGGGATGGACGGATGTGCATCACCGATCAAACCACCGGAGACCGGGTTTGCGGTCTGCGTTTCCTGGGCCTTGAATTCAGGGATCTGGTGCGACAGCTGGGCCGTCCGATCGTCGTGGCACGGGGCCATGAGGCCAACGGAGATGTTCTGACTGCCCGACCGACGGTCTGACGCGCCTAAAAGCTGCGCCAGAACTGAACGGATCGGCGTGTGGTCTTCCACAGACTGTGGCGCGCGGCGGCTTTGATGGCATCCGACGTGCCGGGCTTTAACATTCGCTCAAGGATCAGTGCCGCGGGCATGTGACCACGTTGGTAATACCGAACGAAATCGGATTGTGTCAGACTATCGGTCGACCTGTAACCGCCGTAGTAATTCATCCAGACACGGGCGTAGTCTTCCGCTGTTGCGACATCGTCGCTCGTAGCACCCCTGCCCCAGAACATAGATATCGGGTCGTCAATGCGCTCGCCCTGATACCCTTCGGTCAAAAGGCGCAGCATCAGATCGTAATCGGCCGCGACACTAAATTGAGTGTCATGCCCGCCCAGCGCCAAAAACACATCCCGCTTCAGCAACACCGAGTTATGGCAGAACGGCATCCGCTGCAGAATCGCTGTCAGCGACATCCGTTTCTCTCGGCTTTCTGATCCATCCTCGAACCGGCGCAGGGTCGAGCCGAACAGAAAATCCGGCTGTGTCGCCTCAAGCCGATCAGCGACGACGTCCAAAATATCGTCGGACGCCAGCGAGTCATCCGAGTTCAGGAACAACAGATATTTTCCACGCGCTGCCTGCGCGCCCTTGTTCATCGCGTCATACAAACCGGTATCCGGTTCGCTGAACAGCCGGGTGCGCGGTGCGTCCGCAGTCAGGTCCTGTAGAAACTCGACTGTGCCATCACTCGATGCCCCATCCTGAATGACGTGCTCAGCCCTGTCGCAATTCTGACGGGCCATGCACTCGATCACCTCGCGAAAACTGTCCTTCCGCCCTTGCGACAGCAGGTCATAAGTCGCGGTGATGACCGAGATCAGCGGCGCGTCAGAGGTATCAGGCGATGCGCTCATAGATCTCGGCGATCTTGGTAACGGCGGCCTCGGGCGGCAACTCCTCGCTTTCGCCTGTGCGGCGGCAGGTCAGTTCAACCACACCGTTTTTTAGACCGCGCGGGCCAACGGTGATACGCCACGGCAGACCGATCAGGTCCATGGTGGCGAACTTGCCCCCTGCCCGTTCCTTACGGTCATCATACAATGGGTCGAGGCCCAGCGCAGTCAGCGCGCCGTAAATCTTGTTACAGGCGGCGTCGGCCTCGTCATCACCCTGTTTCAGGTTGACGATACCGCAATGGAACGGCGTCACGCCTTCGGGCCAGATGATGCCCTTGTCGTCATGGCTGGCTTCGATGATCGCGCCGATCAGGCGGCTGACGCCGATACCGTGGCTGCCCATGTGAACCGGAACCGGCTTTCCGTCGGGGCCTTGAACAGTTGCACCCATGGCTTCGGAATACTTGGTGCCGAAGTAGAAGATCTGGCCAACCTCGATCCCACGCGCCACGCGGCGACGCTCCTCGGGGACCTGATTGAACAGCGCCTCGTCATGGGTCTCATCGGTGCGGGCGTATTTCGAGGTGAACTCCTCAAGAATGGCCTGGCACTGCTCGGGGCTGTCGTAGTCGATCTGACGGTCACCAAAGGTCAGGTCGGTGACTGCGCTGTCATAGAACACCTCAGATTCACCGGTATCAGCCAGAACGAGGAACTCGTGCGTGTTGTCGCCACCGATGGGGCCGGAATCGGCGCGCATCGGGATGGCTTGCAGGCCCATGCGCTCATAGGTGCGCAGATAGGTGACCAGATGGCGATTGTAGGAGTGCAGCGAATCCTCTTTGGTCAGGTCGAAATTGTAGCCGTCCTTCATGTAGAATTCGCGTCCGCGCATCACACCAAAACGGGGGCGGATCTCATCGCGGAACTTCCATTGGATTTGGTACAAAGTCAGCGGCAGGTCTTTGTAGCTGCTCACATGACCGCGGAAGATGTCGGTGACCAGTTCCTCGGCTGTTGGGGTGAACAGCATATCTCGGTCATGCCGGTCCTTCATGCGCAGCATTTCCTGACCGTAGTCATCATACCGCCCGGATTCGCGCCACAGGTCAGCCGATTGGATGATGGGCATCTGGATCGCGATATGGCCAGCGCGCGCCTGCTCTTCGTGGATGATATTTTCCAGCTTGCGCAGCACTTTGAAACCCAGCGGCAGCCAGGAGTAAATTCCGGCTGAAGCTTGCTTGATCATCCCGGCGCGCAGCATCAGCCGGTGGCTGACGATCTGGGCCTCGGAGGGGTTTTCCTTGAGAACGGGCAGAAAGTAACGGCTGAGGCGCATTGGTGAACCTTTGAAGGTGAATTTGGACTTCAAAGTTGCTTATGCCAAAGCCCCGCCGGGGGCAATCATGCATTGGTTATTTTGCGACCTCGGGTCAGTCGGTTTTTTGATTGACCCGCCAGTCAGAGACTTCGATTGTGACGGAAATGTAATTCCAAGGGGCACCCATGCAGACCATTCAGGAACCCGCTCGTAAGATTCCCGTGGTACACCAAACGGACGTTCTTATTGTTGGATCAGGCCCAGCCGGACTGGCCGCCGCGCTGGCTGCGGCGCGCGCCGGTGTTGAGGTTTCGTTGGTCGACCGCTTTGGCTGTATGGGTGGCAATATCACCGCCGTGGGTGTTGAGGGCTTTGCCTGGTACCGCCACGAACAGACGGTCGAGGCTGGTGGCATCGGCATGGAGTTCGAGACCCGTGCTAAGGACATGGGCGCCGCGGTGCCCGAAAGCCAGTCGCTGAGCTATGAATTGGACAGCGAGGGTTTTAAGCTAGTGGCCGACAAGCTGGTTGAAGAGGCAGGCGTTCATCCAATGCTGCACCGGCAATTCGTCGCTCCGATCATGGAAGGTGACCGGATCACCGGCATCATCACTGAATCCAAAGCTGGGCGCGAAGCGATTCTGGCCAAGGTTGTGATCGACGCCACCGGCGACGCCGATGTAGCCCACCGCGCAGGCGCGCCAACCCACAAAACCGCCCGCGAAGACATGATGGCCGCCTCGGTCATGTTCCATCTGGCCGGTGTCGACAAGCGCGCGTTCATGGAAGGTGTCAAAGCCGATCCGCAGACCTACAAGGATTGGGGCGGCGGCGGCGAGTGGAACATCGAAACTTCGGGCAAAGAAGACGACATGTTCTCTCCCTTCGTGCACAAGCCGTTCCAGCAGGCCATCGATCAGGGCCTGATCCCGCCGCATCTGAACACCATCGCGGGCACATGGGGCGCAATGCACGACACGGGCGAGCTCACTTACATGAACCTCATCCATCTGGGCGAAATCGACGGGACCGACCCCGACAGTCTGACGAAGGGCGAGATTGAAGGCCGCCGCCAATCCATGCTGGCCATCGAAGCGCTGCGCCGGTTCATGCCAGGTTGTGAGAATGCTCGGTTGCGAAATTTCGGTATGACCATCGGCATCCGTGACACACGCAAGATCGACGCAGCCTATAACATGACCGAAGATGATGCCCGCCATCAGGGCCGGTTCGAAGATACGATCGGCATCTACCCCGAATTCATCGATGGCTATGGCATACTGATCCTGCCGACCACGGGGCGGTATATGCAGGTGCCCTATCGCTCGATGCTACCAAAGGGCATCAAAGGCTTGCTGGTCGCGGGCCGTTCGCACGGTGCGGACAAGGTGGCCCACGCCGCAACGCGCAACATGGCCTGTTGCGCGGTCATGGGACAGGGTGCAGGAATTGCCGCGGCCCTGTCGCTGAAAGGCAACCAGGACCTACACGCGATGAACCTTGCCCCTGTTCACGCGGAACTGGACCGGCAAGGCGTGAGGATTCACTGATGCAATCAATCCCGACGATCGACATCTCTCCACTGAAAGACACGGCCCATCCGGACCATGACGCAACCGTTCAGCGGATATTGGACGCCTGCACCGACATCGGCTTTCTCTCCATCACAGGCACTGGGGTTTCACCTGACACCGTTAATCAGGTCCGCGCCAAGACGCGCGCGATCTTTGACATCGATGAACAGAGCAAGTGGGATCAGGCGATCACCCGCGACAACTATCGCGGATATATCCCCATGGGTTTCTTCACGCCCAATGATGGCTCGGGCAAAGCGGACAAATACGAAGGTTACAAGCTGCATTTCGAAGTTTCCGAGGACGACCCGGTTCGCGATGACTGTGCACTTTATGGCCCGAACCTCTGGCCAACTGAAGTACAGGGCGCGCGCGAAGTGATATTGGAGTATTGGTCGCAACTGGACCACGTGGCCGAACTGCTGCTGGGCGCGCTTGAAATTGGGCTGAGTCTGAAGCCCAACGTCCTGAAAGCGGCCTTTGCCACCCCCATGACAAACATGACGCTGTTGCACTATCCGCCGCAGGCAGCGGATGAGGAAGGCTTTGGCATTCATCCCCACAAGGACACGGATGCCCTGACGATTATCGCCCCCGACCCCGTTGGCGGGCTAGAAGTGCAGACCCGCGGTGGCGGATGGATCACCCCGGATTGCCCACCCGGCGGGTTTATCGTGAATATCGGCGACATGCTTGAGCTTTGGTCCGGCGGACAGCTTAAATCCACTCCGCATCGGGTGGTCAATAAATCTGGCAAAGAACGCTATTCCTTCCCATATTTCGCAGTTCCGCGTCATGACGTGATCGTTGAACCGCTACTGCCGCCCCTGCCCGGCTTTGATCGACCATCTGTTCATTGCGGACATTGGTCCGCCGAAATCTGGCGCACCAACTGGCCCGATGAAAATGCCACCGTCGATACACCCGAGCTTGGGACGCTCAGCTCATAATCCTTGGAAATTTCCATGGCATGAACCGCTTGCATCACGTGGCCGCTTACGCCAAGAACACCAGTAAGAGCCAAGAACAAGGGGACGAGCATGGCCTTGCCGGTAAAGGATCAACTCAGATACTGGGGCGTCGCGGCTGTCATTTTTGTGCTTTGCCTATGGGCACTTGGCGACGTTTTACTACCGTTTGTAATTGGCGGTGCGATCGCCTATTTCCTTGATCCGCTCGCAGATCGTTTGGAAAATCTGGGCCTGTCGCGCATGGCGGCCACGGCGATCATCACAGTTGTCGGCATTCTGGGCTTTGCTCTGGCGATCCTGATGGTTGTTCCCGCGCTGATTACCCAGTTGATCGAACTGGTCGAAGTTATGCCAAGCCTGTTCCAACAACTGCGCAGCTTTATCGAACAACAGTTCCCGTCGCTTCTTGACCGCGAATCCAATTCGCACCAATTCCTCGTCTCACTGGGTGAAACGCTGAAATCCAAAACAGGCGATGTCTTGCAATCCGTCGCTGCCTCATTGGGTTCGGCGATAAACGTCGTGGTTCTGTTGGTTATTGTTCCGGTTGTGGCTGTCTACATGCTGCTGGACTGGGATCGCATGATCGCCCGGATCGGGGATCTGCTGCCTCGCGATCACGCCCCCACGATCAAACGCCTGGCCGGTGAAATTGACGCGGTTCTGGCCTCATTCGTTCGCGGCATGGGCACGGTCTGCCTGATCCTTGGCACATATTACGCCGTGGCGCTGATGGCGGTCGGCCTGCAGTTCGGGCTGATCGTCGGTTTCATTGCGGGTCTGGTCACGTTTATTCCCTACCTCGGCGCCCTGATCGGCGGCACGCTGGCAATTGGTTTGGCGCTGTTCCAGTTCTGGGGGGATTGGGCGCAGATCGGTCTGGTTGCCGGGATCTTTGCGCTGGGTCAGGTAACCGAAGGCAATTTCCTGACGCCAAAGCTGGTAGGTAGCTCAGTGGGTTTGCACCCAGTATGGTTGCTGCTGGCGCTGTCAGTATTCGGCGCCTTGTTCGGCTTTGTCGGAATGCTGATCGCTGTGCCTGTTGCTGCCGCACTGGGCGTGCTGGCGCGGTACGCAACATCGGTCTATCTGGGCAGCCGTCTATATACCGGCCTCGAAAGCGCGGATCAGGAAGACCTCTAAGATGGCCCTTCAGCTAAGCTTTGATCTTCCGGCCAAAACCGCGCTGGGGCGTGAGGATTTTTTCGTCTCTCCCGCGAATGCACTTGCGGTTGCAATGATCTCGGCCACGTCCTGGCCGGGCAACAAACTGGTCCTGAGCGGCCCTGCGGGTGCAGGCAAAACCCATCTGGCACATGTCTGGGCGGCGGAAACCGGTGGTCGGATCATTCAGGCCGCGGATGTGCGTCACGAGGATGTGCCGGATCTGGCACGCGCAGCTGTCGCGGTCGAAGACGCCCCGACGATCGCGGACGACTTAGAACAACAAAAAACGCTGTTTCACCTGCACAATCTTGTGTTGGCCGAAGGCAACGCCCTTCTCATGACTGGACGGCTGGCCCCTAATTTCTGGCAACTTCCGCTGCCCGATCTCCAAAGCCGAATCGAGGGCGCGCATCACGTAGCGCTTGACCCGCCGGATGACGCATTGCTGGGCGCGGTACTGGCCAAGCTGTTCGTGGATCGGCAGTTGAACCCCAGCCCCGAAGTCATCGCCTATCTGGTCAAACATATGGACCGGCGCTTTGAAACTGCCGCCAGTGTGGTGGCGCAACTGGACCAGCTTGCCCTATCGGAAAAGCGCGACATTACCCGCGCCTTGGCGGTGCGTGTTTTGAGCGCAGATTTGGATGATATCCAATCTGGGAATTGACCCACGCCGGGTCATCTCGCATTCTGCACGCGGAATATCTGGAAGAGACATGGATCAGACTGTCGTTACCGAAATCCCTGACTGGGGTCCGTTCGGAAAGCCCCTCTTTGATGGCCCCCAAGCCCGAGCTCTGTCACGCGTGGGCGTGGTTGACGTCGGATCGAACTCTGTCCGGATGGTGATCTTTGACGGTGCCGCGCGCTCACCGGCCTATTTCTACAATGAAAAAGTGATGTGCGAGCTGGGCGCGGGCCTGTCAGACACAGGGCGGCTTAATCCAACGGGTCGCCAGCGCGCTCTGGCCGCTTTAGGCCGGTTTGCCCAACTCTCCGATGACCTTGGCCTGCCTGGCCTGCATGTCGTCGCCACCGCAGCCGTGCGCGAGGCCGAGGATGGCCCCGAGTTTTGCGCCGAGGTCAAAGCCGAAACCGGCCTGACCGTATCGGTCATCAACGGCGATGAGGAAGCTCGCCTTTCCGCGCAGGGTGTCCTGCTTGGGTGGCCCGGCGCATATGGCCTGATCTGTGACATCGGCGGGTCCTCAATGGAATTGGCCGAGATTGGAGACGGCGGTGTCGGTCGGCGTCTGACCTCGGCGCTGGGGCCGCTGAAACTGCGGGACATCAAAGGTGGGCGGCGTGCGCGCAAGGCGCACATCAAGGTCACGATGGAGGATCTGCGCGACCAGATGGGGCCGCAACGCGATCGCCTGTTCCTTGTGGGTGGCAGCTGGCGGGCCTTTGCACGTCTGGACATGCTGCGCCGTGGTTACCCCCTGAACGTGCTACATGAGTATCGCATGACCACCAAGCAGGTACGCGAAACTATTAAATTCATCGAAAAAGGTGACCCGGAAAAGCTGCGCAGCAAGGCCGGTGTGTCGGGATCGCGGATGGCGCTGATCCCCTATGCAATGGATGTGCTGGCACGCTTGATCCGCACGTTCAAACCCAAGGATATCGCCATTTCCAGCTATGGCATCCGCGAGGGTCTGCTTTACGAACAGATGCCGCAGAACCTGCGGGACCGCGATCCGTTGATCGAAGCCTGCCGCTTTTCCGAAGCCAAAGACGCCCGCCTGCCCGGTTTTGGAAAGCACCTTCTCGATTTCGTCATGCCGCTGTTCAAGTCAGCCCCCGCAGCACGCATTCGCCTGGTCAAGGCGGCCTGTCTTTTGCACGATGTCAGCTGGCGCGCGCATCCCGACTATCGGGCAGAGGTCTGCTTTGACAACGTCACACGTGCCAATCTGGGCGGCTTGAAGCACTCGGAGCGAGTTTATATCGGGCTGGCTCTGCAACACCGGTATCGCAACAAACGCGAGGGCAACCGGTTCACCGCACTGTACGAACTCCTAGACGAGAAAGACCAGAAACAGGCCGAGATTTTGGGAAAGGCCATGCGGTTTGGTGCTATGCTGTGGATGCAGAACGATGCGCCGATGGCGACTTTGAAATTTTACCCCAAGAAGCAACAACTGGACCTGTTCTTGCCAACTGCAGCACGCCCCCTGTTCAACGAAGTGGCCGAGGCACGGCTAAAGTCACTCGGCAACGCTTTGAAATCCGAGACTCGCGTCATCATCCGGGGCTAGATATCAAATCTCGGTTTCGCCCTCGGGCGGGCCTTCAGGGATCTCTGGCTGTATCTCTGGGTCCTGCGGCGGCTTTTTGCGGATAATTATATCGCCGTTAGGCAGGATCTCGGGTGCTTCATAGGCGCTCCAATCCTCAATCTCATCTGCCATCTCGGCCAAGGCGGGCCCCATTTCCGCAATAAATGACTGCATTGCAGGGCCAAACTGTTCGGCCAGGCCCAGCAGTTCATCCAATGCAGGCTCCATCTCCTGGCGCAAGCCTTCAAAGAACAGCTCTGCCCCCTGCTCTATCAGGGATTTGTTCCCCTCTTCCTCGGCAAAAGCCGGAAGGGCCATAGTGACGGTCAACGCGCAGATTGGAATGAAACGTTTCATATCGAAAATATAGGGCAACTGAAACGCGGTTGAAAGATCACAGCTCGATATCCAGAGTGACAGGGAAATGGTCAGACGCGGTTAGCAACGCTGCATGTAGATCCTGCGCATCACGGCAAGCCGGATCGCGAAACGGATGCCATATGCGCCAGTCCGGGCGACGATCCTTTAACCCATCGCTGATCATAATATAGTCCAGCAACGCCTCAAGATACCCGCGATCTTGGGGCCGATAAAAGCGCGCGGTCGACGGGCGTTCACCCGGTTCTGACCCAAAGGCCGTATCCGCGTGGGGGTCGAACAACCCCGATTGCAGCAGGATTTCAACCGATGAGCGACCAAACAAGTTTTCGAATTCGTCCAGCCCCGGACCATCGTTCAGATCGCCCATTAAGATCAACTGTTCATCAGCCGCCAGATGCGCCTTGATCCGCCTGCTCAGCCAGATCGCCTGAGCCAGCTGTTTCCGACGATTGGCGATCGAGATGCGGATCGCCGCATCGCGGGTTTCCGCCCCATGAGGCGCCTTTGACTTCAGATGCGCGCCAATAAGACGGAACCGTTCGCCTGCCTTGGTTTCAACTGCCAATTCCATAGGCGGCTTGGAAAACTGCACCTGATCCTCGGTTGCGTCGATATCGAGGTCGATGTGAAACACCTGATCGAAACGCGGAGCCCGTTGCCCTCCGTCTTTTGGATCATGTCGCACCGTCAGAACGCGCGGGTCGTACAACAAGGCCAGTTCTTGGTGCGTATCGTTGGCAAATCCCATCACGGCTTCGCTGGCGCGCAGATCGAATGTCTCGGCAAAGTTTTGTAGCGCGCGGACCGTGTTCTGAGATTTCCCTGTGTTTGGTGCTTCGACAACCAGCACAGCATCCGCATCGATCGCCGTCAGAACCTTGGCGATAGCCTCGATCTGCTGCGCTTTCGTGACATCATGGCGACCTGACCAACTGTCATCAGCGACCAGTTCGTCATGACGATCAAACAGATTGGCGAACCACTCGATGTTATAAGTCGCGAGGCGCATGCCTCAGGCCTGCGCGCCGTTGATTTCGTCCCAGGCGCGGTTTATGTCGATCATCTTCTTTTCAGCCAAACGTACGGCCTCTTCTGGGACACCACGTGCCAACATCGCATCGGGATGTGTTTCGCGCACAAGTTGCCGCCAGACCTTACGAATATCGGGTAACGGCATGTCCCGTGGCACCCCAAGAACCGTGTAGGGATCATTGGGCGCATCAGGCACAAAACGGGCACGCAAGGCCATGAACTGCGCATCGGTCTGGCCGAAAATATGACTGACCTCTTCCAGAAACTCGTTTTCGTTGGGGTGATAGAACCCGTCCGCCATGGCGATGTGGAACAACCCCTCCATCAAATCGCACAGCGTGTTGCTGTCTTCGGAAAACATGCGCGCGATCTTACGGGCGTAATCCTGATAACCCGCAACATCCGTGCGGGCCATGTTGAACACGCGCGCCGCGCCTTCCTCGTCATCGCGGGCAATCTGGAACACGTCGCGAAACGCCGTAACTTCATCTCGCGTCACTTGCCCGTCAGCCTTGGCCATTTTCGCGCCCAATGCGATCACGGCGATGGTGAAGGCCACCGACCGTTCAGGCGGCGAGCGCAGCTTTTCAAAGACTGCGGTAAGGCTTTCACCCTGGGCAAGCGCGCTTAGCGCATCGGATATACGGATCCAGATCGACATGAGCGCACCCTAGCGTCCCAAATCGGGACTGTCAGGTGCAACCAAACCGTCTGTGGCAAGAATTTTCTGCATCAGCACAAGGTCCAGACGTTTCCCCCACTTGAACCCAACCTCGGGCATGCGTCCGACTTCGACAAAGCCCACAGCCGCGTGAAAAGAAACTGCCCCCGGATTTGCCGAAGAAATCCCCGCCACCAGCGCATAAGTTCCCTCTGCCCGGGCGGCGGCCTCAAGCGCCCGCATCAAAGCGCCCCCCGTACCTTGTCCGCGCGCGTCAATGGCCAGTTGGATGGTCAGCTCGCGGCACTGCGCGTATCCCGGACCGGATCGAAACGGACCATAGGTGGCAAACCCAAGAATCTGATCGTCCTGTTCCGCCACAAGATAGGCCGGACCACGCGCTTCGATGTCACGTGCAATGCTGTCCACGCTGCGTTCGTCGGTTGTGAAGGTTACCAACGTGTCGCGGATGATTGTATTGGTGATCGCAGCTATCTCTTTGGCATCCGCAGCTTTGGCTTGTCTGATTTTCATTCCAAAACGCGTTTCCCATGCGGTGTTTCGAACTCTGCCTGCAATGCGGCCGGGCCTGTGTCGAATACCACAGCGTCCATTTTGCCTAGCAGCTTGGCTAGCTCCAGCGCGTCCGGGTGAAAAACCACCAATCGACGCAAACGGCAGCCGCTATCCTGCAGCATATTTGCCGGATGCAAATCTCCGTGCCACTGAATAAGCGCCGGGAACAGATTGTCGAAGGGCAGACGCCCGTTTGGCGGAACCGCCATTTGCCAGCGTAACGCCCCGCGGGCCAGGTCGATCGGGTGGCCCACCCCATCCGGAAACACGGTCAACGAGGCTGAAATGTCCGGGACCCGGCATATCCAGTTGGTAAGGCGCGGCGCGCCCTTGAACCGGTCCAGATCGAACCATCTGGTTCTTTGCGGATTCGGTGCCTGTGGGTCAATCGCGATGGCCTCAAGATACAAGCCGTCTCGCAACCCCAACAAGCGGTTATATGTGCCGAATCTTTCATGCTTGCCGCCGTCCTGCAGCGGTACTCCCAATGCCTGTTCGACATGGGCAGACGCTTCTTCGAGCGTTTCACCCGCAACGGCCAGATGATCCAGTAACACGCGGTGCCTCCTATGAAAAACGACCAGACCCTTTCGGATCTGGTCGCATGTTTTCCCTAAAGGCGGTGGATCACAAGATTTTTCGACGAAAATCTTTGAAAGCCTCAGCCTTTCGCTTCACCGATCAGGCGCAGGATGTCCTGAGCGGCTTCTGGGATATTGGTGCCCGGGCCAAAGATCGCTTTGACGCCGTGATCATAGAGGAATTGATAATCCTGCTGCGGGATCACCCCGCCGCAGATAACAAGAATATCCTCGGCACCGGCTTTCTTCAGCTCTTCGACCAGTTGCGGTGCCAATGTTTTATGACCCGCTGCCTGCGACGAGATACCGATGACATGCACGTCGTTGTCCACTGCATCCTGGGCAGCCTCGGCGGGCGTCTGGAACAGCGGGCCAACGTCCACATCAAAGCCGATATCTGCAAAGGCCGTTGCGATCACCTTGGCACCGCGGTCATGCCCGTCCTGCCCCATCTTGACCACAAGCAGGCGTGGACGGCGGCCTTCGGCCTCGGCAAATTCTTCGATGGATTTCTGGATCGCTGCAAAGCCTTCATCGCCTTCGTAGGCCGCGCCATAGACACCGGCCAGCGTTTTCACTTCGGCGCGGTGGCGACCGAATTCTTTCTCCATTGCCATGCTGATCTCTCCTACGGATGCACGGGCGCGGGCGGCCTCAACGGCAGCAGCCAGCAGGTTTCCACCCTCGCGGGCGGTCTTGGTCAGAGCATCCAGTGCCGTTTGACAGGCGGCTTCGTCACGGGTTGCACGGATACGTTCCAATCGCGCGACCTGAGCTTCGCGCACGGCCACATTGTCGACGTCCAGAATGTCGATCGGGTCTTCCTGTTCCTTGCGGTACTTGTTGACGCCGACGATCACCTCGTCACCCCGGTCAATCATGGCCTGACGGCGGGCGGCGCTTTCCTCGATCCGCAGCTTGGGCATACCGCTGGCAACGGCCTTGGTCATGCCGCCCATTTCCTCGACCTCTTCCATCAAGGCCCAGGCTTTTTCGATCAACTCGTTGGTCAGGCTTTCGATGTAATACGAACCGGCCAGCGGATCGACCACATCGGTCACACCGGTTTCCTCTTGCAGAACCAGCTGCGTGTTCCGCGCGATACGGGCCGAGAAATCAGTGGGCAGCGCAATCGCCTCGTCCAGCGCGTTTGTGTGCAGAGACTGGGTACCGCCTAGAACCGCGCTCATCGCCTCATAGGCGGTGCGGATCACGTTGTTATACGGGTCCTGTTCCTGCAGCGACACGCCCGAAGTCTGGCAATGAGTTCGTAGCATTTTGGAGCGTTCGGATTTCGCGCCAAAATCCGTCATCACCCGGTGCCACAGCGTACGCGCGGCGCGCAGTTTGGCGATCTCCATGAAGAAGTTCATGCCGATGGCAAAGAAGAACGACAGACGCCCAGCAAACTTGTCCACGTCCATTCCGGCCTGAGTTGCAGCCCGCACATACTCACGACCATCAGCCAGCGTATAGGCCAGCTCTTGCACAAGGTTCGCCCCGGCCTCTTGCATGTGGTAGCCAGAGATCGAGATCGAATTGAATTTCGGCATCTCATTCGATGTGAATTCAATGATGTCCGAGATGATCTTCATGGAGGGTTCTGGCGGGTAGATATAGGTGTTGCGCACCATGAACTCTTTCAGAATGTCGTTCTGAATGGTGCCGGACAGAACAGATTTGTCGTGCCCCTGCTCTTCACCCGCAACGATGAAGCTTGCCAGAATAGGGATCACAGCGCCGTTCATCGTCATCGAGACCGAGACCTTGTCCAACGGAATGCCGTCAAACAGGATCTTCATGTCCTCAACACTGTCGATGGCCACACCGGCCTTGCCCACGTCACCAACCACGCGCGGGTGGTCACTGTCATAGCCGCGGTGTGTCGCCAAATCGAAGGCAACCGACACACCCTGCTGACCGGCGGCCAGATTGCGGCGATAGAACGCGTTCGATTCTTCGGCGGTCGAGAAACCCGCATATTGGCGGATCGTCCAAGGGCGGCCCGCATACATGGTCGCCTTCACACCGCGCGTGAACGGCCCGAACCCCGGCAACGATCCCATATGCGGCAGCTCAGCGGTGTCTTCCTGCGTGTAAAGAGGTTTGACGTCAATACCTTCCAAAGTCTCTTTGGTCAGGTCGTCCAACGGGCGTCCGCGCAGCTCTTTCTCGGCCAGCGCCTGCCAGTCTTTCGTATCAGTCATTGCGTATTCCTTTTCTCAATTCGGGTCGCGAACAGGCATTGCCTGCGCGTTTTAACGTTCGGTGCCGCGCGTCGCGGCAGGTGTAAACGCGTTATTTTGAAGCCTGCGTGCATTTCGCCAGTCGCATTCACCGGCGCAGAGGCTATATTCAAACGAACAGGAGGCCCTATGACACGAACGCTTGCCCTTGTTTTCTCGGCACTATTCCCGCTGGTCGCCATGGCGGCAGATGGGTCTGCGCCCGCCGATGAAGATTTTGTCCGCCCCGCTGGTGATAGCGAGCTGAGCGAATACTTATGGGTCAACCGGCCCATCGTCGTCTTTGCTGATACGCCTGCCGATCCGCGTTTCCGGCAGCAAATCGACATGCTTTTGGAAGGCGAAGAGGCCATGCGCGACCGGGATGTAGTCGTGCTGACCGATACCGATCCGTCCGCCCGATCTCCGATCCGGTCACAATTGCGCCCGCGCGGCTTCCAGATGGTGTTCGTCGACAAGGACGGCGTGGTCAAACTGCGCAAACCTTCGCCGTGGAGCACACGTGAAATCGGCCGTTCCATCGATAAAACGCCCCTGCGCGAACGCGAAATCCGCGAACGACGCGAGGGCGGCTGAGCGCTTTCGCCACGCCCAAAGCTCCCGGCGCGAACCGCCGGGAAACCACGGAGATATGGTGAAAACGCGATCATGATCACTCGAACTCGATGATCACGTCGTCCACGGCCAGGTTGTCGCCGGGGCCTGCGTTGACTTTGGACACGACACCTTTCTTCTCGGCGCGCAGGATGTTTTCCATCTTCATCGCCTCAACAGTGCACAGCGCCTGACCTTCCTGCACTTCCTGCCCTACTTCGACATCGATCTTCACGATCAGGCCGGGCATCGGGCACAGCAGCATTTTCGAAGTATCCGGCGGCAGCTTTTCGGGCATCATACGCGCCAGCTCGGCCTGACGCGTCGTGCGGACATGGACCTTGAGGTCTGCGCCCCGGTTGCGAATACGGAACCCGCCCGAGATTTTTCCGACTTTCAGAACCAGCGGGCTGCCATCGACGTCCAGCACCGCCAAGTGATCGCCCGGCGTCCAGTCCGAAGTGACCCGCACGGTGGTACCGTCTGAAAACGTCACGGATGACCCATCGCGATCCGCATCAATCTCAACTGCATATTCCTGCCCTTGCAGTGTGACGACCCAATCAGAGCCGACCTTGCGTTCGTGATTGTCCATCCGGCCAGAAACGCGGGTGCGGCGAATCTCGGCCACGCGGTGCATGGCTGCGCAGGAAGCCGCGATGCGGCGCAAGTCGGCCTCGGACAGTTCAACGCCTTCGAAACCGTCGGGATATTCCTCGGCGATAAAGGCCGTGGTCATGTCCCCGCTGACGAATTTCGGATGGTCCATCACAGCCGACAGGAATGGCAGGTTGTGGCCGATGCCTTCGACCTCAAAGCTGTCCAGCGCTACGCGCATCGCCTCAATCGCCGCCTCGCGGGTCGGGGCCCAGGTGCACAGTTTGGCGATCATCGGGTCATAGTACATGCTGATCTCGCCGCCTTCATAGACGCCGGTGTCGTTGCGCACGGCGGCTTCACCTTCGGGCGCTTCACCTTGCCATTTATCGTTCACCAACAGCGGACCAGAGGCAATCTCTTGCGGCGGACGATAGCGGGTCAGACGACCAATCGACGGTAGGAAGCCGCGATACGGATCTTCGGCATACAGGCGGTTTTCGATGGCCCAGCCGGTCAGGGTCACGTCGTCCTGTGTGATCGACAGCTTTTCACCCGCCGCCACTCGGATCATCTGCTCAACCAGATCGACACCGGTGATCAGTTCGGTGACCGGGTGTTCCACCTGAAGACGCGTGTTCATTTCCAGGAAATAGAAGTTCTTTTCGCCATCGACGATGAATTCAACCGTACCGGCGCTGGCATAGTCCACGGCCTTGGCCAGTGCCACGGCCTGTTCGCCCATCGCCTTACGGGTCGCCTCGTCCAGGAACGGCGACGGTGCCTCTTCGACCACTTTCTGGTTCCGACGCTGGATCGAGCATTCACGTTCGCCCAGATAAATGCCGTTGCCATGGCTGTCGCAAAGGACCTGAATTTCGATGTGACGCGGCTGGGTCACGAATTTTTCAATAAAGATACGGTCATCACCGAACGAGTTTGCCGCCTCGTTCTTAGACGACTGGAAGCCTTCGCGCGCCTCTTCATCATTCCAAGCGATCCGCATACCTTTGCCGCCGCCGCCGGCGCTGGCCTTGATCATGACAGGATAGCCGATTTCGTTGGAAATCTTGACGGCCTCATCGGCGTCCTCGATCAGACCCATGTAACCGGGAACGGTAGAAACACCCGCTTCTTGTGCGATCTTCTTCGAGGTGATCTTGTCGCCCATGCTTTCGATTGCCCGAACCGGCGGGCCAACAAAAGCGACGCCTTCGGCCTCAAGCGCCTCGGCGAATTTCGAGTTTTCCGACAGGAAGCCATAACCAGGATGCACCGCCTGCGCCCCGCTTTGACGGATGGCATCCATGACCTTGTCGATCACGATATAGGACTGGTTCGCAGGTGGCGGGCCGATATGCACCGATTCATCCGCCATCGACACATGCAAGGCGTTCTTGTCTGCGTCCGAATAAATGGCAACGGTGCCGATACCCATCTTGCGTGCTGTCTTGATGACCCGGCAGGCGATCTCGCCCCGGTTGGCGATCAGGATCTTGTTAAACATGGAACGTCCTTTGTCTTGATGTTCTGAGAACGCAAAACGCCGCCGTAGGGAACGTTCCCCACGACGGCGTGATGCGCGATGACGGTCGGGGCGACACGCGCCCCGGAAAACCCGGTATTACCTACAGTTGTTTTGTGTCTTGCAGTACAGGACATTGCCTGCCGCGCCGACAACCGCGCCGAACAGCGGATCGGCGCTGACAACAGCTGCACCGACCGCACCTGCACCGCCGCCAAGCAGCGCCTGTTCGCCCGTCGTGTCGCCACAGGCGGCAAGACCTGTACAGGTCGCCATTGCAAGAACGAGTTTCGAGATTCGCATGATATCTGCCCCTTTTGGATTCTTGATGCGTTCCAGGGCAGATGTCCGGTTTCGGCCTTGTTATTCAATAACAGGCAGTCCTGAACGGAGATTTGCGCAAATTTGTGCCGCTTTACGCCTGGATATTGCGCAAAGAAAAACGCGGGCAGGGCTTTGTGCACATCACAAGCCTGCCCGCGGAAGGAAGGGGTACGGAATAGTAGGTGCTTGTGCGACGCAGGCAAAGTAGAGCCGCACGGCTTAATCAGGTTGCTTGGCACAATCAAATGCGTAAACAACGTATTGTTTCCGGTCAGGATTCCGGCTGGAAATCGCCCATTGGGCGAATATGCGCGCAGATTCGTGCCGAGATCAGGTGCGGTTTTAAGTGAGAAACGCGAGGCCAATGCCGTCACGTTGCTGTTACTTTTCCTCAGCAATTGGTCTGTTTCTGCGCCTGCAACATCACGGGTTGCGGAAAAGGGCCTCAGAAATTCTCTTCTCAAACGCAAAGGGTTAACCGATCTGTTCACCATAGGGTGAAAACGGCTCGGAAATTTTGCACGTTTCCTTGAGAAACTAGGCGCTTTCCATCCCGTTCTCGTGATTTCCTTCAAGTTCCCTTGCGTGGAACGGTACCCGTGCACACTCGCACACAAGGAAACATCCACATGATTGCAAAGAGAAAAACGGCGTTGCTGCTTGCCGTATCCGCGCTTGGCATATCCGGCGCGGCTGCTTTCGCCCAAGACGCCCAGACGCAAACGGAACTTGATGCCCTGCGTGCCCGCGTCGAGGCCCTCGAGGCCGCAAAACCCGGCGCTGGCACTGGCGATCTTCGAATCGGAAACACCACGCTTGATGTTTATGGGTACGTTAAGGCTGATTTCTTCTACGACACCGACTTTGAACTGGGCGACCTTGCCGATGCGACCCGAATTGGCGAGCCAGCAAACGCCACCAGCGGCACCTTTGGGGCCACCGTGCGCCAATCGCGCATCGGGCTTCGGACCAATACGCCGTCTGCCATCGGCGATATTGCGGGCCAGCTGGAACTGGACCTGTTTTCCGGCGGGACGGATGGGCCTGCTGAACTGCGCCTGCGCCACGCCAATATCCGCATTGGCGACAACTGGTTGATCGGTCAATACTGGACCAACTTCCAGCCGCTCGACACCTACCCGACAACCGTCGAATTCAACGGCCCCGTTGGCATTCCTTTCGCTCGCGTTCCTCAAGTGCGCTATACGAACACGCTGGGCTCTGACACAACCTTTGCGGTGGCGATCGAGGAGAACGTTGGCGGCTCGGATTCGAATGATCCCGTCCTGACCGGCTCCATCGAATACAACAACGGCACCTACCTGGCCCGCGCCTCGGCTTTGTACGGTAAGGCACAATCCGGCGCGGTCGAAGTGGATCAGACCGGCTATACCCTCTCGGCTGGCATCCGGCCCTGGCAAGGCGGTCTGTTTCAGGTCAACTATGTCGACGGCGAGGCTTTGGGCCCCTACCTGATCGCTGCCGGTGACGCCATCGTCAATGGACAGGCCAACGACGTGGATGGATTTACCGTGGAATTCCGCCAGGAACTGAGTCCCAAATGGAATGTCGGCATCGCCTACGGGCAAGAAAACTATGATCTGCCGACCTCGACCGGGACCCTGTCCTTTACCGAAGTTGAAACGATCCACGTGAACGCCTTCTACAAGGCGACCGACAATCTGACCCTTAGCGCCGAATTTTTCTACGGCGAACGAAACGACGCACCGACCGGGCGCACATTTGACAGCAATCGCATTCAACTGGCAGCCCAGTTGAACTTCTGACCGCACATTCCGGCCCTGCCCCGATGTGGGCAGGGTTCCGGGCTCTGACGGCACCACGAAGGTATGTGCGACAGCGGTTTGCACGATCAGCGCACCCCGTCGAAAATTTCGGGGAAGGAAATCCGGCCCACATTCGGATCAATTACCAAAAGCGCATCATAACTAGCCGGATCAAACGGATCTTCGGCCGGAATGACCTCGCGTTCGAAAAGCCAGCAAAGACGACCGGCATCCAAATTGCCCCGCTCAAACGGTTGGTCGCCAAAATGCGCCCACAGGGCTTCCATAAAGGCTGCATCCGCGCGCTTATCCGCGGGTTTACGATCTCGAAACCGCTCGCGGCGGGTCAGGGGCGTCACGCCTTTGGGATTGGCCCGACGAATGATGAACTGAAAGTCAGTACCCGGCAGGCGCCCGGGAAATCCGCGATGTTTCAGCATGGTTCCACCTCAGTTGCACAAGGGGTCATGGGGATCAGATATTCACATCCGTCACAGGATGATGTCATGGTGCGCACCTCCAAAGCCGCGTAGCTGTTCAGAAATGCCCTGACGAGATGAATAGAGAGATTCATGGTCAAAGCCCCTCCCAGATACACCGGGATTGTTCCAGCCGGTAGGCTTCAAAGAACTGCGTGGCATCATGGGATGTACGGCCAAATTCGATGGGTCGGTCAGACAGGGAAATGACCACCCGGGCGGCGTCCAGTTCGTATTTGGCCACATAGGTAACCGCCAGCGTCTGGCACAGATGTTCCATATCGACCGAGGCGACATCGTACCCGATCCGGCCAATATCCGAACCGATCTTGGGCGCAATAAAGCGAAACCGCACCCAAAGTTCACCGGGGTTGTTGTCCAGCAGAACGTCGCTCAGATGCACTGGCTGTCCGGACGGAACCGGCAACAGGTTTTCGGTATCAGCCAGAACGGGGACCGCAAAAATAGACAGTACAACAGCTAAGGCGCGATCCCGGACCCGCCTCAGGCGAGCTCCTCTCTCCGGGATCGCGCGCGCCTGGCTTTCGGCCCGCGCTGTTCTATGTCTGATTGGGCAACTCATTAGCAGTTGTGGCCTCAAAGTCAATTTTGCACCCAAGTAATCTGCCCTGACCGGTTGTCCGAGACGCCGCCCAAACCGTTCCGGCCGGGCAGATTTCTTGGCATATTCCCTTAAAGGGGAATGTTATCGTGCTTTTTCCACGGGTTCTTCAGCTGCTTGTTCCGCAAGCTGGCAAAGGCCCGCGAAACGCGACGGCGGGTCGATTGCGGCATGATCACCTCATCGATAAAGCCCCGCTCGGCCGCGACAAACGGGTTCGCAAACCTGTCCTCGTAGTCCTGCGTGTGCTGTACAATTTTCTCGGCATCGCCCAGATCGGCACGGTGAATGATCTCGGTCGCGCCCTTTGCGCCCATCACCGCGATTTCGGCTGTAGGCCACGCATAGTTGAAGTCACCGCGCAGGTGCTTGGACGCCATAACATCATAGGCACCACCATAAGCCTTACGGGTGATGACGGTAACTTTTGGCACCGTGGCTTCACCGTAGGCAAACAACAGCTTGGCGCCGTGCTTGATCACTCCGCCATATTCCTGCGACGTCCCCGGAAGGAATCCAGGCACATCTACCAGCGTCAGGATCGGAATTTCGAAGCAATCGCAGAACCGCACAAACCGCGCGGCCTTGCGCGAGCTGTCGATGTCCAGACAACCCGCCAGAATCATCGGCTGATTGGCTACAACGCCCACTGTCTGCCCTTCAAGCCGGATGAACCCGGTAATGATGTTTTTGGCAAAATCCTCCTGAATTTCGTAGAAATCGCCCTCATCCGCCACTTTGGTGATGAGTTCCTTCATGTCGTACGGCGTATTAGGGTTGTCGGGGATCAATGTATCCAGCGAGGTTTCCAGACGGTCGGGTTCGTCAAAGAACGGGCGCACTGGCGGTTTTTCGCGGTTGTTGAGCGGCAGGAAATCAACCAAACGGCGCACCTCGGCCAGTGCTTCAACGTCGTTCTCAAACGCTCCGTCAGCAACTGAGGATTTCTTGGTATGGGTCGACGCCCCACCAAGTTCCTCGGCGGTAACGACTTCGTTTGTGACCGTCTTGACCACGTCGGGGCCGGTCACAAACATGTACGAAGTGTCTTTGACCATGAAGATAAAGTCGGTCATCGCCGGGCTGTAGACTGCGCCGCCAGCACAGGGTCCCATGATCACGCTGATCTGCGGAACCACGCCTGACGCCATGATGTTGCGCTGGAAGACCTCGGCGTAACCAGCCAGCGACGCCACGCCTTCCTGAATTCGCGCCCCGCCCGAGTCGTTGATGCCGATCACCGGTGCACCGTTCTGAACGGCCATATCCATGATCTTGCAGATCTTCTGAGCATGGGTTTCCGACAGTGAGCCGCCAAAGACTGTAAAGTCCTGGCTGAACACATAAACCATGCGACCATTGATCGTACCCCAGCCAGTAACGACACCGTCACCCGCTGGCCTTTGCTTCTCCATCCCGAAATCGGTACACCGATGGCTGACAAACATGTCGAATTCTTCAAAGCTGCCTTCATCCAGCAACAGTTCGACCCGTTCGCGCGCAGTCAGTTTGCCGCGCGAGTGCTGTGCGTCGATGCGCTTTTGTCCACCACCCAGCCGCGCGTTGTCGCGACGGTCTTCAAGTTCGGAAAGGATGTCTTTCATAACGATGATCCCCTGTAAAATCTGGCCGGACACTATACGCTGATGCCGCGAGACCAAAGTATCTTTCGGCAAATTTGCAAATCTTTTCCAATCACCTTCGTGAATATTGTAAACTTGCTAATTTTCACTCGCAAAACGCATGATGGATGGCATTCCCATCCGTGGTGACTATACACGTGAACCATGCAGTTTAGTTCTTCGTCGGCGCATCGCTCGCCTCCTAAAATTACCACTCTGGTTTTGCTGTCCGGATTGTCCGCGCTCAGCCTCAATCTGTTTTTGCCGAGCCTGCC
This sequence comes from Ruegeria sp. CDSB013, assembly GCF_059611165.1. Taxonomy (NCBI): domain Bacteria; kingdom Pseudomonadati; phylum Pseudomonadota; class Alphaproteobacteria; order Rhodobacterales; family Roseobacteraceae; genus Ruegeria; species Ruegeria sp. CDSB013. The sequence goes on along the minus strand of NZ_JBXWPA010000003.1, from coordinate 252,731 downwards.
CAATATGGCACTGCACTTTCAGGCCGACTACAAGGTCATGCAACTGTCGATTGCCCTGTACCTGCTGGTCAATGCGGTGCTTCAGATCCTGATCGGACCAATTGCCGACAAGGCGGGGCGCCGTCCCGTTCTACTTTGGGGGTTGGTCCTTTTTTTGGCGGCGACGTTGGGCTGCATCTATGCACCCAACGTCCAGGTCTTTCTTGTTTTCAGAATGTGTCAGGCAATCATCGTGGTCGGCATGGTTCTTAGCCGTGCGGCGGTTCGGGACCTATATGATCAGGACCAGGCGGCGTCGATGATCGGTTACGTAACGATGGGCATGGCCATTGTCCCCATGATCGGACCCGCGATCGGAGGCCTGTTGGAGGAGAGCTTTGGCTGGAAAGCCAACTTCTGGCTGCCCTTCGTTCTTGGCGTAATGACGCTGGTGCTAACTTACTTAGATTTTGGCGAAACCTCAGCCAAGAGCGGCAAAACACTGGTTCAACAATTCCGGGAATACCCCGAACTGCTGGGTTCCCCGCGATTTTGGGGCTATTCGCTATCATCCGCGCTGTCGTCTGGCGCCTTCTTTGCCTATCTGGGCGGCGCTCCTTTTATCGGCACCGAACTATTCGACCTCAGTGCCGCCGAGGTCGGCATCTACTTTGGCGCCCCAGCCGTAGGATACTTTTTTGGCAATTTCTTCAGCGGTCGCTATTCCGTTCACTTCGGCGTCAATCGAATGGTACTTTGGGGCTGCTGGCTGAACGCAGCAGGCGTTGCAATGTCCGCCATCTTGTTTCTGGCCGGCTTCGGAACAGCGCTCAGCTTTTTTGGATTCATGACCTTCGTCGGCATTGGAAACGGCATGACGATTCCCAACGCGACATCCGGCGCGCTTTCGGTGCGACCGCATCTGGCCGCCACAGCATCCGGACTGAGTGGAGCGATCATGCTGGGCGGCGGCGCGGGCCTCAGCGCCCTTGCAGGAGCTTTGCTAACGCACGAAACCGGTGCAATGCCCTTGCTCTGGCTAATGCTGACAACCTCGGTCCTGGCGGTCTGCGCAATTTTGTCTGTCATTCGACGCGAACGGCAACTAGGCCTTTGACACGGCTTGCCTATGACGGTTTGCAAAGTTAGCTTACCGATTTAGGAAAGTTGCAAAGGCTCAACATGGCGACTCAGAAACTTTATGCAGGTGCAAAGCTGCGTGAAATGCGTACGCGCTTGTCACTTACCCAAAAGGAATTTGCCGCTAAACTGGGTGTTTCCCTGCCCTATCTGAACCAGATGGAGAACAACAACCGTCCGATTTCGACTACGGTCGTTCTGGCGCTGGCGCAAGAATTCGGAATGGATGTCACCGAGTTGAGCACCGGCGACAGTGAGCGTCTGGTCTCGGACATGCGCGAAGCATTGGCCGATCCGGTCTTTGACGACGCTGTTCCACCGCTCGCCGATCTCCGCCTCACGGCTTCAAACGCACCTGCTCTGGCACGGGCCTTCATTGCCCTGCACCGCACCTATCGTCAGACGCATGAACGCCTGGCCTCCCTTGACGAAGCATTGGGGCGCGAAGACGCACAAATCCAGGCTAGCCCATGGGAGGAAGTGCGGGACTTCTTCCACTATTGCGACAACTACATCGACGCGGTGGACCGCGCGGCTGAACGATTTGCCGGGCGCGCCGGGGATGCAGGCGGCATACGTGCGGCAGCCCTGGACAGCCTCGCCGAGCGCGGCATTCGGGTACAATTCCCGGACATCGATGAAACCCGAAAGTACGACGCAGAGAACAAAACACTGCGGCTTTCGTCCAGAACCGCACCACAAACTCAGGTGTTTCAGTTGTTGTTGCAGGTTGCACTGATCAGCCAGGATAAACTTCTTGAAGCAACGCTGGATTTTGCCAAATTTCACAGCGACGAAGCCCGTGCCATTGCCAAGATCGGGCTGGCAAACTATTTCGCCGGCGCATCGTTGATGCCTTATGCCAAATTTCTGGCCACAGCTCAGGAATATCGTCACGATCTTGAACTGCTTAGCAACCGGTTTGGCGCGTCAATCGAACAAGTGGCGCACAGGCTTTCGACCCTGCAACGCCCTGGCGCCAAAGGCATTCCGTTTTTTTTCGTGCGCGTCGATCAGGCTGGTACGATCACCAAAAGACACTCGGCCACGCGCCTACAATTTGCCCGGTTCGGCGGCGCCTGCCCCCTATGGAACGTGCACCGCGCTTTCGAAACACCCGGCCATTTCCTGCGACAACTGGCAGAAACACCCGATGGTGTTCAGTATATATCTTTGGCTCGGGACGTGTCGAAATCGGGCGGCTCATACGGCGCACCTGTGCGCCGTTACGCGATTGCACTAGGTTGCGAGGTGCGCCACGCCGAGGCGCTGGTTTATGCCGACAATCTGGATTTTAACAACGCCAGCGCTTACGAGCCAATTGGCATATCCTGCCGTATCTGCGAGCGGCCGAATTGTCATCAGCGATCGGTCCCGCCATTGGAAAGACGTCTGACAATCGACGCCCATACCCGCGGCACCTTGCCCTATGAAGTCACCTGATCTTCACCTGACCTAAAATATCCCGCGGAAGGCGTGCCGCGACGGGGGCAGAGCCCCCGCTGTTTTTCAGGGCTTGGACAAGATCGCCCAGATCTCGTCTTTCAGAACCGCACGTCTTTTACGCAGATCTGTCTCAGCGATATCATCCATCGGTTCGACATTGGTTTCGGCACGATGAACCTCGCGGTTGATCTCATGATACTCGTCCGCCAGCCGTGAAAAATGAGCGTCTGTTTGCTTAAGCTGGCTCATCAGCTCAACCTTGTCCGGAAACTCTTCGGCCAGTTCGTGCGGGGTATGGGACATTCCTGTTCGCTCCTCAAAATATGTTGTTGCGATTCAAGTCTATTCGTCCGGTCCCCGTCAATCTTTGACGCGGATCAAATCATGCTTTCGATCATCGCTGCGCAACCGCCCATTGGGGATTAATCCAAGGTTGGTCATTGGCTGCTGGCAGGGCATCCTTACCCAGCAGATGATCGGACATCTTCTCACCCACCATGATAGACGGCGCGTTTAGATTGCCATTGGTAATCTGTGGGAAGATTGAACTGTCGGCAACGCGCAGACCGTCCACGCCAATAACGCGTCCCTCGGGATCGACCACAGCGTTTTTGTCATCTGCCCGACCCATCCGGCAGGTTCCACAAGGGTGATACGCGCTTTCGGCATGTTCCGCGATAAAGGCATTGAGCGCTTCGTCAGACTGCACGTCCGCACCCGGCTGGATTTCTTTTCCCGAATAAGGTTTGAACGCATCCTGCCCGAAAATCTCACGCGTCAGGCGAATACAGGTGCGGAAATCCGCCCAATCCTCTTCATGGCTCATGTAGTTGAAGCGGATCACCGGCGCGTCTTCGACCTTGGCCGACCGCAGCGTCACCGCCCCGCGCGACGGCGAGCGCATCGGCCCGACATGCGCCTGGAAACCATGACCTTCGGCTGCGGCCTGGCCATCATAGCGAACGGCAATTGGCAGGAAGTGATATTGAATATCCGGATATTCTACGCCCGGCTTGGAGCGAATAAACGCCGCACTTTCGAATTGGTTGGATGCACCCAGACCGGTCTTTGTGAACAGCCACTGCGCCCCGATCAGACCTTTGCTGATCAGGTTCCAATGTTTGTACAGCGTGATCGGCTGCAAGGACGCTTGCTGAATGTAAAGCTCCAGATGGTCCTGAAGGTTCGCACCCACACCCGGGCGATCTGCGACAACGTCTATCCCGTGTTCAGCCAAATGCGCCGCCGGACCGATGCCAGACAGCATCAGCAGCTTGGGAGAGTTGATGGAGGACGCGGCAAGAACCACCTCGCGCCGGGCGCGGATGACCTCTGTCTTGCCACCTCTGATCAATTCGACCCCGATTGCGCGGCCGTTTTCCATGACCACCTTTGAGGCCAGTCCGCGCACGATATCGCAGTTATCGCGCTTGAGCGCAGGTTTCAGATACGCATTCGCCGCCGACCAACGCCGTCCTTTCCAGACGGTTTGCTCCATCGGGCCGAAGCCTTCCTGCTTTTCACCGTTATAGTCGCCGGTAACTTCGTATCCCGCCTGCTGTCCCGCATCGACGAAAGCCTGAAACAGCGGGTTCTCGCGCGGTCCGCGCGAAACATGCAGCGGTCCATCGGTGCCACGCCATGTCGGATCGCCGCCATGGCCACCATCATGCCAGGTCTCCATGCGTTTGTAATAGGGCAGCACATCCGCATAGGACCAGCCATCGGCACCCATCTCGGCCCAAGTGTCAAAATCACGCGCGTGGCCACGAACGTAGACCATGCCATTGATCGAAGACGATCCACCAATAACCTTGCCGCGCGGACAAGCCAGTTCGCGGTTATTCAGGTGCGACTCGGGCTCGGACTTGTAACCCCAATCGTACATCGGCATGTTCATCGGATAGCTCAATGCCGCTGGCATCTGGATGAACGGACCAGCATCAGTCCCGCCGTGTTCGATCACCAATACCGAGGCCCCGGCCTCGCTCAGGCGATACGCCATTGCGCAGCCTGCCGATCCTGCGCCAACGATGACGAAATCTGCTTCCATTTTCTGGTCTCCATATCCAGCCGAACCAAATTTCTGATCGTCCGGCAGGCGTATTTTCGAAAAGGTGAAGAGGTTACTCGCCGCGCGGGAAGCGGGCGTTTTCCTCTACGACATTCAGATCCATGTGATTGCGCATGTAGCGCTCAGATGCCTTCTGCAGTGGCTGGTAGTCCCACGGGTAATACCCACCCTGCCGCAACGCCTCATAGACAACCCAGCGGCGCGCTTGACTGGCACGGACGTCGGCATCGAACTGGTCCAGATCCCAGCGTGCCTCGGATTTCGCGCGCAAAGTTTCCAGCGTGCCTGCGTGTTCTGGGTGTTCCGCAAGGTTTTCCAATTCATGCGGATCATTTTCCAGATCGTACAGTTGATCGGGGTCCAGCGCGCAGCGATTGTATTTCCACTTACCATAGCGCAGCGAAACCAGCGGCGCATATGAGGCTTCGGCCGCATATTCCATCTTCACCGGGGCAGTTCGTTCGGTGCCATTGGCCAAAGGCACAAGGTCTTCGCCATCGGTCCACGGCGCGATCTCGGCCATATCTACGCCCGCCAGTGCGCCAAGGGTTGGCGTGACGTCGATTGTCGAAACCGGCGTGTCGATACGGCCTGCCGGTATATCCGGCGCGGCAATCATCAACGGCACGCGTGCCGACCCTTCGTAGAAGTTCATTTTAAACCACAGGCCCCGTTCACCCAGCATGTCGCCGTGATCCGAGACAAACATGATTATCGCCTCTTGCCGGGTTGTTTCCAGCACCTCGAGGATTTCACCGATCTTGTCGTCCAGATATGAGATATTGGAAAAGTACGCGCGGCGCGACTTGCGAATGTCTTCTTCTGTGATGTCGAAGCTGCGCCAATCATTGGCATCAAAGATACGCTTTGAGTGCGGGTCCTGATTGTCATAGCCAATGTCTGCAACCTCGGGCTGCAGGTGTTCGCAGTCTTCGTACAGATCCCAATACTTGCGGCGCGCCACGTAAGGGTCATGCGGGTGGGTAAAGCTGACGGTCACACACCACGGGCGGTCGTCCTTGCCGCGAGCCAGATCGTACAGCTTGGCTTTAGCGTTGTATGCGACCTCGTCGTCATACTCCATCTGGTTGGAAATCTCGGCCACGCCTGCGCCCGTCACCGAGCCCATATTGTGGTACCACCAGTCAATCCGTTCACCGGGCTTGCGGTAATCCGGCGTCCAGCCAAAATCAGCCGGGTAGATATCGGTTGTCAGGCGGTCCTCAAACCCGTGCATCTGATCTGGGCCGACAAAGTGCATCTTACCGGACAGGCAGGTGTAATAGCCCGCGCGCCGCAGATGGTGCGCATAGGTCGGGATGTCGCTGCGGAATTCTGCGGCGTTGTCATAAACACCCGTGCGCGAAGGCAGCTGACCGGACATAAAGCTGGCCCGCCCCGGCGCGCACAGAGGCGACGCGGTATAGGCGTTGGCAAACCGGGTCGACCGTTCAGCAAGCTTCTTCAGGTTCGGAGCGTGAAGCCAGTCAGCGGGACCGTCTGGAAAGAGGGTCCCGTTCAGCTGATCCACCATCAGGATCAGAATGTTCGGTTTTGTCATTTTTCAGCCTCGAGCAGAGTGTTGAGGACACGCATCGCTTGATTGACCGCCAGCTGCGGTTCTTCCGGCGCGCTGAGTGCGGCGCGGATATATAGCCCGTCGATAAGGGCGATCATGTTTTCGGCCGCTTCGGCCGGATCGTTCAGCAACGGGCGCAGGGCGTGGGTCAGGTTCGACCGGATACGCGCCTGATAGATTTGCCACAGGCGCAAGGCGTCATCATTGGTTTGGGCCAACACGTAAAATGTCATCCACGCAGCGATGACATCCGGTGTGAAACATGATGGTGCAAAACAGGCCCGGATAATGGCCTGCGCGCGTTCCTGCGGGACAGCATTCTTCAGCTCCTGCCTAGCCTCGTCGGCAAAGTCCGACAGGATGCGGCGCATGGCAGCCAGAAAGATCTGATCTTTGCCACCGAAATAATGATGCGCCAGCGCGCTGGACATACCTGCCCGTTTGGCGATCTGGCTGACAGTCACATCAAGGGATTTCTTCGACCCGAGTTCGGCAATTGTTGCCTTGACGATCGCGTCACGGCGGATTGGCTCCATTCCGAGTTTCGGCATCGCTATCCCCTCACTAAGTATAGTGAGAAAACGCTAAGGGCTTTTTATTGACTCGTCAATCAATAACGTTTCACGCGACCACCAATGGTCAGAGTTTGGGTGCGATGCTGGGGGTCGTCAAGCTGCTGCGGTTCAAAACCGCTTCGCGCCAGGCAATGAAACTGACCGCTAGCAGAATCACCGTTCCACCCGCGACTACCCAGATATCGATGCTTTCATTGAAAACCAGCGCGCCCAACAAGGTGGCCCAGATCAACTGCAGGAACGTAACCGGCTGTGTGACCGCGACCGGGGCCGCCTTAAGTGCGATCGTCATGAAATAGTGGCCCGCCGTGGCAAAACTGGCCACCAGAAACAGCACGCCGAGGTCGCGCAAGCTGGGCGTGGTCCAAACCGCAATTGCAAAAGGGATCAAAGCTATGGTCACCCAGATCGACATATGCGCCACAACAACTGACGGCGGCAGATCACGCACAAGCACTTTGGCGATCAGATAGGATCCGCCCAAGGTCAGGGCCGTGCCCAGCATGGTGATATGACCCAGTGAAATCTCACGAAAACCCGGCCTTAAGATGATCAGAACGCCAACCAGTGCCACGACAATCGCGGCGATCCGACGGATGGCCAGCTTCTCGCCCAGAAACAACGCGGCCCCCAACGTGACATAGACCGGCGTCATGTAGTTCATCGCCGTGACCTCAGCCAGCGGGATCTGTGTCATCGAGAAGAACCACAGCATCACTGCAAATGCGTGGACGACACCGCGTGTCCCCAGCAACACGATGTGGCTGCGTGTAAGGTGGGTTTTCAACACCAGGCGCAACGCCGGCAACAGAAAGATCAAGCCGAAGGCAAACCGCAGGAACGCAGCCTGCGTAGGGTCCATCGTGGGGCCCAGCGACTTTACCAATGCGGTCATGACCACAAACGACAAGCCTGCCGAAAACATCCAGAGCATGCCAGCCACGGGGCGGTGTTGGGCGGTTAAAGTTGACATGTTAACGGTTGAACACCGAATACTTGGCAGAGGCAACCCGTCACATCAATACAAGCTTTGCGGCAATTGCCAGCATGACCACGCCGATTATTAAATCCAGCACCTGCCACGCCCGTGGTCTTGTGAAAATCGGGGACAGCATCCCTGCCCCGTAGCCCAGCGAAAAGAAGAACACAAAGCTGGACGTCATTGCCCCAAGCGCAAAGGCCAGCCGATCCTCATACTGCGCGGAGATTGACCCAATCAGCACAACTGTATCCAGATAGACATGCGGATTCAGCCATGTGAACGCAATAACGGTCAGCAGAACAGATTTCAGGCTGACCCGCTTACCCTCGCCGATCTCCATCACCGCTCCGCCGCGCCAGGCCGAACTCAGGCTGCGCAAACCGTACCATATCAGGAAGATCGCCCCGCAATATCGCATGACAGTCTCGAACCAGGGCAACGCGTGCGCCAATGTTCCGAAACCCGCAACGCCGGCGGCTATGAGAATGGCATCAGAAACCGCGCAAGTCAGGCACAGTGGGAATACGTGCTCGCGCCGCAATCCCTGACGCAGAACAAAGGCGTTTTGCGCGCCAATGGCGAGGATCAGGCTGAAACCAAGCACAAAGCCTGCGATCAAGGATGTGGACATGAAACCTCCGATAGTCTGAGGCGTTGACTACTTGCTTACCGAACATCTATCAAATTAAAGAAACTGACCTGAGTTAAGTCTGTCTAATGCTACTGGATCCAAACCACCTGACTGCGCTGTCTGCCATCCTGCGTCATGGCAGTTTTGACGCGGCCGCCTCAGAACTTGCGGTTACGCCTTCCGCGGTTTCACAGCGGATCAAGGCGCTGGAAGACCTTGTCGGCGCAACCCTGATCAATCGCGGAACGCCCTGCACGGGTACTCCGATGGGTTTGCGTATTGCTCAACACGCCGAGGACATCGGGTTACTTGAGACGCATCTGGCCCGCGAACTGACGCTTGATCAAACCAACGGCCCCGCGCGCGTGCGCGTCGCCGTGCCAGCCGACGTTCTGGCGACGTGGTTCATCAATGTCATGTCTCAGGTTGACGGCCTGCTGTTCGATCTGGTCGTTGACGATCAGGATCATTCGGCGGAATGGCTGAGGCGCGGAGAGGTCAGCGCCGCCATAACGGTCGGAGGTGATACAGTCCCAGGCAGCGACGCCGTCGCCCTTGGCGCCCTGCGGTACATCCCCACGGCCAGCCCCGATTTCATACGCAAATGGTTCGCGGACGGTGTAAATGTCGAGACGTTGTCCCGCGCCACCTGTTTGACATTCAACCGCAAGGATGGGCTGCAAAAAGCCTGGATTACCCGGCAGACAGGTCAACGGCTATCACCCCCTTCGCATTTCCTGCCGTCCTCTCAAGGGTTTGTAGAAGCGGCCATTGCGGGGATTGGTTGGGGAATGAATCCGGAAAGTCTTGCGCGCCCAGCGCTGGAAGATGGCCGGTTATGCCCTTTGGTACCGGGCGCGCGGCTTGACGTAGGGCTGACCTGGCAGGTGGGTCGTGTGCTATCCACGGCGTTGGCCCCGCTGACTAACGCAGTCAAACGCGCCGCCAATGGTGCCCTGCTTCCTGCTGACACGGCAGACTAGGACTGAACCGCTTTTTTCTCGCTGGGTACAACCACACGGTAACAGGCGACCGCCGCGAAAACGCTTGTGGCGACGATGAAGGCGATTGCCCAGGCGACCTCGTGCAAATGCGCAACGCCTGCCAACGCGGCCGAGAGCAATACGCCAGAGATCCGGCAAATGCTCTTGATCGCTGCGGCACCTTTGACCCTCTGATCTTTTGGGGCAACGTCCAGGAAGTACAACTTGCGGGCACTGCTGATCCCTGTCACCGCAACAGTGACAACGAACAAGGCAATGGCGTGTAAGTGAACGTCATGGTCCATGCCCAGAAAGTGCACGGACAAAAGCGCACCGCCCGTCAGTGCCACCATTAGGTTCCCGGTGACCATCACGGCGCGATGCGATTTCATGTTCACCAATTGCCACAGTGGGGCAGATACAAGATACCCCGACGCCGACGACACGATCATCGCCGTCAGCCCTCTGGCCGAGTCGTGGTGCGCTTCGGCTGCGATCAGCGCAAAGAACGGTACGGACAGGGATACGACAACAAGCGGCATGCGCATGATCATGTAACGGCGGAACCAGCGCTGATCAAACATTGCGGCGATATCGGTGAAGTTATCGAGGAACTTTCGCTTCTTGACCCGTTGCGCGCCCTGTTCCTGGGTGGGACCGACGGTTTCGGACATCATTAGAATCGACAGGCCGGACAGGACAAAGAATGTTACCGAAACGGCGATGACTGCGGAATGGCGCGAAAACGGTGGGTTTTCTTTGGTGATCTCGTGAACCAGCAACGCCAATCCGATTGCGCCCAACCCACCCACCCCCAGCTGCAGATAATGCATGATCATCCGCGATTTGGAGCGCACCTGATTGCCCAGCAGATCGGTATACATCAGCGACTGAATTTCTTCGATCAAACCGATCATGAAAAATGCCGCGACAAAAGCCACACCTATGACCGGAACGACACCTGTTGAGGCCACCAACAAAGCCAAAATCAGGCAGGCACCGATTGCGACCTCAGTCATCGCGATTGCACGTTTCTTGCGGTCACGCGCTGCGATGGGATACGCGAGGAAAACATCCGAGATCATGCTGCCAACCATCCGCACCGACACCAGCGCGCCGGCTATGAACATCGGAAGCTCAAGCGACACGGCCAGAAATGGCAAGACCACGGATGGGCTGCCTAGGGTCCACGCCACCTGAGACAGAATGCTTTGCCCAGCCAGGACCGGAACGTTTCTTTTCGATGTGTCCAGTGACTTGTCAGTCATTTGCGCGCTTGGGTTCCTCGGCTCGCAAAAGGGCGTGCCACTTGGGTTTGACCAATCCATGGTACTCAGTTCCACGCAACCGGCCAAGAACCCCCTGTGTCAAAAATGAAAAACCCGGCCAAAGACCGGGTTTTCTTTCTTCTTTTTTGACTTGGATCAGAGCTGAGCCATGACCTCGTCCGTGGCTTCGAAATTCGTCGTCACACGCTGAACGTCATCGTCGTCTTCCAGCGCATCGACCAGTTTCATCAGTTTTTGCATGTCTTCCAGACCCAGCTCGGTTGTGGTCGTGGGCTTCCAGACCAACTTGGTGGAATCGGTTTCCCCCAGCGCAGCTTCAAGGGCGCTCGACACTTCGTTCAGGTCGGTATCGGCACACCAGATGATATGCCCTTCTTCCGAGCTTTCGACATCTTCGGCACCGGCTTCGATTGCGGCTTCGAACACGGTGTCCGTGTCGCCAACGGAACCCGGGTAAACCACTTCGCCCTTGCGTTCGAACATGAAGCCAACTGAACCGGTTTCGCCCAGGTTGCCGCCGTTCTTGGAAAAGGTCGAGCGCACAGTCGAAGCGGTGCGATTGCGGTTGTCGGTCATCGTCTCGACGATCACCGCCACACCGTTCGGGCCATAGCCCTCATACCGGATCTCTTCGTATTCATCGCCTTCGCCCGCCGTCGATTTCTTGATCGCGCGGTCGATGACATCTTTTGGAACCGACTGTGACTTGGCTTCTTTCACGGCCAAACGCAGCCGTGGGTTTTTTTCAGGATCCGGGTCGCCCATCTTGGCAGCGACGGTGATCTCTTTCGACAGTTTGGAAAACAGTTTGGACCGCGCGGCGTCCTGACGCCCCTTGCGGTGCTGGATGTTGGCCCATTTGGAATGGCCTGCCATATTGCGTCCTCGTCATCGTGATTGCGTATTCGGCGCTCATATAGACGTTTGCGGGGCCAAGGATCAAGAGAGCGGCTTGCGACAGGCGCCGCGAAGGGTATGGTGACCGCATGACGACAGACCAGATTATTCTTTTTTCCCTTTTCGCCACTGTGTTTGGAATGCTGCTTTGGGGGAAGTTCCGATACGACCTTGTGGCCTTCACCGCGCTATTGATCGGAGTTACGCTGGGTGTTGTGCCGGTCGATGACGCCTTTGCCGGGTTCGGACACCCCGCTACGATCATCGTCGCTTTGGTATTGGTTGTCTCGGCCGGGTTGGTGCGTTCGGGCGCTGTTTTCCTGATCACCCGCACGCTGGTCGATGCCTCGCGCGGGCTTGGCGCGCACATCGCGCTGATGGGCGGGATTGGCGCTGTTCTGTCGGCTTTTATGAACAATGTGGCCGCGCTGGCGCTGCTGATGCCGGTCGATATCCAGACCGCGCGCAAGGCGGGGCGGCCGGTCGGACTGACGCTGATGCCGCTGAGCTTTGCCACTATTCTGGGTGGCATGGCCACGTTGATTGGAACGCCGCCTAACATCATCATCGCATCGATCCGGGCTGAGACTTTGGGTGAACCATTTCGCATGTTCGATTTCGCCCCCGTCGGTGGATTGGCAGCGATTGCCGGGCTGGCATTTGTCGCGCTGGTCGGATGGCGGTTGATTCCCAATCGCGGAACACAGGAAGAGGCCTCGGAAACCCTTGCTGAATACATCGCGGAACTGACGGTCCCGCCAGAATCGCCGCAAATTGGGAAGCGTGTCAGCGAGCTTTATGAGGCCGCCGAGAAATCCGACGTGGCCATCATCGGCCTTATTCGAGATGGCAAACGGCGCTATGGCCGGTCGGCCCATGCTACAATCAAACCGGGCGACGCATTGGTGTTAGAGGCCCGCCCCGAGGCGCTAGACGAATTTCGCACCGCGCTGAACCTCGATTTCTCGGATACCCGCCGTCAGGAACTACTAAAAGCCGAAGGCGATGGTCTTGAAGTGATTGAGGTTGTTGTGCCGCTAAACGCACGCGTCACCGGTCGTACCGCGCAAGGCCTGGGATTGGCCTGGCGTCAAAGCACCGTTTTGATGGGGATTTCACGTCAGGGCCGTCGCATTACCGAACAGGTCCGCAAAACTCAGATTGAGGCGGGCGATATTCTGTTGCTGCTTTGCCCGCGTGACCGCAGTGCCGATGTAACGGAATGGCTGGGCTGCTTGCCGCTGGCCGAACGCGGCTTGAATGTTACCGCCAACGAAAAGGCGTGGCTGGCCATTGGTCTGTTTGCCGCCGCCGTGCTGGCGGCCAGTGTCGGGTTGATCTACCTGCCTATCGCCCTGGGGCTGGTCGTCGTCGCTTATGTGCTGACCAAGATCATGCCGATTGCAGATATCTACAATCATATCGAGTGGCCCGTTGTCGTTCTGCTAGGTTCAATGATCCCGCTAGGCAGCGCATTGGAGACGTCAGGCGGTACAGAACTGATTGCGAATGCGTTGATTCAATTGACCGACGGGCTGCCGGCATGGGCCATTCTGACCGTTTTGATGGTGGTTACCATGACCCTGTCAGACGTGCTGAACAACACGGCCACGGCCATTGTTGCGGCTCCGGTCGGTATCCAGATGGCCCGAACGCTTGAGGTTTCACCCGACCCATTTCTGATGACGGTTGCCGTTGCTGCCTCAGCCGCGTTCCTGACGCCGATCGGGCATAAGAACAATACGCTGGTGCTGGGGCCCGGAGGGTATCAGTTTGGTGATTATTGGCGCATGGGGTTGCCGCTGGAAATCCTGATCATTGCGGTTTCCATCCCCGCCATCCTTGTGTTCTGGCCTTTGTGACGGATAAGAGCCATTCATGACACGATTTCTGATCCTGCAACTGCGCCCTGAAACCGATGCTTCGGATGCCGAATATGCCTCGATCCTGGACAAAACCGGGCTGAAACCCGAGCAAATCCATCGCATTCGTCTGGATTGCGAGGAATTGCCTGCGGATCTGGATGTCACGGACTATGCCGGGGTGATCGTCGGCGGTGGACCGGGATGCGTCAGTGACGATCCAGCAACCAAATCGGAAACCGAGGCGCGTACCGAGGCGGCCATCATGGGATTGATGCCGCAGATCATCGCGCAGGATCATCCCTTTATGGGCTGCTGCTATGGGCTGGGCATTCTGGCCGCCCATCTTGGCGGTGACGTCAGCAAAGAGAAATACGGTGAACCTGTCGGACCTTCGACTTGCCACCTGACTGCAGACGGAGCGCAAGACCCGCTAACGGCAGGGCTGACCGGAACATTCGACGCCTTCGTGGGCCACAAAGAGGCCGTGCAGGCGCTGCCGAACGGGTGCATCCATCTGTTGGCCTCGGACCCCTGCCCGTTTCAGATGATCCGCTGGGGGCAGAATGTTTATGCCACGCAATTCCACCCCGAGGCGGACGCGCGCGATTTTGAGCAGCGCATCAATATCTACAAGAACCACGGCTATTTTCCGCCCGAAGACGCCCAGCGCCTGATCGACATTTGTCACGCAGCGGACGTCACGCAACCGGCCGAAATCCTCCGCAGATTTGCCGAACGCTATGGGTGACCCGACGGCGTTATTGCCTGATCCGCAACCGCTCGCTTAGGCTGGCCCGAACGGCTTTGGGAGGAGTTGTTCTTGGATCTTCTAATAAATGTCGGCCTGCCGCTGTCGCTGGCCATTATCATGCTGTCTCTGGGCGTTGGGCTCGAAGTCGCTGATTTCCGCCGCGTGCTCAGCCGGCGCTATCCTTTCGCCATCGGCGCGTTGTGCCAGGTTGTGTTGCTGCCGGTCGCGGCATTTGTCACGGTCACACTTTTTGCGTTGCCACCCGAGATCGCTGTCGGCTTCATGATCCTCAGTTTTTGCCCCGGCGGTGTGACCAGCAACATCCTGTCGAAACTGGCCAAAGGTGATGTCGCCCTTTCGGTCAGTTTGACGGCCGTCATCAGCCTGCTTTCGATGGTCACCGTGCCCTTTCTTGCCGCGTGGTCAGTGAACTATTTCATGGGCGATGCGGCACCCGAGGTTTCCATCACGGGGTTGGCCATTGCGATGTTCCTGATCACTACGTTGCCCGTGGCGCTTGGCGTCACACTGCGCGGCTTTGCAACTGACTTTGCAAAGCTGCTTGAGCCTGTGCTGTCCAAGATTGCAACTGTCCTCTTCATGCTGATCGTTCTGGCGGCGCTGGCTGGTAACTGGCAGCTTTTTGTCGATAACCTGGGAGTTATGGGCGCGGGTTTGATCTCATTGAACATCGCATTGTTGCTGATCGGTTTGGGGCTGGCGCGCGCAGCAAACCTGACGTGGGACGAAAGCAAGACGGTCTCCATCGAAACCGGAATACAAAACTCGACACTTGGGATTACACTGGCTGCATTGATCACGGCGACGGAAAGCGGGTTCAGCCCGTTGGCTCTGCCGTCGGCTGTGTACGGAATAACGATGTATGTTGTGGCCTTGCCCTTCATCCTTTGGTTCCGCAGCCGCTGAAAGGAAAAGACATGGCGAATAACTCTGCCGATGCCATCGTCGTGGGGGCTGGGCTGGCCGGGTTGGCCGCCGCAGCTGAACTGGGCGACCGGGGCAAAAAGGTGATCGTGGTCGATCAGGAACCCGCGCATTTCCTGGGCGGTCAGGCGTTCTGGAGCCTTGGTGGGCTCTTTATGGTCGACACGCCGGAACAGCGGCGCATGGGGATCAAAGACAGCTATGATCTGGCACTGCGCGACTGGATGGGCAGCGCGCAGTTCGATCGTGACGAGGACGCATGGCCCAGGAAATGGGCCGAGGCCTATGTCGAATTTGCCGCCGGCGAAATGCGCCCTTGGCTGCATGACATGGGCCTGCGCTGGTTTCCGATAGTCGGCTGGGCCGAACGCGGTGGATCATATGCGGATGGTCACGGCAATTCTGTGCCCCGCTTTCATATCACCTGGGGCACCGGCCCAGGTGTTCTGGAACATTTCAAACGCCGAGTGCGTGACCATGTCAGCAATGGGTTGATCGAGCTGAAATTCCGCCATCAAGTCAGCCACATCATCATGCAGAACGGCGCGGCCAAGGGAGTGTCGGGCGAGGTTCTGGCCGACGACACCGCACCCCACGGCGCCAAGACCAACCGCGATGAAGTCGGCGAGTTCGAATTTTACGCCCCGGCCGTTATCGTCACGTCCGGCGGCATCGGAGGCAACTTTGAAATGGTGCGCAAAAGCTGGCCACGCGACCGTCTGGGCGAGCCGCCAAAAGACATGGTCGCTGGCGTGCCATTCCACGTCGATGGACGCATGATCGGTATCAGCGAAAAGGCTGGCGGTCATGTCATCAACGGCGACCGGATGTGGCATTATACCGAGGGCGTTCGTAACTGGAATCCGATCTGGCCATCGCACGGCATTCGCATTCTGCCCGGCCCAAGCTCGATGTGGTTCGACGCTGAAGGCAACCGGTTGAAACCGCCGTGCCTGCCGGGTTTTGATACATTGGGGACGCTGAAGGAAATCCTGAAAACCGGCCATGAATACAGCTGGTTCGTCCTGACCCAGAAGGTAATCAAAAAAGAGTTCGCTCTGTCCGGGTCTGAACAGAACCCCGACATGACGGACGGTGGATGGAAAGAGGTTCTATTCCAACGCATTCTGACAGGCTCCAAGGCCACTGCTCCGGTCGAGGCGTTCAAGGAGCACGGCGAAGACTTCATCGTCGCCAATACCCTGACCGAGCTTGTTAACGGCATGAACCATCTGGGCGGAGGGCTGATCGATGAGGCGCATCTACGCGCCCAGATCGAGGCGCGGGATTCCCAGATCGACAACCCGTTCACCAAGGATGCGCAGATGGCCGCCATTCTGGCCGCGCGCAACTACCGTGGTGACAAACTGATCCGAACCGCCAAGCCGCACAAGTTCCTTGATCCGGCCAATGGCCCGCTGATCGCGGTGAAACTGCACGTGCTGACGCGCAAAACGCTGGGTGGGCTTCAGACCAATCTGGACAGTCAGATGGTGGGCGCAGACGGCAAGGTCATTCCCGGCCTATTCGCAGCCGGAGAGGTCGCGGGTTTTGGCGGCGGTGGCTATCACGGCTACAACGCGCTCGAAGGTTCATTCCTGGGCGGCTGCATTTTCTCCGGCCGCAATGCAGGACGGTCAAGGGCCGTCGCGTGACGGCCCCTTAAACCCTACTGTTCACGGGCAAACTGAACGACGGATTGCCCAGCACTGTCCAGCAACACCAGCGTATCGCCTTTGAACGCATATGCTGTCACCCCTTGTAGGGCTTTGAAAAATTGCCGCTCAACTTCATCCAGTGGGGGCGGACAGGCCATCAGGGTGGCGGCCATGTTGTCGGGGAATTCAATATTGTTGCCCGCAATCTCGGCTTGGCCGGAAAACCGGTTACATCCACCGCTGCCTGAGAACGCGCCATCATTGGCGAATGAAAGCGCGGGGCGCCTTTCGGTCTCAAGTGCTGCGCCATTCAGGCCGGTTGCAGTCCAGTTGGTGTTCTCCAGCACGGCTGCCCCGGGCGGTTGTACTTTGACCAGCATCAGATCGGTCGTGTTCCCGGCCCCATTCGTCAGAACAGGGTAGGCAGTATCGGTTGTGAACAACAGCTTGTCGCCCTGAAAGATCGAACCACGTACTACGTAGCGCATCCCCTCTTGAATAAGGGCGTCGTCATAGCTCAGCTCGAATTGTGCTGGCACTCCGGTCAGCGCATATCGTTTTGCCGACAGGGTCACAGACGGTGCGTCCGCGCGCGAGACGTCTTGCAATTGCACGTAAAGCGTCGCATCCGGTGGTACGGCGATACGCTCACGATATGCTGCAGTGCCTTCGATCGTTCCGCCGATGGCCGCGCCGCTCAGCAGGACTGATGTGGCCGCAACCGTAAGCGCAGTATATCCGGTCTTGAGCATTGGCGTGCTCCTTTTCGCAAAATCACTTATTCAAAACATTGTATGAGGTTTTGATTTTACAAGGACTTCGCCGGAAAACCAGCGGTTCCGTGCCGAACTCAAAGCGGCCAGATCAGAGGGATCAACAGCGAAGCCAGCAAACCCACAGTCAGATTCAGCGGCACGCCAACCTTCAGAAAATCTGTGAACCTGTACCCACCGGGGCCGTAAACCATCATGTTGGTCTGATATCCGATCGGCGTCGCAAATGAAGCCGAGGCTGCCACCATGACCGCCACCACCAGAGGACGCGGATCAACGCCCACGGCCTGCGCCAAACCGATGGCAATCGGCGTCACCACAACTGCCACGGCGTTATTCGACACTAGCTCTGTCAGCACAGAGGTCAGCAAATAGACCGCCCAGATGATCAGGAATGGTGGCAGGGCACCAAGACCCGGCGCCACGGCTTCGACAATTAAGGAAACTGCACCGGATTTATCCAAGGCCGCGCCTATGGCCAGCATTGAGAAGATGAGGGCCAGCAATCTTCCTTCGACAAAGGAAAACGCCTCATCCGCGTCGATGCAGCGTGTAATCAAAACTACCGCAACAGCCAGGATCGACAGCAGCAGGATGGGCGCAACGCCCAGCGCGGCCAGCACAACGATCCCGGTCAGCGCCCCGATGGCAATCGGCGCGTGGCTGCGGCGGAATGCGCGGGCAGAAGGTTGGGTCACATCGACCATATCCATATCAGCAGCCAGTTTCCGGATATCTGCAGGTGAACCCTCCAGCAGCAGCGTGTCACCGACCCGCACAACCAGATCATCCAATTGCCGCCCGATATTCTGGTTTCTCCGATGCACCGCCAGCACATAGACGCCATAACGGCGGCGTAAACGCATCGCGCCCAACGTCCGCCCCACCATGCGGCAACCCGGAGTGATCAGCACCTCGACCGTTTTCGTCTCAACCGCCGAGACCTGATCAACACGCTTGAGTTCCTTGTTGGTTTGCAGGCTCAGCAGTTCCGTCATCTCAGTCCGAAGAACGACACGGTCGCCAACTTTCAAAGCGACGCCCTTGAGGTTGCGCCGCAACGACTCGTCGCCGCGCACGACGTCGATCAGGCGCACGCCAGGACGTTTGAACAGCTGCACGCCCGTCACCTCACGCCCGATCAGGTTGCTGTCGGGGGGAATGACAGCCTCGGTAAAGAACTTCATCTTCGACCGATCGCTAAGCATTGTCGCCATGCTGTCCCGTTCCGGCAGCAGGCGCGGCGCGACAAACCGCAGGTAGAACATGCCGTAAATGACCAGCGCGATGCCCAGGGGCGTGACCTCGAAGATCGTAAACGGGGCCATCCCCTGGGACCGCGCGACACCATCAACCAACAGGTTGGTCGAGGTGCCGATCAAGGTCAGCGTGCCACCCAGAATGGCCGCATAACTAAGCGGGATCAGCAGTTTCGAGGCCGACACGTTCAGCGTCCGCGCGATCTGAACGAATACGGGGATCATAACGACCACTACGGGCGTGTTTGAAACCACCGCCGAGGCAAAGACAACAAAGGCCATCAGCGTTGCGATTGCGACCTTGGGACTTACCTGTGCCTGTTTTTGCGCGGTCGATGTGAATGCGTCCAGTGCTCCGGTACGCACCAATGCTCCCATGATGATGAACATCGCGGCAATCGTCCAAGGGGCCGGATTTGACAGAACGGCAAGTGCGCTTTGATAGGGCAGAATGCCCGTCACCAGCATCAAGGCCACGCCACCAATTGCGACCACTTCAGTCGGATAGGATTCGCGCAGGAACATGATGAACATGCCTGCAACGACCAACAGCGCCAGTATCGCGCTTCCCATTTCTGTCAGTTGAAGGAATTGCATTCTTGGTTTTCTGTCCGAACCCTGGCTTGGTTTACGCGCCCGTCAGGCAGTTTCACGCATTGCGCGCGACAGAGCAAGCCTGACGTGCCCTTACAGTGGGCCAGCTTGCTGTAGCCGCCCGCCAACGCGCACCATTTGAACAGATTTCGCCTGACCGTCCCGGTCGTCGGTTTCAACGAACACGCCACTTAGCGTGGCCTCGCCATTAGCCGGAGTGAACCGGGCCTTGGGCATGCCAGTGATAAACCGGCGCATCGGTTCCAGTTTGTCCATGCCGATGACCGAGTCATAATCGCCGCACATGCCCGCATCCGTCAGATATGCCGTGCCACCCGGCAGGATTTGCGCGTCCGCGGTTGGCACATGCGTATGCGTGCCCACAACAAGGCTGGCGCGTTTGTCGCAATAGTGGCCCATGGCCATCTTTTCGGAAGTCGCTTCACAATGCATATCGACGATGATCGCCTGCGCTTGCCCGCCACGCGGGTGCGACTTCAGGATTGGTTCAATAGCAGAGAACGGATCATCAAAGGGGCGTTTCATGAAGACTTGCCCCAACACCTGAACAACCAGAACCTTGCGCCCGCCCGGCGCGGTGTACAACCGGTGGCCCCTGCCCGGCGCGCCCTTGGCAAAGTTCACCGGGCGCACGATACGGGGTTCACTTTCGATGAATTGCAACATGTCTTTCTGGTCGAACGCGTGATCGCCCAGTGTCAGGCAATCGGCCCCGGCATCCAGCAGCAGCTTGGCGTGATCCCCGGTCAGACCCATCCCGTTTGATGCGTTCTCGCCATTGACCACGACAAAATCCAACCGCCATTCGTCGCGCAGACGCGGCAAATGTTGCTGAATGGCCGCGCGTCCGGCGCGGCCCATCACGTCACCCAGAAAAAGTATCCTCATTCGAACTGTCCTAAGTGTGGTATCTCTCAAGCACAAGTGGTTAAGCTGGCAGAATAAACCGCCAAAGCACATTATGCAGGAGATTTCCCATGCGCCTTGCCCTTCTGACCGCCGCCAGTTTGACCGCGCTTTCAGCTTGCGACCAACCTGCTTCAAACGACTCGTCCACCCAGCTGGCGAACCCGGCAGCAACCTTTTGCGTTGAAAGCGGCAATCGTTACGAAATCCGAGATGGCGAAGGCGGCCAGATCGGTATCTGCATCCTGCCCGATGGCACAGAAGTGGACGCGTGGGAGTACTTTCGCGAAAACAGCCCGACCTAAGGCGGTCAGGCCGAGAACGTCAGTACTCGGCTTTCAGTGATGACCATATCCAACGGCTGATCCGTGGGTTCCAACGGTAGCCCCTCGGCTTCTTGTGCGTCAAAGGCAAAGCCGATGGCCAGTGTGGGGCGCTTGGCGCGCAATCCCTCCAGCGTGCGGTCATAAAAGCCACCGCCATATCCCAGTCTTCCGCCTTGCGCGTCAAAAGCAACCAGCGGCACAACCAGTATTTCGGGGTCAAAATAGTCGTCAATCTCGGGAACCTTAGCGCCGAACGGGCCATCCTTTAGCCCGCCCTCGGGCGTCCAGCGCGAAAACCGCAACGCCTGCCCGGCGGCCTGAATGACCGGCACACCGACCGGGCCATAAGCCGCGGCCTCGGCCATAGCAGGCAAAGGATCAATTTCGGTGCGGATCGGCATGTACCCCGACATCGGGACGCCGCGATGCCCCGCAAGCACTTCGGACAAACGTCCGGCGGCACCCGGCAAACGCGCATCGAATGCAGCCTTCCGGCGCGCAAATGCCGCCTTACGGGCGACGGCCTTAATTTCAGTCAGATCGGTCACAGAAGCACCACGCTGGCAAGCCCAAGAAAGATGAAGAACCCCATGACATCCGTTGTGGTGGTCACGAAAGTCCCTGACGCCAGCGCCGGGTCAATGCCCAGACGATCCAGCACAACCGGTACTACCGTACCTGCGAAGCCTGCGATCGCCATATTCACGACCAAGGCCGAGCCGATCACGACACCCAGCAAGGGTGAATCGAACCACATCATGCCGACAGTCCCCAAAACGGTCGCGAAGCACAGACCATTGAGTACTCCCACAAGCAATTCTCGCCGGATAACGCGCGCCACGTTCGATCCGGTCAGGTCGCGCGTTGCAAGCGCCCGCACCGCAACCGTCAGTGACTGCGTCCCGGCATTACCCCCCATCGAGGCAACGATTGGCATCAGGATTGCCAGTGCCACTAACTGATTGATCGCCGCTTCGAACTGCGAGATGACCAGTGACGCGCATATTGCGGTACACAGATTGACGGCCAGCCAAGGCAGGCGCCGCCTACTGGTCGCGGCGACACTGTCGGACAACGAGCTTTCGTCGCTGACGCCGGCAAGGCGTAACATGTCCTCTTCGTATTCTTCGTCCAGAACAACCATGGCGTCATCAATGGTAATCACGCCGACCAAACGCCCATCGGCATCAACCACCGGGGCGGAAATCAGGTGGTACTGGTTAAAGGCGTAGGCCACATCCTCTTCGTCCTGATCGACGGGGATGGTGTGAAATTCCTCTTCGGCGATGTCGTGCAACGGCACTTCGCGCCGGGTTGCCATCAGCTTGCCCAGCGTGACCTGTGCCACCGGTTTGAGCCGCGGATCAACCAGAACAACGTGATAGAACTGTTCCGGCAAGTCATCATTGGCGCGCATGAAATCGATGGTCTGCCCCACGGTCCAATGCTCGGGCGACATGACCACCTCGCGCTGCATGAGGCGACCGGCTGAGTTCTCCGGATAGGACAGCGCCTGTTCAGCGGCGATCCGCTCTGAATCTTCCAGCGCGTCCAGGATGGCTTCTTGCTGCGGTTCTTCAAGGTCTTCCAGCAGGTCGACGACGTCATCGCTCTCCATTTCCCGCACGGCGTCGGCCAAAACGTCGGGGCGCAGGACACTGATAACCTCTTCGCGGACGGACTCATCCAGTTCGGATAAGATATCGCCGTCAAATTCTTTGTCGTAAAGACGGATCAAACGCCCACGGTCATAGGGATTAATCTGTTCAAGGAGGTCGGCAATGTCCGCAGGGTGCAGCGGCTCCATCAGCTCGATCAGCTTGTCGCGATCTTCCACATCAACCGCATACAGGATCGCGGCAACCATCCGGCGATCCAGCGCATAGGCGTCATCGTCGCTTGCGGAATCGATTACGGGTTCATCATAGCCTGTCGTCATGTCTGCCCCCGGTTGGTTCGCGCATTGACCCCTAATTAGAAGAAGCAGCTACCGGAAAACAATGACAATGCGCCGATTTACCGACAAGTTTCGCCCCACTATGCTGTTTCGCAGTCCCATACAGGCGGAGATGAACGGAAATGGCGCAAAAAACGCTGCTGAAAGGGCGTGTCCTGAGCTTCAACGGATCACCATTCGAAGGTGAGCCGACAGAGGCTGTGACAATCAGCGAAGCGGTCCTGATCGAAGACGGCCGCATATCTGCAGTCGGCGAGGCCGACAGCTTGATATCCGCGAACCGCGATGCCGAAGTTGTAAACCACGGTCAACACGTGATCATGGCTGGCTTTGTGGATGCGCATGTCCATTACCCACAGACCGCGATGATCGCCAGCTGGGGCAAGCGCCTGATCGACTGGCTGAACACATATACTTTCCCCGAGGAAATGAAGTTCGGGAATCCCGACTATGCAGCCGAGATCGCCAATCGTTATCTCGACCTGACGGCCTCGCACGGCACCACAACGATGTGCAGTTTCTGCACCATCCACCCCGAAAGTGTCGATGCGTTCTTCACGGCTGCCCAACAACGCGGGCAACGTGTTGTGGCGGGGAAAACCTGCATGGACCGCAATGCGCCCGAAGGGCTGCGGGATACTCCGCAGACGGCCTATGACCAATCGCAGGCGCTGCTTGAGAAGTGGCAAGGTGTCGACCGGATATCCTACGCCATCACACCGCGGTTCTCCCCCACATCCACGCCCGAGCAGCTTGAGGCAATGGGCGCTCTGTGGGCCGAACACCCGCATTGCCTGATGCAAACGCACCTGAGCGAGCAGACAGACGAAATCTCATGGGTTCGTGAGCTTTTCCCTGATGCGAGGGACTATCTGGATACCTACGAAAAGTTCGGGCTGCTGGGGTCGCATGGCGTTTACGGCCATGTCATCCACCTGGAATCGCGTGAACGCGATCGGCTGCGCGAGGTTGACGCCTCACTGATCCATTGCCCAACCTCGAACACCTTTATCGGATCCGGCTTGTTCGACATGGACGGGCTGATGCGCGAAGGGCACCGGGTTGGTCTGGCAACAGATACCGGCGGTGGGTCGAGCTTTTCAATGCTCCACACGATGGCTTCGGCCTATGAAATCGGGCAACTGCGCGGCTCGCCCCTGCACGCGGCGCAACTGCTGTGGCTGGGAACGGTTGGCTCGGCGCGTACGCTGCGGATGGATGATTGCATCGGCAATGTCGCACCGGGGATGGAGGCTGATCTGGTCGTTCTCGACCTAGCCTCAACCCCTGCAATTGCCCAGCGTGAAGCCTGCGCCGATGATCTGTGGGAGGCGGTCTTTCCCACGATCATGATGGGCGACGACCGGGCGATTGGCGAGGTTTGGATCGCCGGTCGCCGCGTGTCTTCCTAAGCCTGCAAAGCGCGGGCCAATTGGGTCTGCCGTTCGATCACGCGCGGCAGGTCCAACGTCGTGACATGCCCGTCGCGCACGATCTGGCGGCCTTCGACAAACAGGTGTTTCACCTTCATTGGTCCGGCCAGCAGCAGTGCGGCCGGGTCCCAACTGCCCGCGCTTTCGATCCCGCGCGTGTCCCATATGGCAATGTCGGCGCGCTTACCGGGCTCAAGCCGACCGCAATCGGGGCGGTTCAGCACATCTGCACCGCCACGCGTGGCAATCTCCAACGCTTCGCGTGACGACATTGCATCTGCGCCATTGGCAACGCGCTGCAGCAGCATGGCCTGTCGGGCCTCGAGGATCAGACTGCCGTTATCATTGCTGGCCGAACCGTCTGCGCCCAGACCCACCGGAACCCCGTGGTCACGCATGGCCCGCACTGGGGCGATACCCGATCCCAATCGACAATTGGAGCAAGGACAATGGGCTACACCCGTTTGGGTTCTGGCAAACAGATCAATCTCGGCCCTGTCCAGCTTGACGCAATGCGCGTGCCAGACGTCTGATCCGGTCCACCCCAAGTCTTCGGCATATTGACCTGGGCGGCACCCGAACTGCGCCTGCGAATAGGCAATATCTTCATCATTTTCCGCCAGATGGGTGTGCAGCATCACGCCCTTGTCGCGCGCAAGGATTGCTGTGTCGCGCATCAGGTCCCTGCTGACGGAAAAGGGAGAGCAGGGCGCTAACCCAACCCGGCACATCGCCCCTTCGGATGGGTCGTGAAACGCGTCGACCACACGGATCATGTCGTCAAGGATTGCCGATTCGACTTCGACCAAGGTATCTGGCGGCAATCCTCCGTCGCTCTCACCGATACTCATCGCGCCACGGGTCGGATGGAACCGCAGGCCAATTTCAGCGGCAGAGGCAATCGTGTCGTCCAGACGCGTGCCATTGGGATACAGGTATAGGTGATCAGAGCTAAGCGTGCACCCTGACAGAGCCAATTCCGCCAGACCGATCTGAGCCGACACGAACATCTCTTCGGGACCGAATCTAGACCAGATCGGATAGAGTGTCTGCAACCAACCGAACAGCAACGCATCCTGCCCCCCTGGCACGGCCCGCGTCAGGGTTTGGTACAAATGGTGGTGGGTGTTCACGAGGCCGGGGGTCACAACACAACCCGCGGCATCGTGGAGCTCTCCGTCTGTTTGCAGGTTGTGGCCGATCTGCTTGATCTGACCACCAGAAATTAGAATGTCCGCGCCCGACAGTTCTTGTCGCGCGTCATCCATCGTCAGTATGGTATCTGCATTTTTGATAAGGATTTCAGTCAATTCGCCCTCCTGCATTAGCCCGTCTCATGCAAGGAGTGCAAAGGCTGGCGGAAAACGGGCACAAGAACCAGCCGCGTAGAACCTACCCGACCGGCCAAATCGCGGCAACCGGTTTCAGTAGTTGCGCAGGATTTCCAGTGCGACCGCGTGCAGTTCGGGATTCGCCGCCGCCAGAGCCCGCCCGCCATTATGGGCCGGACCGCCCCGCCAGTCAGTCACAACCCCACCAGCAGCCTCGATCACTGCAATGGGGGCCTGAATGTCATAGGCGTTCAAGCTGGATTCGATCACCAGATCAACCTGCCCCGCCGCCACCAGCGCATAGGCATAACAATCCATGCCATAACGGGTCAGCTTTGCTTGCCGGGCCACCGCTTCGAACCCTGCACGGTCCTCAGGTGTGCCAACCTCTGGGAAGGTCGTAAAAACAACCGCCTGATCCAAAGCGGATGTCGAGCGTGTTTTCAACGGTACCGTTCCGGATGGGCCGGTGACCTGCGCGATATCCGCCGAACCCACAAACCGTTCGCCGATATAGGGCTGGTCGATCACCCCCATGATCGGGCCTTCAGATGTGCTGAGAGCAATCAGAACCCCCCAAGTCGGCGTACCGCTGATGAACCCGCGGGTACCGTCAATGGGGTCCAGAACCCAGGTCCGGCCGCTTGAGCCTTCTTCGCGACCAAACTCTTCGCCAAAAATGCCATCTTCGGGCCGATGACGCGCCAGAACCGCGCGCATCGCCGTTTCGGCGTTTCGGTCAGCAATGGTTACGGGGTCAAACCCATCTTCCAGTTTGTTCGTGGTGTCCAGATTGGTTTGCCGAAAATACGGAAGAATGGCCGCACGCGCCGCGTCGGCCATTTCTTCGGCAACTTCCAGATCGCTTAGAGAGGTCTCTTGCATGCGTAACCCGTGAGGTGCGCACGGTTTGGAGTCAACCCGCTAATTTATGCTACGTCGCTGAGAACCCGAGCAAGCTCGAACAGGCGGCGGCGCTGGTTTTCGGGAATCGCGTAGTAGGACCGCACGAGGTCCAGCGCTTCCTTGTCCCCCATCAGATCGGCAGGAACCGACTTTTTGCCAGAGGTTTCCTTTTCGGCCTCTTCCAGACCTTCAAAGAAAAAGCTGACGGGAACGTCCAATGCTTCGGCAATGTCCCACAGGCGAGACGCGCTGATCCGGTTGGCCCCAGTTTCATACTTTTGAATTTGCTGAAACTTAATACCAACTTGTTCCGCCAGCTGCTGCTGGGTCATGCCAATCAGCCAGCGGCGATGCCGGACGCGCTTGCCCACATGGACATCGACGTGATGGGTCATTGGTATTCTCCTCTTTTACACACAACTACCTGGGGCGCGCGTTGCTTTTTATCGCAACACTAGCGAGTCGCACTTAACCACTCCCTAATTTGGAACATACCCCCAAAACAGCACCATAGCGCAATATTGCCGCATTTGGGTAATTTTTCAAGAAGGTTGAATCTGTTTCGGGCCACAAAGATTTAGGGTTGTGTGTTTTTTATACTGGGATAGTCCCCACGCCCACCATGTGCACTTGAAACGAACCGAATTGGCCGGGGAATAGATTGACAAACCCTGGCTGAAAAGAATCTATGCCCCAAAATTACGGAGCGCGATCATGCAGGCATTCACGATACAATCCCAGGGAAGCGCCGCCCAATTGGCTGATATTGACCTTCCCGAACCCGGCACCGGGCAAGTACGCATCGCGATCAAGGCCTGCGGATTGAATTTTGCCGACTTGCTGATGCAGAAGGGTACGTATCAGGACACGCCCGAGGCTCCGTTCACGCTGGGTATGGAAGTTGCGGGTGTTGTCGACAAGCTGGGTAACGGTGTTACGCGCTTGAATGTCGGGGACCGTGTTGCCGTTTATTCCGGTCAGGGCGGACTGGCGGAATATGGCGTTTTTGATGCGAGTCGCGCGATTCCCCTGCCCGATGCAATCAGCTTTGAAAGTGCCGCGGCCATTCAGATCGCTTACGGCACCAGCCACATCGCCCTTGATCATCGGGCGCATCTCCGGCCGGGCGAGACCCTTTTGGTGACCGGTGCCGCAGGTGGGGTTGGACTTACCGCCGTCGAAATTGGCAAGCTGATGGGTGCGACGGTAATTGCCCATGCGCGTGGGCAGGAAAAACTGGATGTGGCCCGCGCGGCTGGTGCGGATCACCTGATCGACGCCTCGGAAGACCTACGCGCACGCGTCAAGGATCTGGGCGGCGCGGATGTCGTCTATGACGCTGTCGGAGGGGATGTCTTCAAAGCCGCGTTCCGGGCAACCAACCCCGAAGGCCGTCTGTTGCCCATCGGGTTTGCGGGCGGCGACGTTCCCCAAATTCCGGCCAACCATCTGTTGGTAAAAAACCTGACTGTGATTGGGTTTTACATCGGCGGCTATCTGAGATTCCGACCGCAGATTGTACAGGACAGCTTTGACACGCTGTTCGGCTGGCTCGCCGAAGGGCGGATCAAGCCGCATATCAGCCACGTTCTTCCACTGGCCGAGGCCGACAAAGGCATGCAACTGCTGCGCGACCGCGTGGCCACCGGCAAAGTAGTTATTACCCCCTGACGGGCGCTTACCCCACCACAGCCTTGAGCGGGGCACTGCCCAGTATACGAAAATTCTGACGCACCAGCGCGGCCAGCGATTCGACGACAGCGCCGCGCCCGGTCTCGCCCCCATACAGATTGATCATGTGGGCCGGCAGTTCCGGCAAAGCCCCTCCGGTATCGATCTGTTCAAGATGTGCGGGTTCGGTCCCGTCCAGCATCGCGTGAACAGCCAGATCCGCGCTGACTGTCGCCTCGATCGTGCGGTCGTTTTCTGTTTCGACCGACAGTTCCCACGGGATACCTTCCGCATCGAGGGCCGAGATCATCTGGGGCCGGAACGCGCACCGCCGTCCGACGGCCAATGGAATCGGATTCTTACGCCATGCTGACCCGCCCGGCGCCCCAATCCACCGCAAGGGCAACTCAGCGACGGTCTCAGATCCATCACTGGCTGAGGCTTCGGTTGTCAGGATCAGATCGCACTCGCCGCGTTTGAACATTTCTTTCAGCTGAAGTGAATATGACGAAATCAGCTGCACCCGAACCCGCGGGAAGTCAGCATTGAAACGCTGCAAGACCCGCGGGATGGCCGGGTAGACGATGTCATGCGGAACGCCCAGAACGACCTCGCCTTCATAGGCCTGATCCGTGAGCTTTGAGATTACTTCGTCATTCAGAGCGATCATGCGTCGGGCATAGGCCAGCAGCTGTTCACCGGATGCAGTCAACGCAATTGTGCGCCCACTACGGTCCAACAATTCAAGGCCCAGCAGCTCTTCCAACCGCTTCAACTGCATCGACACGGCGGATTGCGTCAGATGCAGAAATCCGGCGGCCCTTGTGACGCCACCCTGGTCAGCAACGGCAACGAAGGAACGGAGCGTGGTGATATCCAGATTTCGCATGTTCACAAATCCTTATGCATTTCTTCATAAATATTCATTTTTAAAATGTGACATGTTGCGCCATATAAATCAAGGAAGTTGATGGAAAGACGGTTATCCATCATGAAACAGAGAAAGGACAATAAATATGACCCAAATTGCAATCAAACAGCACTGCAAACCGCAGCGTCGCTCTTTGTTGTCCTCGCTTCGGGATGCCCTCTCTCTTCTGCGTCAGCGTCAAACGCTTGCCAGACTTGATGATCGCGCCCTGGAAGACATCGGCATCACACGCCAACAGGCCGAAGCCGAGGCGTCACGATCCATTTGGGATGCGCCGGAGTTCTGGCAAAAGTGATTCGACACTGCACCTTTTCTCGGTGAATGGCAGCGCGAACCGTCGGGCTGCCATTTTTGTTGCGTGTTTTAGCCAGTTTCGGGCGTTAAACCCTTGAAACACAGCCCGCACTTGCCGATATTTGCGGGGAACGGTGCCAATTTCATTGGTCCGACAAGAAATATGCAAAGGGAGACCCTTAATGGCACAATTTGACACGATCCGGACGGCGACCGGTGCGCGCGCTGCCCAGATTGACGAGGGCCTGCGCGCCCATATGAACAAAGTCTACGGCACAATGTCCGTGGGCATGCTGATTACATTCATGGCTGCTTGGGCCATTTCCGGACTTGCAACCACAACCGACCCATCGGCCGCAGCCGGGCAAATCAGCTCGGGCACCTATCTGACGTCGCTGGGTGCCGCGATCTATACCTCGCCGCTACGCTGGGTGATCATGTTTGCACCGCTGGCGTTCATCTTTGGCTTTAGCGCCGGTATCAACCGCTTGTCCGCCGCAGCTGCACAGCTAGTGTTCTATGCATTCGCAGCGGTGATGGGCCTGTCGATCAGCTGGATTTTCATTGCCTTTACCGGGATGTCGATCATTC
The DNA here is from genome assembly GCF_059611165.1 of Ruegeria sp. CDSB013. Classification (NCBI taxonomy): domain Bacteria; kingdom Pseudomonadati; phylum Pseudomonadota; class Alphaproteobacteria; order Rhodobacterales; family Roseobacteraceae; genus Ruegeria; species Ruegeria sp. CDSB013. Next base: position 222,944 of record NZ_JBXWPA010000003.1, on the reverse strand, counting down.
AGGTGTTCCTGATCACGTCGATCGCTTTCGCAGGACTGTCCTTGTACGGCTACGTCACCAAGAAAGACCTGTCTGGAATGGGTACATTCCTGATCATGGGTCTTATTGGCCTGATCGTGGCGATGGTTGTAAACATCTTCCTGCAGTCACCCGCGATGATGTACGCGATCTCGGTGATCGGCGTTCTGATCTTTGCTGGTCTGACCGCCTATGACACCCAAAAGATCAAAACCACCTACCTGCAGATGGCCCATTCGGGCGACCAGGAGTGGTTGGGTAAAGCCGCAATCATGGGCGCGCTGAGCCTGTATCTGGACTTTATCAACATGTTCATGTTCCTGCTGCAGCTGTTCGGCAACCGCGAATAAGACAGACGGAATTCGATTTCAAAGGCGGGCCAGATTGGCCCGCCTTTTTTGTTTGCCTCACTGCATGGCATCCCGAGATAGCAAACAGGCGGCGCAAACTTGTGACGTTAAGAACAAAGAAAGCCTCCACCGACACGGTGGAGGCTTTCTTTAGTTGTATCTTTTTGGTTCGATCAGCTGCAGTTCAGAGCAACCGCAAAACCCGAGCTGCGCGACGACGACCCCTTGCGGAACACGTCACCCACAGGCAGGCACCCAGTAAACTGTTCGGCATTTTGGCCAAAGGCTGCGCCGACGTTGTTGTCCACGCGGGTGCTGTTGTTTGCGGTCCGAAGCACTCCGAACAAAGTGCCGTTCACGCTGACTGTGCTTAAGTACATGTTCATGTCCGAACCGGTCAGAACAACTGAGTTTGTGTCGCTGCGTCCGCCATTGTCGATCGCGACGCGGGCTACTTTTTCCGCCTCGGTCTGATCCGTTACGACCGGGATGGATGGCAACAAAGCCAATTCCGCCGGAATATTCGTGGCGTCGGGAAGGAACGAGACCGCACCCGGAACATCTGAGAGGGTCCGCGGCTCACCATCGATGCCCGTGAAGCCAACACCCGAGCGGTTATAGGGGTCTTCACAAGCCGCAAGGGCGAATACGGCAATTGTGGATAACAAGATTTTTTTCATGGCGACCAACATTTTGGAACGATTTGATGAAGCGTATGGCCAAGGGGTTCCAAAAAGCAACCCGGCGCCCGACCGAATGGCCGTTACGCTGATGCGTCACTGCAACGGCCAATTCCCGATCCAGGACATTTCACCCAGCCGCATGCACAAAGAAAAAGGGTTCCGCATCAGCGAAACCCTTTTCCATTCTGTCCAAGTTGGACGGCAGATTACTTAATCTTGCCTTCCTTGTACTCGACATGTTTCCGAACAACCGGGTCGTATTTACGAACGGTCATTTTCTCGGTCATGGTGCGAGCGTTCTTTTTGGTCACGTAGAAGTGGCCCGTGCCCGCGGTCGAGTTCAGACGGATCTTGATTGTCGTCGGCTTCGCCATGGTTATCTCCTGCGTCCGAAAAGGCAGGGGCCTTTCGGTTGAATTCCTATGAGCGTGCGCTTTTACGCCTTGCACGGCTCGTGTCAAGGGCAATTGGGCACATGATCGGTTGATCAGGGATCAGGCCTAGGTCGAAAGGGTCGGCGCGCCCATATACGTGTGAATCTGGTCGCGTTCAGCATCAGATAAACCCAACGCGGTGGCCAGTTGAACAAGGTAAGACGCCTCGCGCTGGTTATCTAAACGAATCGCCGCCAGAGACGTGGCATAGACCTGCGCTTTCAATGGCGCACCGGAATCAGCAGCCAGGCCGATCACATCAATCGGGCCATTCAACTGATCCTGGACAAAGGCGCGTTCTTCATCGCTGATGTCATCACCCAATTCGCCCAGAATGGTTTCCTTCTCTTGCTCATCTAGCTCTCCGTCCGCCTTGGCCGCCTGGATCATCGCGCGCAGCATCAACTTGGCTTGCTCCTCCATCGCCGCGCCCCCGGGTGTGCCTTTGAACACCGTGTCCATCATGTCGACGGTCTGCTGGCTGCCTGACTTTGCTGCTCCCTGCATGGCATTCATCAACCCACCAAGACCAACGGCCCCTGCCGGATTGGCCATGCCAAGCTTTCCAATCATCTCTTGCAGCCCACCGGCACCCCCCGGCATCCCGAACTGTTCTGCCATCTTGCCCAGTTGATCCATGCCAAAGCCGCCCCCGGCGCCCTGCATCATATCTTGCAGACCGGCCATCCCGCCCATTTGCTTGTACTTTTCCATGCCTTTTGCTGCAGCAAATCCAACTGCGACCGAAGCCAGTGCCTTCATGAAACTCATAACAATCCTCCCAATATTCAAAATGCGTTTTTGCAATATAGCAGATAACTGCGACTCAAAATCCGCGGATTAAGCAGATGCCCTAACGCTAGCGCAAAGCTGACCAATGGTGGCTTCGTTTCATCAAGTGAACATGTAACAGGCGTATTCCCGCACAAGCGCATGTCTAATTTGTCAGAAATTCGAATATGTGATACTTACCGCGCCATCAACAATCCAAAGAAGCCAATTTTCGGCTCGATCTTCGAGGCTCCATGAACAGGCAAGCAACCGTGCAAGCAGGGTTTGCACGATTGATTTTGTTTAGGGGGCATCATGACTGAATGGACCATTAAGGGCGAAGAGCTGGCCAACTGTAACTGCAACTTCGGTTGTCCTTGCCAGTTCAGCGTACTTCCGACACATGGCAATTGCGAGGCCGTCGTCGTATTCGACATCGAAAGCGGTCACTACGGGGACACAGATCTGGCGGGCGTAAGGGCGGCTGGGGTGTACTATTGGCCTGGCCCGATCCATGAGGGCAACGGTCAGATGCAACTGATCATAGATGCCAGCGCCAGCGCCGATCAGCGTGCGGCCCTGCAAGCCATAATGACCGGTGAAGATACCGATGAAATGGCAACCTTCTGGTATGTCTACAGCGCCATGGCTCCGACCAAACATGAAACGCTCTTCGTTCCGATCGAGCTGAACTGGAACCGCGACGAGCGCACCGGGTTTGCAAAGGTGAACGGCGTCTTCGATGTCGAAGTCAGCCCGATTCCGCATATCGTGTCGGGTGCGGCGCACCGGGCGTCAATTCAGCTGCCAAACGGGTTTGAATACCGTCACGCCGAAGCTGCCTCCGGCTCTGCCAAGACTCATGGCGGCGAAATTAGCCTGACCTTTGACGCGACGCACGCTCATCTGGCCCACCTGAACATTTCGGGCCACGGTGTCCTGGGCGCCTGATCCGGGGGTCATCATGACATCCCATCCCACACCGCCCCGCACTGGGGCGGTAGAGCGGCTTATGCGGCGTGAGCGGGTCATCGTGCTGTTCGGTGTGTCGCTGATTGTTCTGTTTACAGCCTGGTACACCATCGCCGGGATTGGCATGAACATGACGGCCAGCGAAATGACCAATATGGCGGGTCCGATCGGAGAACCCATGCACATGGGCGAAGCGCCCAGTTGGGGCGTGCAATACGTAATCCTGATTTTTCTGATGTGGTGGGTCATGATGATCGCGATGATGACCCCCAGCGCTGCACCTGCAGTCTTGCTGTATTCGGCGATAAAGCGTGCGGGACCCGAACGTGACAAGGCCGCGCAGTTCAGCTTTTGCTTTCTCGCAGGCTACCTGATCGCCTGGGCTATATTCAGCCTTGCCGCGACGGGGTTGCAATGGGGGCTGGAAGGCATCGGGCTGTCCGATGGTCCAATGATGACAATCCGGTCCAAAACATTTGCTGGCTGCGTCCTGATTACGGCAGGCGCGTATCAGTTGTCGGACCTCAAGTCCGCCTGTCTGCGGCATTGTCAAAGCCCTGCCCGATTCATCGCCGATCATCACAAACCCGGCGCATATGGTGCGTTCCGAATTGGTGCTTTGCATGGGCTGTACTGTCTGGGCTGTTGCTGGGCCTTGATGGCGCTGCTGTTCGTAGGCGGGATCATGAACCTTTACTGGATTGCCGGAATCGCCATTTACGTGGCTTTGGAAAAGTTGCTGCCGGGCGCACGCTGGTTGCCCACTTTGACTGGCTTGGCCCTAATTGCCGTGGGTCTCTGGGTCGTCCTGGACGCCGTTATGAGCATTTTTTAGATCCCGTTTCCAGGCCGCGGAACCGGCCAATTTCAGCGTTCCAAACCATTGAAACAAGGAGAAGACTGATGCCTATTTTCATCACTTATGCGACCTACTCCCAGGATGGCGTCAAAGGAATGCTAAAGAAGCCCGCAGACCGCACGGCGGCCGTCCGGGCGTTGTTGAAAAAAGTCGGCGGCAAGCTTTTGGCTTTTTACATGACGACCGGCGAAAATGACGTGGTGGTCGTAAGCGAAGTTCCGGATGGCACTGACGCAGTAGCAATTGGAATGGCCGTTGCGGCCTCGGGTGCAGTATCAAACGTTGAAACAGTACGCGCCTGGAAGGCGAAGGACTTTGCCGCCATTACCAAAAAGGCCGCCAAGCTGACCGGGGCTTACACGCCGCCCGGTAAGTGAACAGAGTTATGCGCGGAGGGCCTGTAAGCCGGATCTTGTTCCGGGGTTGCCCCCTTCGATGACCATTCCTCTAGGCCGCGCATTGCTGCGCGGCTCAAGCTGCCAACCCGGTCCCTCTTGGCCAGGACGTGCCTAGCGGCGGTTTCGGCTTACGCCGACCGGCCCGCGCGGGGACCCTATTTGGCATTGCTCCCGGTGGGGCTTGCCGTGCCGCCACTGTTGCCAGCGGCGCGGTGGGCTCTTACCCCACCGTTTCACCCTTACCTCGGACCGAAGTCCGGGGCGGTCTGATTTCTGTGGCGCTTTCCGTCGGGTTGCCCCGCCCGGGCGTTACCCGGCACCGTTGTCTTGTGGAGTCCGGACTTTCCTCTCGGGCCTTGCGGCCCCAGCGGCCATCCGGCCCTCCGCGCAAGCGGTGGGTATGCCTTGTGACAGGCTGCGTCAAGAGCGCAGAGCGGATCAGGATTGGGCGGTCAGAGGTGCGAAATCGGCCTTCTGCAACGGACCTGTAGCCCAAGGACGAAATCGCAGGCGAACGGCGGACAGCAAAGTTTCGTCGTCTACGTCAGCGCTGAAGCCGGCGGATTGAGCCAGAATCCGAAACTGATCCATCGGCGCATCTAGCGGGCCATCGCTTTGTCCGCGCGGCGCGGCCAGCTTGTTGCGCTCGAGCCGCAGCCAGTCAAATCGCGGCCCGGGATCAAATTTGCGTCCGGGTGCCATGTCGGAATGACCGATCACACCGTATGGGCGAATGCCCCAGCGATGCATGATCTGAGGCAACAACTGTTCCAGCCTGCGCATTTGCAGGTCTGAATACGGGTGCCTGCCGGTATTGTCCAACTCGATGCCGATCGAACGGGAGTTGATATCCTTCTGACCGCTCCATTCTCCGGCCCCTGCGTGCCAGGCGCGGTCCTCTTCTCGCACCATGTGCCAGAGCGTCCCGTCGCCCCCAATCAGGTAATGCGCCGAAACTTCGTGGACGGGGTCACATAACCTGTCCAGCGCCTCTTGCGCGCTGTTCATCGCGGTATAGTGCAAAACGATCAGGGACGGCTTTAGCCCGTCCCTGCGTGGTCCGTAGTTAGGCGAAGCGTGCCAGATTGGCGCTTGTGGATCAGTTGTTGACGGCACTGCGGAATGCACTTGGATCCCAGCCACAGGCATACCCATCCCCATCCGGGTCCAGACCGTTGCGATCACGCTGAGGGCCGCCGTTGGCCAGAAACTCGATCTGAGCTTGGTCAGGCGACGGGAACTTGGCGCAATTCCGCTGCGCCTTGGCCTCAAGGTTGAAACCAGCGCGGCTGTAAAGCTGTGTACCAACTGGATTCGAAGTGCTTAGAGCATACTGCACGATATTGGGCTGGCCGTCCGATCCGCGCTGCGGAACAGCAGTTGGTGTGACGACTTCGTAGGTCTGGCGGTTCTGTTGAATCAGGGCCGCGTCGTTTTCGATCGTGCGACGGCCTGATACAGCCGCGAAATCCTGTTCGTCGGAGATCGCATTGTTACTGGCGGCGGACAGCGGGGCTTGCGTCAACGTGCTTTGCCCCGAAGTGTTGGCCAATGCAGCCGCCGTTGCCGACGCGATATCAGCGTTATCCCCGGTCGGAGTGCTACCGGGTGCGCCCAGTTGTTGTTCTGAAACCTCAGCAGGGCCAGTCAATGGGTTGCCGGTATAGCCCTGTCCGGCTAGCGCCGCCTCGCGCTGCGCCTGATATTGAGGCGTGTTAAATCCTGTACCCTGGACCGGGGCCACCGTGTTACAGGCGGCCACAAGCCCGATTGCGGGGATCAGAAGCGTAAAGCGCATTCAGCTGCTCCGTTTTAGCTGGTCTTGCCTGATCCGAGGATTACCACCATTTGCCCGGCTTGGCCACAAATCCGGCGGCACTTTCCAACGCATAAGCTGTGTTCAGCAAATCGCCTTCTTCCCACGGGCGGCCGATCAGTTGCAGACCCAGCGGCAAACCCTGTTGGTCCAAACCTGCGGGAATTGAGATACCGGGCAAACCGGCAAGGTTCACTGTCACGGTAAAGACGTCGTTGAGGTACATCTGCACCGGGTCCGCCTCGGTCATCTCGCCCAGACCAAAGGACGCCGACGGGGTAGCAGGCGTCAGGATTGCGTCGATCCCTGCGGCGAAGACATCTTCGAAGTCTCTCTTGATCAGTGTCCGCACCTTACGGGCGCGGTTGTAATATGCATCGTAGAACCCCGCTGACAGCACATAAGTACCGATCATGACACGGCGCTGCACTTCGTGGCCAAAGCCTTCGGCGCGGGTCTTTTCGTACATCTCGGTGATGCCATCGCCCTGTGCCAGCTGCGCGCGGCGGCCATAGCGGACACCGTCGTAGCGGGCGAGGTTCGAGGACGCTTCGGCCGGTGCAATCACGTAGTATGCGGGCAGCGCATACTTGGTGTGCGGCAGCGAAATGTCGACGATCTCGGCGCCTGCTGCTTTCAGCATCTCGGCGCCTTCGGCCCACAGCTTTTCGATCTCGGCAGGCATGCCTTCCATGCGGTATTCTTTTGGGATACCGATCTTCTTGCCTTTGATCTCGCCGGTCAGCATCGCCTCAAAATTTGGAACGGCCAGTTCGGTGCTGGTCGAATCCTTGGGGTCGTGACCACACATCGTCTCGAGCATGATCGCAGCGTCGCGCACGTTCTTGGTCATCGGCCCGGCTTGATCCAATGAAGAAGCGAACGCAACGATGCCCCAGCGCGAGCAACGACCATAGGTCGGCTTGATGCCAGTAATGCCAACAAATGCAGCAGGCTGGCGGATCGAGCCGCCGGTATCGGTGCCGGTGGCGGCCAGGCAAAGATCTGCCGCGACGGCCGAGGCCGACCCACCGGACGATCCACCGGGTGTCAGTTGCGCATCGTCATTGCCCCGGCGCCACGGGCTGACCGCATTGCCGTAAACAGAAGTTTCGTTAGACGAGCCCATGGCGAATTCGTCCATGTTCAGTTTGCCCAGCATGACTGCACCGGAATCAGCCAACTGCTGCGATACTGTGGATTCGTATTCAGGCTTGAAGCCTTCGAGGATTTTAGATGCCGCCTGCGAGGGCACGCCTTTGGTGCAGAACAGATCCTTGATGCCAATTGGCAGGCCGCACATTGACGGTGCGTTGCCGGCTTTGATCCGCTCATCCGCAGCCTTGGCGCGCTCCAGCGCGATCTCAGGCGTCTTGTGGACAAAAGCGTTCAGCGCGTCGGCGTCATCGATCGCTTTCAGGCAGGACTCGGTCAACTCAACCGAGGTTACGTCACCGGCACGCAATGCGTCACGAGCTTCGGCCAGGCCCAGTTTGTTCAGATCGCTCATGTCTTACTCCACAACTTTGGGAACAGCGAAGAACCCTTCGCGCGCATCGGGGGCATTGGCCAGAACCTTGTCTTGCTGGTTGCCGTCGGTAACTACGTCCTCACGACGTTTCAGGCGCATCGGCTCGACCGAAACCATCGGTTCGACACCTTCAACATCCACTTCATTGAGTTGTTCGATGAAGCCAAGGATGGTGTTGAATTCGGATGCAAGCGCAGGCAGCGCGTCATCCTCGACCTTGATCCGGGCCAGTTTGGCCACCTTGGCGGCGTTGCTTTGGTCAATCGACATCGGATATCCTCATATGCGTTAGGGGGCATTTACCTGTCTGGTCGCCGGGTCGCAAGACCGGCAAGGCGCTGATCCATCCTTGAGCGCATGGCAAAGGTCCATAAATCCTGTCCGATCATTCATTTCTGAACACCCCGAAGTAAAAAAAATGAACCGATTAGTTCACTTCACATCTTGAAATACTGAACTGAACTGTTCATTTCATATGACACGGCACAGCCTTATATGGAGAAAAACGATGAAAACGTTCATGACTGCCTTTGTACTGGCCACTACGGTTCTTGCTGCGCAAGCTCAGGCGGGCGCTTTTGGCCCAAGCATGGACACCCTGACCCGCAGCCTGATTTTCCCCGATCAGGTGTCGGAACCTGTCACCCAGGATCAGAACAAACCGGGCAAGTAATTTAGCCCGCAAAACCGGGTCGGGTCCAAATGCCCCGGCCCGACAATTGCCTGCTGCGTTCCGCGCGGCGTATCGCTACGGTGGTCCACAGTAACCCGCCGGCCTGCCCTGCAGACCCGGCAAGCCAACGGAGCGGAAGATGAACGCGCGCAAGCAAGCTGTTCTGGACGCAATTGATGCGGCCAACTCACACGACCCCAACCTCGAAGACGGCCAGCCCGCTGAACTGCTTTATGGCCAGCGCATGAGCGCTGAGTTGGACAGGTTGTTCCCAGACGCCTCTGACCCGTTGCAGATAGCCGCACGAGGTCAGCATGTGGAGCGGTGGAAGCTCGCGCGCAGTGAATACCCCGAAGGTCGTGCCGGATATCTGGCCTGGCGCAAGGCGCAGGGCGTCCATCACGCCGAGGTCGTGATGGGGCTTATGGAACGGAACGGCTACTCTGCCGAGGATATCGAATCTGCTGGCCGGATGCTGCGCAAACAGGGCATCAAGCGTGACGACGAGGTGCAGGCGCTGGAGGATGTCATCTGCTTTGTTTTCCTCAAATGGTATTTCGCTCCGTTTGCCAAAAAGCACTCAGCCGAGAAAATCCAAAGCATTGTCGAGAAAACCGCGCGCAAGATGTCGGATCAAGGCCGTGCACGCGTGCTGTCCGAATTTGACTTACCCGCGGAGCTGGCCGCAGCGTTTCAGGCCTGAGCCGCGCGGGTCAGGTGCCTACGATACACCTCGATCATCCAGCCCAGCATGAGGGCATTCAGGATGTGCCACATGAAATGCGTGCCCAATGGGATCTGCCCACATATGGGTTCGTCCAGCGCACGAAAGGTGATCGATGCGATCAGGATCATCGCCCCGATGGCCAGACCACGGGCGGTGTCCGGCACCCGGCGGCGTAAAAGAAACGCATAGATCAAGATCAGCAACGGCACCGGGGAATAGGCTGCTGACCCACCCAGTCCCGGCACAAGCTGGAACAAGGGCACCGTAGCTGCGGCATAGGGAATAAACAGCGCCGTCACGATCCCGGCCGTAAGCGGCCGCATGTGCCAGACGTCCCGGTTGATCGCGAAAATGTAGACCAGAATGTACAGCAAAATCGGCAGAACATCCGCCATGGCGGCCCAGACCTGCGCGTGCGTATGGAACAGGTAGCTGCCAAGCCCGATGGCAGTCAGAATGGCCACCAACAGCATCGCCAGCGGCATCCCTTGCCCGCGCACGCTCCGCCACATGACAAAAGCCGCAATCAGAAACGCCGCGTTTGTCACCGCGTTTATCGGCTCGGCCCAATAGGTGGGCGACAAGCGCTCGCAATAGCCATCAATTTCCTGAAACCAGTCCATGAACTTTTACATAGCCGATGCTAAGTTAATGCCAACAGTTTGTTTTGGGAGGATGAATTCATGAACATCATTTGGCTGGGACACGGCAGTTTCCGCATCGAAACCGGCGGGCAGGTTCTGCTGATCGACCCCTGGCTGACTGGCAACCCGGTCTTGTCCGAGGAACAGCATGATGACGCTCTAAACGGTGCGACTCATATCCTTCTTACGCATACACATTTCGATCACGTCGCCGATGTCGTATCGCTGGCCAAGCACCTGAACGTCCCCGTGGTCGGACAATACGACCTGATGGGGTTTTGGAGCGAGTCCGAAGGGCTGGAAACTATCGGCTACAACAAAGGTGGCACCGTGAACCTGAACGGCGTCAAAGTGTCAATGGTTCCGGCCTCGCACAGTTCAACCTTTTCCACGCCCGACGGTCTGCGCACCGGCGGCAGCGAGGTCGGGTTCATGATCGCCTCGGAAGGGCGCATGCTGTATGTCTCTGGCGATACAGATATCATGGCCGATATGGATTGGATGGGGGATTACTACAAACCCGATATAGGCATTCTTTCGGCGGGTGGTCATTTCACGATGGACATGAAGGGCGCGGCGTATGCGGCCAAGCGGTATTTCAATTTCAAGACCGTGATTCCCTGCCATTACAAGACCTTCCCGATCCTCGAACAATCAGCTCAGGCGCTGGTCGATGGGTTGCCGGGGGTCGATGTCATCGAACCCCAGGTAATGAAGGCCATTACCATTTAGGGTCAACGCCGTGCAGCGAAGAACTCTTTCAGAAGCTCGGCGGCCTCCTGCCCTCGGATACCGTCGTAAACCTCTGGCACGTGGTGTGCTTGTGTATGGGTGAAAACCCGCGCGCCATGGGCAACGCCGCCGGATTTCGGATCGGCAGCCCCGTAATAGATGCGCCGGATACGCGCCGCTGCCAGAGCCGCCGCACACATCGCGCAAGGCTCTAACGTCACATATAGATCGTGATCGGGCAGACGTTCGGATCCGGCTGCGGCGCATGCAGCACGCAGGGCCAGTATCTCGGCATGGGCGGTGGGATCGTTCAGCTCTCGTGTTCGGTTGCCCGCTGAGGCCACGATCACGCCATCGGGGCCGGCAATAACAGCACCTACAGGTACTTCACCACGATCTGCCGCAGCGCGCGCTTCAACCAGCGCCTTATCCATGTGCGATCTGAATACCATGCCTCTGACTGCAACAGAAACCTGTCTTTCGCAAGCGGCCGGGATGCGCTATGGGCTGCGGATGACCAAAACCCCTCCTCCCGGCGACCGGATCGCCAAAGTCCTTGCCCGCGCAGGCGTTGCCTCGCGCCGCGAAGCTGAACGCATGATCGAAGCAGGTCGTGTGAGTGTAAACGGCAAGACCATAGACAGCCCCGCGCTGAACGTCACCGCCAAGGACAAGATCATTGTCGACGGCAAACCGGTGTCGGAACCGGAACCTTCGCGCCTGTGGCTGTACCACAAACCTTCCGGTCTGGTGACAACGACACGAGACGAAAAAGGACGCGCGACCATTTTTGACAAACTGCCCGAGGATATGCCCCGGGTCATGAGCGTTGGGCGGTTGGACCTGAACTCGGAAGGGTTGCTGCTGTTGACCAATGATGGCGGCATCAAGCGCAAGTTGGAACTGCCCTCGACCGGATGGCTACGCAAATACCGCGTGCGGGTGAATGGCCGCCCAAAGGATGAGGATTTTGCACCGCTTCGTAAAGGGCTTGTGATCGACGGGGAACGCTTTTTGCCGATGGACGTCACGCTGGACCGTCAACAAGGCGCAAATGCCTGGCTGACCATCGGTCTGCGCGAAGGCAAGAACCGTGAAATTCGGCGTGCGATAGAAGATATCGGTTTTGCGGTGAACCGGCTGCTGCGCGTGTCCTACGGCCCCTTCCAGCTGGGAAGCCTGAAACCCGGCGAAGTCGAAGAGATCCGCCGACGGGTCATGCGCGATCAACTGGGGTTGGAAGCCGAGCCCGAAGCACCGGCCAAACGACCCGCTCGCCCACAGCGAAATCGGCCCCCCATCGGCAAGAAACCTCGCAAGTGACGCAGGTTAGGCAACCTTCCCCCTAGCGCCACGGCCTCTCATGGCCTAGATTTCCCCAAGGGGCATACTTGGGGGGCGCCATGTCCGGGACCGGAGTGCAAAAATTAGCCTATGTTGTGCTGTTGGCACTAATGCTTGGCGTGTGCACTGGCCTGCTAGGGGGCTTGTGAGCGCATGACCAAACGGTATGGCGGAAAATACAGCCCTCAAGGCGACTCGGCACAGCCAGACCAAAACCCGCGTGGCCAGTTTGACGGCGCACGCGTCGAACCTGCTGGCGCCCGCGCCAACCTTTTGTTCTTGCCCGCGATCCCTTTGGTGTTCCTGTCACTGAACGACGGCGCAGTTGGCATGACAATCGGGCTGATTGCAGCCGGCGTTTTGACCGGCGCGGCATTCCTCTTGCGTGAAGGATTGCGGGCCGAGTCTGCCTATAATGCCCGGCGCACCGCCCGTCGCCCGGCGTTTCCCAGAAAAATATTCTCCAGTCTCCTGACCGGGCTTGGGATCGGGTTGGCCGCATACCGCACAGAATTTCTGGATGCGGCTACAGCGTCCGAGGCTAGCCTTATTGCGCCGATCCTGTTCGGCTTGGTAGCTGGTGCCCTCCACTCAGCCTCATTCGGAATTGATCCGATGAAAGACAAGGGTATGGAGGGCATCGATACCTTTCAGCAAGACCGCGTTGCCCGCGTAGTTGAAGACGCCGAAACGCACCTGTCCGAGATGACCGACGCCATCAAACGTGCGGGCGACCGCAGGATCGAGGCCCGCGTTGAACGGTTTCAGGATACCGCCCGCGAACTGTTCCGCACGGTCGAGGAAGACCCGCGCGATCTGGCCGGTGCGCGAAAATACCTGACCGTTTACTTAAAGGGTGCGCGTGACGCGACGGTCAAATTCGCCGACGTGTACGCCCGAACACGCGACGCGCAGGCGCTGGAGGATTATTCGTCCCTCCTGGATGATCTTGAACAGAATTTTGCGGCGCGCACCCGCAAGTTGCTTTTGGACGACCGCAGTGATCTGACGGTTGAAATTGATGTGTTGCGCGAAAGGCTGCAACGCGAAGGCGTCCGGTTGGACTGACCGGCCACAATTTGAGAGAGGATTACCCCCATGTCCGATGACATCAAGAACAAGGCGGTCGAGGCTGAAACGCTGGTACAGGAAGTGACCGCTGTCACCCTGCCCGACCCGACCGCCGAAATCGTCTTGCTTGAAGAGGCCGACGAACCTGTCAGCGCCGAAATCCGCAAGCGCATGGATGAGATCGACATGGATAATACCAATTCCATCGTCGCGTTCGGGTCGTCTGCCCAGGCGGAATTGCAGGAAATCAGCCAAGCCATGTTGGCGGATGTCCGCAACAAAGATGTCGGACCTGCCGGGGACAGTCTGCGCAATATCGTCACGACGATCCGCGGATTTTCAGTCAGCGAGTTGGACGTCCGGCGCGAACGCAGCTGGTGGGAAAAGCTGTTGGGCAAGGCTGCGCCTTTTGCCCAGTTTACCGCCAAGTTTGAAGATGTTCAGGGGCAGATCGACAGGATCACCGACGACTTGCTGGGCCACGAACATACGCTACTGAAAGACATCAAGTCGCTGGACCTGTTGTACGAAAAAACGCTGGGCTTTTATGACGAGCTTGCGCTGTATATCGCAGCAGGCGAAGAAAAGCTGACCGAGCTGGACAGCCAGAACATCCCCGAAAAAGAAGCCGAAGTTCAGGCCGCTCCCGAAGACCAACAAGTCATGAAAGCGCAAGAGCTGCGTGACCTGCGCGCAGCGCGGGATGATCTGGAACGGCGTGTTCACGATCTGAAGCTGACGCGACAGGTAACGATGCAATCGCTGCCCTCGATCCGGTTGGTGCAGGAAAACGACAAGTCGCTGGTGACTAAGATCAACTCGACGCTCGTCAACACCGTGCCTCTGTGGGAAACGCAACTGGCGCAGGCCGTCACCATCCAGCGTAGCGCCGAGGCGGCCGCGGCCGTGCGTGATGCGAATGACCTGACGAATGAGCTGCTGACCTCGAACGCGGCGAACCTGCGTGAGTCGAACAAGATGATCCGGGAGGAAATGGAGCGCGGTGTGTTTGATATCGAGGCGGTCAAGCAAGCCAATGCTGACCTGATCGGTACGATCAACGAAAGCCTTGCAATTGCTGACGAAGGCAAGGCCAAACGCGCCGCAGCCGAACAGGAGCTGCAGAAGATGGAGACCGAGCTGCGCGACACCCTTGCCTCTGCGAAGGCGCGCAAAGACGGCGTCGGCGACAACGCTGGAACTGCGGTTTCGAGCTAAAGGCAGGCTGGACGTGCAAGTGCCGGGATATCTGAAACCTCTGTTGGGTATGGTGGCGCTGTTGGCGCTGGCCAATTGCGATGAGGCGCTGACGTCGTCCGTCGTGCCGCAACCGCGCCCGGTTGCACCTGCACCGGCACCTAATGCTTATGTTCCCCCGTCTGCGGCAAGTCAGGATCTGGCCCGGTTCTATCAGCGGGTCGAACGTGACCTGCTCACCCGCGACATGTTGCGCGTGGATGGAGGTGGTCCCGACACACCCTATGATGCCGATGATTTGGCCCGTAATTTCGAGGCTATTGCCTTTTACAGCGAATACCCCGATCACGCTGTAACTACACGCATTCGGCGAACGGACGGACAGCTAAGCCGGTGGGCAGGACCTGTGCGGATTCAGACCGAGTTCGCCCCGTCCGTGGCACCCGAGATACGCAAAAAAGACGCGGCTGACGTCGAGGCGTTCGCGGAGCGGCTGAGTAAATTGACGGATCACCCGATCTCGGTCGTCAATCGCAAGGCAAACTTCCATGTCTTCTTTGCAGGCAAGGATGACAGCGCCTATGTGGTGAAACGCCTGAAACAGCTGATTCCGGGCATCAGCACGCCTTCACTGGATTTGGTTGCAAACCCGCGCGCCAATATTGACTGTCTTGTTTTTGCGTCTCCTACCAATACCTCACCGTATAAATTTGTGCGGGCTGTCACTCTCATCCGGGCTGAACTGCCGGACCTGACCCGGCGCAGTTGCATCCACGAGGAAATTGCGCAGGGGCTTGGATTGTCCAATGACAGCCCAGCGGCACGGCCTTCGATTTTCAACGACAATGACGAGTTTGCGCTGTTGACCAGCCATGACGAGAAACTTCTGACAATGCTTTATGACCCGCGCCTTGAACCCGGTGTTACGGCTGAAGACGCCCGCCCGGTGGTCCGGATTATTGCTCGCGAATTGATGGGCCAGCAGCTCTGAGCCCAAGGAAAGGAGACCCCAATGGGTATTTTCGATTTTCTGACCGGAGAATTTATCGACGTCATTCACTGGGTCGACGACACCCGCGACACCATGGTTTGGCGGTTCGAGCGTGAAGGACATGCCATCAAGTACGGCGCCAAACTGACGGTGCGCGAAGGACAGGCAGCGGTGTTCGTGCACGAAGGGCAATTGGCAGATGTATTCACGCCCGGCCTCTACATGCTTGAGACCAACAACATGCCGATCCTGACGACGCTGCAGCATTGGGATCACGGATTTCAGTCGCCCTTCAAATCCGAGATCTATTTCGTCAACACGACGCGTTTCAATGATCTGAAATGGGGCACCAAGAACCCGATCATGCTGCGCGATCCGGAGTTCGGACCGACCCGTATCCGCGCCTTTGGCACATACACGGTCCGGGTCAAGGACCCCGCGAAGTTCCTGATTGAAATCGTCGGCACCGATGGTGAATTCACCATGGATGAGATCAGCTTTCAGATCCGTAACATTATCGTGCAGGAGTTCAGCCGCGTAATCGCAGGATCGGGCATTCCGGTGCTGGACATGGCCGCCAACACCGCCGATCTGGGTAAACTTATCGCCGCCGAGGTGTCGCCCGTGCTGGAAGGGTACGGGCTTGAGATGCCCGAGTTCTACATCGAAAACATCTCGCTACCGCCTGCGGTCGAGGCTGCGTTGGACAAGCGGACGTCGATGGGATTGGCAGGCGATCTGGGCAAGTTCACCCAGTATTCCGCCGCCGAAGCGATGACCGCAGCAGCCAACAACCCCGGTCAGGGCGGCGGCATGGGTGCAGGCCTAGGCATGGGTATGGGCATGGCGATGGCCAACCAGATGGCAAACATGGCAGCGGGTCAACCAAGCGGACCGTGGGGCGGTTCCGCCCCCGCTGCCTCGCAACCAGCGGCGCATGCGGCACCGCCCCCTCCTCCGCCGCCGGTCGAGCATGTCTGGCATATCGCCCTGGATGGGCAGACCAGCGGCCCGTTTTCCAAGGCCAAGATGGGCCGCATGGCGACTGA
The DNA here is from genome assembly GCF_059611165.1 of Ruegeria sp. CDSB013. NCBI lineage: Bacteria > Pseudomonadati > Pseudomonadota > Alphaproteobacteria > Rhodobacterales > Roseobacteraceae > Ruegeria > Ruegeria sp. CDSB013. The sequence continues at coordinate 206,684 of NZ_JBXWPA010000003.1, read as the reverse complement.
TGGTGAGATCACCCGCGACACCCATGTCTGGACCGCCGGTCAGGACGGCTGGAAAAAAGCGGGCGACGTGCAGGAGCTTGCGCAGCTGTTTACCATCCTGCCGCCGCCTCCGCCGGGGGCGTAATCGGTGACGGCAAACGCCGACATATCTGCCTATTCGCAAAGAGAGATCAGGCGCGCCGTCAATTTGAGTGCAATTCTCGGGTGGTTTTGCGTGATTGGCGCGCCGATGCTTTTTGATCTTTTCCAAAGCAGATGGGACGCCACTCTGTGGTCTCTATTTCAGTTATTGACTTTATTTGGTGTACCCTCGGCTTTTCTGATTGCATGGATTTTCGTCGCACCCGCCCTGCGCACGATGATGCGCAAGCCGGTTACTTTTTTCCGGGCAGCTTATTGGGGGGGAGCGATCAGCACAGGTCTTGTCCTGCTGAGTATTGCAATCGGTCGGCTAAGAGGATGGCATCAATCGCACAACGATAAATTCGATTCTCAAATCGGGGGTGGCGATTTCGTGCGATCTGTTGATGGCATACTGACGCCTTATGGATGGCAAGTTCTGGCGCATAATTCCCTTTTGTTTATAGTGGTTTGCATCTTTTTGGCTGTCGTGATCCGCGCAATCATCGGCCCTGGAAAGCCCGTTCAGCCAGCCGAGTTCAAGCAATGACTGAAGAACACCGCTTTCCCTGCGAGCAATGCGGCTCGGACTATCGGTTCAATCCGGGCAACGGGACCCTGACCTGCGATCATTGCGGGCATTCGGAATCCATAGGCGCCGGACCGTGGGGCGGTGCCAGCCTGAAAGAACTGGATTTCAACGCAGCGCTGGCGAACAAGCTGCCGGAAGCAGAGATCGAAGAAACGCGGGTTCTGTCCTGCCCGAACTGCGCAGCTGAGGTCGAGTTTGACCCGAACACCCATGCGGCCGAATGCCCGTTCTGTGCCACTCCGGTAGTCACGGAGACGGGAGTTAACCGGCATATCAAGCCAAAAGGCGTGTTGCCCTTTGCTCTGGATGAACGGTCGGCTCATAAGTCGATGTCGAGCTGGCTTGGCAAGTTGTGGTTCGCGCCCAACGGGTTGAAGGATTACGCCCGCAAAGGTCGCAAGATGCAGGGGATTTACGTCCCCTACTGGACCTTCGACGCGGATACCAAGTCAGCTTATCGCGGCGAGCGGGGCACGGTGTATTACGAGACCCGGACCGTCATGCGTGACGGCAAGCGCGTGCAACAGCAGGTGGCAAAGGTGCGGTGGTCCCCAAAATCCGGTCGGGTTGCCCGGTTCTTTGACGATGTTCTTGTGCTCGCGTCCCAGTCACTGCCGAAACGCTATACTGACGCATTGGAACCCTGGGACTTGCCGGCGCTTGAACCTTACCAGCCGGAGTATCTGGCGGGATTCCGGGCCGAGGCTTATACAGTCGAATTGCAGGACGGGTATACCGAAGCGCGCGGGCATATGGCCCGGGTGATCGAACGAGATGTGCGTTTTGATATCGGCGGCGACCGGCAGCGCATTCACGCAATCGACACGGATGTGCAAAATGTAACCTTCAAACATATTCTACTGCCTGTCTGGCTGGCCGCATACAAATATCGGGGTCAGACCTATCGTTTCGTTGTTAACGGCAGAACGGGGCGTGTTCAGGGCGAACGCCCTTGGTCCGCTATCAAGATCACGATCGCTGTTGTGTTGGGTCTGCTGGTTGCAGCGGGTGTCGGATACCTCATGGCAACTGGTCAGCAGTAGCACCTGTCCCCTTTTAACCGCTTGAATATCGCCGAACCTGACGCCATCCTGCGCCTCGGATACACGAAGGGGGAGCAGAGTGACGCTATCCGATTTGGATCGATTGCTGGCTGAGCGACATTCTTGCCGGGCGTTCCGACCTGAACCCGTTCCCAAAGACCAGATCAAACAGATTCTGACCAGCGCGTCCCGTGCGCCCAGCTGGTGTAATGCGCAGCCCTGGAACATCGTGATCACCAGTGGAGCCGAGACTGACGCTTTTCGAAAGGCGCTGCAAAACGAAGTCACAACCGGCGCACCGGAACCCGACCTGCCGTTCCCGACGGCGTATACCGGTATCTATCAGGAGCGACGTCGCGAATGTGGCTGGGCATTATACGAAGCCGTGGGCGTGCAGCGCGGGGACCGCGCCGGTTCGGCCAAGCAAATGATGGAAAACTTTGCCCTTTTCGGTGCGCCGCATTGCGCGATTATCTCAAGCCCTGCGGACCTTGGTCCTTACGGAGCGATGGACTGCGGTGGTTTTGTCATGGCCTTCACCCTCGCCGCCCAAGCGCTGGGGGTGGCCACAATCCCTCAGGCCGCGGTGGCCAGCTATGGTCAGTTCCTGCACCGATACTTTGGTATCCCCGATGACCGTTTGATCTTGTGCGCAATCTCTTTCGGCTATTCCGATACAGACCACCCTGCAAACGGGTTTCGAACCAGCCGTGCCGGTCTGGACGAGATCGCACGCTGGGTTGAATAACCACGTCACCAAACGGAGAACGGATTTGCGCGCACTGCTACAAAGGGTTTCCCTGGCCAAGGTCTCGGTTGATGGACAAACGATCGGACAGTCTGGCCCTGGGTTGATGATCCTGGTCTGTGCGATGAAAGGCGATGATGAACAAAAGGCCGGGCAGCTTGCGGCCAAAGTATCAAAGTTGCGCATTTTCAAAGATGAAAACGGCAAGATGAACCGCTCTGTCGTTGATGTGGGTGGCTCGGCTCTGGTGATCAGCCAGTTTACGCTGGCCGCCGACACGTCGCGCGGGAACAGGCCAGGGTTTTCCGAGGCTGCGGCCCCGGATGAGGGGCAGCACCTGTATGAAGAGTTTGCGCGGCGGTTGCAGGCGCATGGTGTGGCCGTCGAAACCGGGCAATTCGGTGCCGACATGGCGGTAGAGCTGGTTAATGACGGACCAGTCACGATTTGGATGGAAAACTGATGGATCAGAGGCAACAGGCAATTCGCATTTGGCAGGCTGGCGTTGATGCGGTTGACGGAAAAAGGGCCACCAAAGCTGTTCTGGATGGGGTTCCAACGCCCGACCAGATCTTGGCAGTCGGCAAGGCAGCCGCAGCAATGGCCAGCGCGGCATTGGAACATTTCGGCCCGCGTCCGACGCTGGTTGTCACCAAGGATGATCACGGACGCGGTCTGCCGGAACATGTTCAGCTGATCGAGGCCTCACACCCCGTTCCGGACGCGCGCAGCCTTGAGGGCGGTCGCGCCCTGCGGGCCACGATCGAGGCTATGGCACCCAATTCTCATGTGCTGCTTCTGGTTTCGGGCGGAGCCTCATCCCTGGCTGAGGATTTGCTGCCGGGAAACACTTTGAGTGATCTGGAGCAGCTGAACGGCAGGCTGCTGTCCGAAGGGATGGATATCACCGCAATGAATGCCGAGCGTCGCAAGCTGTCCCGGATAAAGGGCGGTGGGCTGCTGGCCCATTTCAAAGGGGCAAAAGCCACCGTTCTGGCAATCTCGGACGTTCCCGGGGATGATCTGAATGTCATCGGATCGGGGATCGGTGCCTTGCCCGAAACTTACGAATTTGACGCCGTGACCCAGATTGTTGCGTCGAACGCTCATGCGCGTTCTGCGGCAGCAGATTTGGCGCGTCGTGAAAGCCTGCAAGTATTGGCCAATGAAGAATGCCTGCACGACGACTTCTTGCACGTCGCTTCCCAACTGGGACAACGCCTGAGGGATATGCCCCCGGGTGTCATGGTGTTCGGCGGTGAGCCTACGGTTGTGTTGCCAGATCAGCCGGGCCGCGGCGGGCGCAATCAGGCGCTGGCTCTGGCGCTGGCCCGTGAAATAGCCGGGACCTCGGGTCTGACGCTGGTCGTTGGCGGAACAGACGGAACCGATGGCCCGACCAATGCCGCCGGAGCGGTTGTTGACGGCACGACCTGGGACGACGGGGCTGAGCATGCCCTGCAGAATGCAGATAGCGGGAGTTTTCTGGACGCCGCCGGCGCTTTGTTGGTGACGGGTCCGACCGGAACAAACGTGATGGACCTTGTTGTCGCAATCAGGCGATGAATTGACGATTTTCAAACACCGGGAAACGCAAAAGACCGTGACACTTCCACAATGACGCGCTCGCTCAATTCGCTATGCGATATCGAAGACTTACCGGATGTCGGCATAGTGATGCCCGACGGATGTCGCCTGTCAGCGCGTGTCTGGCGTCCGATGGATGCAGACAGCAACCCCGTTCCGGCCATTTTGGAGTTTCTTCCCTATCGCAAGCGTGACGGTACAGCGACGCGTGATGCCCTGACCCATCCTTGGTTTGCCAAACGCGGCTATGCCTGCATTCGTGTGGACATGCGCGGCAATGGCGACAGCGAAGGGTTGATGGAAGACGAATACACTCAGCAAGAGCTGGATGATGCCGTCTCAACAATTCGGTGGCTGGCGGATCAGCCGTGGTGTTCGGGCACCGTTGGGATGATGGGAATCAGCTGGGGCGGGTTCAACGCGCTTCAGGTTGCCGCCCTTCAACCCGCGCCGCTGAAAGCAATTATCTCCCTGTGTTCAACCGCAGATCGTTACGCAGACGACATCCATTACAAGGGCGGATGCTTGCTAAATGAAAACCTGGGTTGGGGCGCGACCATGTGGTCGTACTCATCCCGCGCACCGGATCCTGCGCTGCGCCCCAACTGGCGCGAGCTGTGGCTTAAGCGTTTGGAAAATCAAACGTTCCTGCCCTCGACCTGGCTGCGCCACCAGACGCGCGACGCCTATTGGCAGCATGGCTCTGTCTGCGAGGATTTCAGCGCGATCCGCGCGGCGACTTTGGCCATAGGCGGTTGGGGGGACGCGTACAAGAATACCGTGCCGCTGCTGGTCGAACAGCTTAACGCTCCGGTCAAGGGAATCGTGGGGCCATGGGTGCACAAATACCCGCATTTCGCGGTGCCCGAACCGAGGATCGGTTTTCTTCAAGAGGCACTGCGTTGGTGGGATCATTGGCTGAAAGGTCTGGATAGCGGAGTTGAAACCGACCCAGACTATCGAGCGTATCTGATGGACGGCGTCCGCCCAAAGCGGTGGTACAACAACAGACCCGGGCGCTGGATCAGCGAGCAAGCCGGCGCGAGCTCGCATTTGTCCAACCTAACTTTGAACCTGTCGAACGATGGGCTCGGGCAAGATGAGCCGCTGGAGACGCGGGTCCAGTCGCCCCAAACCTGCGGCATGGATGGCGGCGAGTATTGCGCAATTTGGCTGGGACCCGACATGCCCGGCGATCAGCGCCCCGATGATGCGTTGTCCGCCTGTTTCGATGGCCCGCCTTTGTCGGAAGATCTTGATATTGTCGGCGCTCCGCGCATTTGCCTGAATGTCAGTGCCGACCGTCCGCAGGCACAGATTGCCGTGCGGTTAAATCATGTCCATCCGGATGGGGCCTCAACCCGGATCACCTATGGCGTTCTAAACCTGTCGCACCGAGACAGCCACGCGCAACCAACTCCGTTGACACCTGGAAAACCCTACGAAATCTCATTGGACCTGGATCATATCGCCTATCGCGTTCCCAAAGGGCATCGCGTGCGGGTGGCTGTGTCCAGCGCGTATTGGCCGCTGATCTGGCCAGCGCCTGAACCCGTCGAACTGCACCTGACAGGTGGTACGATCACGATCCCGAACCGGCCGACCGCGGGTGATGATGAGCATGTGTTTCAGCCGCCCGATTCTGAAACCCCGATTGATGTGACGACCCTGCGGGACAGCAGCAACTCTCGCCGGGTGGAGACTGACTTGAATTCAGGTGAAACCCGATTGATCATCGAAGACGATTTCGGTCGCGTAACGGACAATCACCACGGGCTTACGCATGGTGGCACTGCATATGAACGCTGGACCATCCACCCCGACAACCCGCTATCCGCCCACGGGCGGTGCCGCTGGACACAGGAGATCAGTCGGGACGGGATAGACCTGCGCACGGAAACATCCTGCGAAATGTGGTCGGATCGAGAGAGCTTTTTTCTTAAGGCGCAAATAAGTGCCTTTGAAAACGAAACCTTGGTATTCTCTAAACAAACGGAGGACGCCGTTCCACGAAACCAGATGTGATATTTTGGTGGCCAAAGGTCAGACATTTGTCCTTGCTCGGTAGACCGAAATGCGCCTAACTTGACTCATGCGTCAATAAAAATGCCCGGGAAGGGCTGAAATTCAATCAACTGGGAGATCACTAAATGAACGAACAACTCACTCACATGGCCGGTAAGGTCACTGCGGGCAAACTGACCCGTCGCGAATTCATGGGGAAAGCGGCGGCTCTGGGTGTGTCGGCGGCGATGGCCAGCACCATGTTCGCTGACGCTGCGCGCGCGGCAGGACCGAAGAAGGGCGGCGACCTGAAATTTGGCCTGCAAGGCGGCGAATCCACCAATTCGCTGGATCCGGCGACCTATGCCAGCTCGGTGCCGTTCCAGAACGGCAAACAATTCGGTGACCAGCTTGTGGAAGTTGCGCCCGACGGGTCGATCGAGCCGCGCCTGGCTGAAGCCGTCGAAGGCAGCGCGGACGCCAAAGTTTGGACGTTCAAACTGCGTCAGGGCGTCGAATTCCACAACGGCAAGACCATGACCAGCGAAGACGTGCTGAAAACCATGGAGCGCCACTCGAACGAAGACTCCAAGTCCGGTGCCCTGGGTATCATGAAGGGCATCGAGTCAATGAAGGCCGATGGCGACAATTTCCAGGTCACACTGACTGAGCCAAATGCCGACTTGCCGTATCTGATGGCCGACTATCACCTGATAATTCAGCCTGATGGCGGAATGGAAAACCCAGGTGCAGGCATTGGTACCGGACCATACCAGTTGGAAGTCGATGAGCCGGGCGTACGCCACGTGTTCAAGAAATTTGCCAACCACTGGAACCCCGATTTCGGCAATTTCGACAGCGTCGAAGTGATTGTCATCAACGATGCGACTGCCCGTACGGCTGCTCTGCAGTCCGGTCAGGTTCATGCGATCAACCGCGTTGAACCAAAGGTTGCCGATCTGCTGGGCCGCGCCCCGAACTTGACGGTGCACTCGACCGCCGGCCGTGGACATTATGTGTTCATCATGCATTGCGACACCGCGCCGTTCGACAACAACGAACTGCGGCTGGCGCTAAAACACGCAATCAACCGCCAGGACTTGGTCGACAAGGTTCTGCGCGGCTACGGCACAATTGGCAACGACATGCCGATCAATGCGGCATACCCGCTGTTTGACGGCTCTATCCCGCAACGCGACTACAGCCTTGAAAAGGCGGCAGAGCACTATGCGAAGTCGGGCCATGACGGTTCGCCGATCATCCTGCGTGTTGCAGATGGCGCCTTCCCGGGTGCCGTTGACGCAGCGGCCCTGTTCCAGCAAAGTGCGGCTCAGGCCGGTATCCCGCTGGAAATCAAGCGCGAGCCCAACGATGGCTACTGGTCGGAGGTCTGGAACGTTCAGCCGTTCTGCGCATCCTATTGGGGTGGCCGTCCGGTGCAGGATCAGATGTACGCGACAGCGTATCTGTCGACTGCCGACTGGAACGACACCCGCTTCAAGGTGCCAGAGTTCGACGAAATGCTGTTTGCAGCACGGGCCGAACTGGACAACGACAAACGCAAGGACATCTACAGCAAAATGGGCATGATGGTCCGCGACCAGGGCGGTCTGATCTGCCCGATGTTCAACGATTTTGTCGAAGGCGTCACCAATCAACTCGAAGGTTGGGAAAGCGACCCAACCCAAGAGATGATGAATGGCAACATGTCACGCAAGATGTGGTTCGCCTGATAGGGCCCACGGATAATGCATCCTATCATCAAACTGGTTTCCCAGCGCCTTGCGCTGGGACTCCTGCTTCTCTTCGGTGCATCGGCTCTGATTTTCGGCCTCACCGAAGCCCTGCCTGGGGACGCTGCGCAAGCGGTCCTTGGCCAATCCGCAACCCCCGAGGCGCTGGCAAACCTGCGCGAGGAAATGGGCCTCAACCGTCCCGCTCTAACCCGATATTTCGAATGGCTGGGCGGCATCCTGCAGGGCGATCTGGGTCAGTCTTTGACCAACAAACTCGACATCGCAGAAAGCATCGGAAAGCGCTTAGGGAACACCCTGTTCCTGGCATGTGCTGCAGCCGTCGTTTCCGTGCCGCTTGCTATCTTTCTAGGCCTTCTGGCCGTTCGGTACCGCAACCGCTGGCCTGACAAACTGATTTCTGCAATCACCCTGACAACGGTTTCGATCCCGGAATTCCTGATCGGTTACGTGGTGATCTACTTCGTCTCGGTGAAACTGGGCTGGTTCTCCTCACTCGCAATGATCAACGATACAATGTCCTTCGGGCAAAAGCTCAATGCCATCGCCTTGCCTGCCTTCGTTCTGACACTGGTGGTTCTGGCGCAGATGATGCGAATGACCCGCGCTGCGATCCTGAACCTGATGCAGTCGGCCTATATCGAAACGGCTGAACTGAAAGGCCTCTCGAATTTTCAGGTCATTGCGCGCCACGCGTTTCCCAACGCGATTTCCCCTATTGTCAACGTTGTGATGCTGAACCTGGCCTATCTGGTTGTGGGCGTCGTCGTTGTCGAAGTGGTGTTCGTATATCCCGGCATGGGGCAATATCTGGTGGATTCGGTGACCAAGCGTGACGTGCCAGTCGTTCTGGCCTGCGGCGTCGTCTTTGCCGCGGTCTATATCGGGCTCAACATGGTTGCCGATATTGTGTCTATCCTTGCCAACCCAAGACTGAGGCATCCGAAATGATGAAGAACATTCCTATTTCGGCCGCCGTCGGTCTGTTTTTCACCGGACTGTACTTTTTCATAGCGATCGCAGCCCCACTGATCGCCCCTTACGGAATGGCCGAAGTGGTCGGTGATGTGTGGGAACCGTCAAGCGCCGAGCATCTGCTGGGCACGGACAATATCGGGCGCGATCTGCTGACACGTATGATCTATGGTGGTCGCACGACCATCTTTATCGCTGCGATGGCTACGATCCTCAGCTTTATCACTGGCACCTCGCTGGGCCTTTTGGCTGCGGTTCTGGGTGGTTGGGCTGACCAAGCGCTGAGCCGGACGGTTGACCTGATCATGTCGATCCCAACGCTGATCCTGGCACTGGTTATCCTGGCGATTGTTCCGGTGACCGTTCCGATCCTGATCCTTGTTATGGGGCTGTTGGACGCCACACGTCCTTACCGACTGTCTCGATCGGTCGCCGTGGACATCAACGTGATGGACTATGTCGAAGCCGCAAAGCTGCGCGGTGAAGGTCGTCGCTGGATCATCTTCCGGGAAATCCTGCCAAATGCTCTGTCACCTCTGGTGGCCGAATTCGGGCTGCGGTTCATCTTTATGGTTCTGTTTATCTCGACCCTGTCGTTCCTGGGTCTGGGCGTCCAGCCGCCGCTGGCGGACTGGGGTGGCATCGTGAAGGAAAACAAGGACGGGATCGTCTATGGAATCGGCGCGGCATTGTACCCTGCTGTCGCCATCGCAACGCTCGCCATTTCGGTCAACCTTGTGGCTGACTGGGTTCTGAACCGTACCACATCGCTGAAAGGAGGCCGGGGATGAGTGATACCCTTCTCAAGGTCCGCAACCTCAAGATCGGCGCGACCGTCTATCCGCCCGGCGAAAAGCCCCATGACATCGAAATCGTGCACGGGGTCAGCTTTGACCTCGAACGCGGAAAGGTGTTGGGGCTGATCGGCGAATCCGGTGCCGGTAAATCGACCATCGGTCTGGCGTCCATGGCTTATGGCCGCGGTGGCGTCGAACTGACCGGCGGAGAAGTCTGGGTCAACGGGCGCGACATTCTAAAAACCCCGCATAGCGATATTCGCAATCTGCGTGGGGGCGAGGTTGCCTATGTCTCGCAATCCGCCGCCGCATCGTTCAACCCAGCCAAGAAGATCATGGATCAGGTTGTCGAAGCTGCGGTCGAACATAAGAAGTTTTCGCGTAAAGAGGCTGAAAGCCGTGCGCGGGAACTGTTCGCCAAGCTAGGGCTGCCCGATCCGGACAATATCGGTGATCGTTATCCTCACCAGGTCTCGGGCGGTCAGCTACAGCGTTGCATGACGGCGCTGGCGCTGTGCCCTGAGCCTGATCTGGTGGTGTTTGATGAACCGACCACAGCACTGGATGTGACCACTCAGATCGACGTTCTGATGGCGATCAAAGAGGCCATTCGTGATACTGGCGTTGCTGCGCTCTACATCACGCATGACCTCGCCGTTGTTGCTCAAGTCAGTGATGACATCATGGTTCTGCGAATGGGCAATACGGTCGAGTATGGCAATACCGACCAGATCATCAACAACCCGCAGGAAGAGTACACCAAGGCGCTGGTTTCGGTCCGCTCGATCGAGCACGAAGAGAAAAAACCCACACCGGAATCGGTATTGAGCGTCGAAGGTATTACCGCGCGCTACAAGGGTTTGAATTTTGACGTGCTACACAACGTCAATGTCGAGCTTCATCCGGGGCAGACACTGGCGGTTGTCGGCGAATCCGGCTCGGGCAAGTCGACACTGGCGCGGGTGATCACAGGCTTGCTGCCGCCGCGCGATGGTGAAATCACCTTTGCTGGCCGCAAGCTTAGTGGCGATCTGAAGGGCCGCAGCCGTGAAGACCTGCGCGAGCTGCAGATGATCTACCAGATGGCTGACGTGGCAATGAACCCACGCCAGACGGTTGGTACGATCATTGGACGCCCGCTGGAGTTCTACTTCAACATGCGCGGTGCCGAAAAACGCAAGCGGATCGTCGAACTGTTGGATGAGATCGAACTGGGCGAAAAGTACATGGACCGCTATCCGGCGGAACTGTCAGGTGGTCAGAAACAGCGTGTCTGTATCGCGCGGTCGCTGGCAGCCAAGCCCAAGATGATCATCTGTGACGAGGTCACCTCGGCGCTTGATCCATTGGTGGCGGATGGCATCCTGAAACTGCTGTTGGACCTTCAGAAGATCGAGGATGTGGCGTACCTGTTCATCACCCACGATCTGGCGACGGTGCGCGCGATCAGCGATAGCATCGCAGTGATGTATCAGGGCCGCGTGGTTCGCTATGGGTCGAAAAGCGAGGTGCTGAGCCCGCCGTTTGACGACTATACCGATCTGCTGCTCAGTTCCGTCCCCGAAATGCATCTGGGTTGGCTGGAAGAGGTTGTCGCCCACCGCAAAATGGAAAGCGCCGGAAACTGACCCCTGCCCTTTCCGTGACAGATAAGTGAAAAATTGAAATCCCGGCGCCTTGTTCGATGACAGGTGTCGGGATTTTGCTATTGGGGGCGCGAACGGGCAGACCCATGATCGCGAATCCCCTAGGGTCGCCAGAATTATTTAGTCAAAAGGCCAAAGACATGGACCGCAAACTACTCCTCATCATCCTGGACGGTGTTCCGTGGCGCAATTTCCGACGGTTGTTCGGTAACCTTGAAGGTTGGGTCGACAGCGGTGAGGCGCGGGTCTGGAAGCTACGCGCTGTTCTGCCATCCACGTCGGCCAGCTGCTATGCTTCGATCCATACTGGTGTGACACCGCAGGAACACGGCTGTACCGGCAACGGCAATGTCTTCCGCCTGAGCCACAAGGACGTTTTCAGCCAGGTACGAGAGGCTGGTGGCGTAACCGGCGCTGTCACCCACAGCTATTGGTCGCAGTTCTTCAACCGCCACCCGTTCGATTACGTCCGTGACATTGAATATGATGAGCCTGAGAGCAAAACGATCAACCACGGTCGCTTTCACACCATGACAGGCTATGGCAAAGCCAATCAGATGACCCCGTCCGACGTTGATCTCTATGCCACTCTGACCAATCTGTGCCTGCGTCATGGGCTGGACTACGGCCTGCTGCATGCCTGCACATTGGACAGTATGGGGCACCGTTTTTACCACGATTGCGAAGAGATGGACCACGCTTGCTTCGTAGCTGACGAGATGTTGGCACCTTTCATCCCGCGTTGGCGGCAACTGGGGTACGACGTGATTGTTACCGCTGATCACGGACAGGATGAGCGGGGACACCACGGCGGGCGCAGCCCGCTGCAACAGGAAACCGCGTTGTATTACTTTGGCGACGCCGAAGGCCCCGAGGTCGACACGGTGATCGACCAGCTACAGCTGGCGCCTACGATCCTGAACCGCATGGGTGCGCCCATTGCCGAAACGATGAAGGCACAGTCTTTCCTGAAGTAACGGATTAATCGTAGGGCCAGATCTGCTGGCCCAGCGCCTCAATCGCAACTGAGATCCGTTCAAAGCTGTCAGCCGCGCGCTTCACACTTGTCCGCGCGCGCAGATATCCGTGAACGAGGCCCGGCTCGTTGATCCAATGCGCCTGCCCTCCGGCGGCGGAAATCTTGTCGCAATAAGCGGCGCCATCATCCCGCAGCGGATCACAATCTGCAGTCACCACCACGGTCGGCGGAAGACCCGAGAAATCTGTGTCGTGAAGCGGCGCGAAGGTCGGATCATCTTGCGGGACAGTGCCACCGCAACGTACCTTTTCGTAGAAAACGATCTCATCCAGCGTCAAAAGCGGCGCATGGGCGTGTTCGATATACGACCCGTTCGCGCTGTCGCCGCCCAAACCTGGGTAGATCAGCACCTGCCCCAGCACATTCTCCAACCGCCCTCGCCCATATTGGGCGACCGCTGCCGCCAGATTGCCACCGGCACTGTCACCCGCAAGGACAATAGGATCGCCAAACTCCTGCACAGCCCAGTTCGTAGCGGTCCAGCTATCCTGAAACTGCGCAGGATGTACGTGTTCGGGGCACAGGCGGTAGTCCACGGCCACAACCCGATACCCGGTTTGCGCGCAAATCTCGGCGCAGACGTCGTCGTGGCTGTCCAATCCGCCAACAACAAAACCGCCACCATGAAAATAGATGACGGTTCGTGTCGGGTGACCGGCATTGTAAACGCGGACAGGCACACCATCGGCCTGCCTGTCCTGTGTTTCGACCCCTTGTGGGCGGGGTTGGCGAAAGTCGCGACACATCGTGTCGTAGACCCGGCGCTGATCCTCGATCGTAAGGTCGACCGCATCATCCGGATAGCTTTCAGCCGTTCGTTTTATGAACGCCCAAGTCTCTTCATCAATCAGACGTTCATAATCCATGTTTCCTCCCGGTCAGGCAGCCCACTCCCACGGCCGGGTGAACGATCCCAGCACTTTGCTGACATCGTCCTCTGCGGAACCCTTCGCGTCAAGCTGCGCAACGAGTCCGCGTTTCTTATCGTCGATGACCGAAACGACCCGTGCCTCAAGGCCAGCCTCTTCCAACGCGCCGTTATAGATACGCGTGATCGCCTGTTTGCGAAGTTCGGGCTTAAAGACCTTACCGACGGCAGTTTTGGGCAGTTCGTCCAGAATGGTCATGTGCTTGGGTTGTGCCGCGCGTTCATGGACATGCACATTACAATACTCCATCAGCTCTTTCTCGGTGACCGAGGCTCCATCAACCAGTTCGACAAAGGCGCAAGGCACCTCGCCCGAATAGGCGTCAGGCTGCCCGATGGCACCGGCAAACGCGACAGCATCGTGCCCCAGCAGAGCTTCTTCGATCTCGGCCGGGTCAATGTTGTGACCCCCGCGAATGATCAGGTCCTTGGCACGACCTGTGATCCAAAGGTAGCCATCTCCGTCAAAGCGTCCCAGATCACCTGTGCGCAAGTACTTGTCGAAGTGGTACAGATCTACGTTCTTGTCCGCCTCGGTATAGGTGTTACCGGCGAAAACGCCCGGATTCGAAATGCAGATCTCACCAATTTCATCTGCGGCGCATTCCTTTGGTCCGTCCGGACCATCCTGCAGGATTTTCACATCCGTATAAGGGAACGGAATACCGATCGAGCCGATCTTCTTTTCCCCGTCCACCGGGTTGCAGGACACCAGACAGGTGGCTTCGGTCAGACCATAGCCTTCCACGATGGTCACGCCGGTTGCCTCTTCAAAGCGCCGGAACAATTCGACCGGTAGAGGGGCCGAGCCCGAAAATGCCGTTTTCACGCTTGAGATGTCCGCATCCACTGGGCGCTGCATTTTCGCGGCAATTGCAGTTGGGACGGTGATGATGAAGGTCACTTTCCAGCGTTCGATCAGTTTCCAGAAATTGTCGAACACGCCGTCGCCGCGATATCCAGCAGGCGTCGGGAAAACCACATGCGCGCCGGATGAGACGGCAGCCATCATGATCACATGCACGGCAAAAACGTGGAACATGGGCAGCGGGCACATGATCACGTCTTCTTCGGAAAACAGCAGCGTGTTCCCAAGCCAACCGTTGTAGATCAGGCCCGAGTATTTGTGCTGTGCGACCTTCGGCATACCGGTCGTGCCGCCAGTGTGGAAATAGCAGGCAACGCGATCTTCCTTGCTGTCTTCAAAGGTCAGTGTCGTCGGTTGCTTGGACAGTTCCTTGTTGAAGTTCTTATAGTCCGCATGCGCCAATTTTTCCTTGTCGCCCATTTTGGGACGCAGGAACGGCACCAGCCAGGATTTCGGCGGCGTCAGATAACGGTTGAGGTCAATCTCAAGAATGGTCTTGACGTTGGGCGCATGGCGCACCGCCTCTTCGACTTTCTGCGCCACATCCGTCTTGGGGAAGGATTTCAGGGTCACAACCACTTTGGCACCGGTTTCGCGCAGGATTGCTGCGATCTGCTCAGGCTCTAGCAGCGGGTTGATCGGGTTCACGATCCCTGCGACCGCACCGCCCATCATGGTGACCAGCGTTTCGTTGCAGTTGGGCAGCACATATGCCACCACGTCTTTCTCACCGACACCCAAAGACCGGAACAGGTTCGCTGCCTGATTGACTTTGCCAAGCAGTTGCGACCACGTCAGAGTCTCGGCCTTGTCTGTCGGACCAGACATGAGCTGAAAGCTGACCGCATCACTGTTTGGGTATTTGCCTGCTGTGCGTGACAGCAACTGGTGGAAAGTGACCGGAACATCCCGATCCTCCCACGACATTTCCTGCTCCATTCTCGCCTTGTCTTCCAAACCCACAAAGGCCATGTGACTCCTCCCTGTTTTTCTCCCGCGTCTTGCGCGGTTTTTTCCAAAACAAGATGGAAGCAAAACCCCGCAGGTGCAAGCGACGGGTTAGAGGGGCCACGCCCAAATTTGTAGAATTACGCAGCGGCGTAAAATTGACTTCCCCGACGTCAGGCTATTCTGCCGCAACTCCGTCGGTGAATTGCAGGCGCGCCAGGCGAGCATACAAGCCATCCTGAACGACCAGATCCTCGTGCGTGCCTTGGGCCACGATCTGACCGGCTTCCATCACAACGATCCGATCCGCCTTTTTGACCGTCGCCAGACGGTGGGCCACGATCAGTGTGGTGCGCCCGGCGCGCATCTGGTCAACCGCGCCCTGAACCGCGCGTTCGCTTTCGGCATCCAAGGCCGAAGTCGCCTCGTCCAGCAGCAGAACCGGGGCATCCCGCAGGATCGCACGGGCAATCGCAATGCGCTGTTTCTGACCGCCTGACAGCATAACGCCGCGCTCACCAACAAAGCTGTCATAACCTTCGGGCAGTTTCGAGATGAACTCATGCGCCGCGGCTGCGCGCGCGGCCGCCTCAACCTCGGCATCCGTGGCGTCCAGACGCCCGAACCGAATATTCTCGCGGGCCGAGGCTGCAAAGATGATCGGATCCTGGGGCACCAAAGCCATGTGCTGCCGGAAATCGGACCGGTCGAGATCACGTAGGTCAACGCCGTCCAGACTGACATGACCTGCGTCCGGATCGTAGAACCGCTGGATCATCTGGATCACTGTGGTTTTGCCTGCACCCGATGGACCAACGAAAGCCACGGTTTCACCCGGTTTGATCGAAAGGGTCAGATGGTCCAGTGCCACCACATCCGGACGGGCCGGGTAGCGGAAGGTGACATCATCGAACCGAAGCTCACCGCGCACAGGTGCTGACAGGGGTTTGGCCTTGGCTGGATCGATCACGGTATCCTGCGCGTTCAGCAATTCCACCAGACGCTCGGTCGCGCCGGCTGCACGTTGCAGCTCGCTCCAAATCTCAGAGAGGGCGGCGACAGAGCCGGCCATGATGATTGAGTAGATCACGAACTGGATCAGAACACCTTCGGTCATCACGCCGTTGCGAACGTCGTTTGCCCCCATCCACAACACGCCGACGATGCCCGAAAATACAAGGAAGATAACGATTACCGTCATCACGGCGCGCGTTTGTATACGTCGAAGAGAAACCGCATAAGAGGTTTCGGTCATATCGCCGAACTGCTTCCGGCTGGCTTTTTCATGTGTAAAGGCCTGAACGGTTTGAACCGCGCTCAGTGCCTCGCCTGCGTTGCCCGACGAGGCCGCGATCCAGTCCTGATTTTCGCGGCTGAGGACCCGCAGACGACGCCCCAGAACAAGTATCGGCACCACCACCACCGGGATCAGCAAAAGCACCAAACCCGTTAGCTTGGCCGAGGTCAGCAGCATCAGGACCAAACCACCCGCAAACAAAAGCATATTGCGCAAGGCAATGGATACGGACGATCCCAGCACAGACTGAATCAGGGTCGTGTCCGTGGTGATACGGCTGAGCACCTCTCCGGTCATGACCCGTTCGTAGAACTCGGGGCTCATTCCTATGACGCGGTTAAACACGGCCTTGCGGATATCGGCCACGACGCGCTCACCCAACCGGGTGACCAGCGCATATCGGATGCCAGTTCCCACCGCCAAAATCGCGGCAATGCCCAGTGCCGCCAGAAAGTACCAATCCAGCAACTCGCCATCTTCAATTCGGAAATTGTCGACTACTCGGCGTACCGCAAGTGGCAGGGTTAGCGTCATGCTGGCCGTCAACACCAGTGCCAGTACCGCACCCGTCATCAGGGCCCGATACGGCTTCATAAATGGCCAAAGAGACGACAGAACGCCTATCTTCCGAGATCCAGCACGCTCTTCCGTGGCACCGGGTGCAGGTTTGCCCTTGGGCGTGGCTGAGGCAGAGTTCGCCATAATTGGCCCTTACGTCTTTTTCGCACTTAAGTGTTCGCTTCTTGGCGGCCGCGGCAAGCCGGGTCAAGAACCACAATATATGACCCCACATAAAAGGGCCATTTGACGCAGAATTTAAAGGCTGATTTGGAGCGGGCGGCGGGAATCGAACCCGCTTCATCAGCTTGGAAGGCAAGCATCTTAATCACTGCTTTAACAACTATTTCAATGCACTATTAGAATAAATATAGTCGTTTTGCAGGTTATATGTCGGAGAAAAATTCTTGGAGCGGGCGGCGGGAATCGAACCCGCTTCATCAGCTTGGAAGGCTGAGGTAATAGCCAGTATACGACGCCCGCTCAACTCGAGCGGGTCTATTTCATCCCGAATTTGCGGTCAATAGAGGATTTGTTTTTTTTCAGACAACTGATCTTTGTTGAACAAAAAATCTGCAGCTGAATCGCAGGCAAGTTTTGGAGTTTGGCCAAAAAGTAAGCTGTCAATTTTTTAATAGAACCAACGGACCAATCAAAGTGTCCCTGTTCCCATCGGAACTGTTCGAATGTCCCCATTGCGTACAGAACGGGCATTCGTCTTATTGGCGGCAAGGACTGCACTGAGCCCATTATGTGATTTTGATTTTTCGCTGCGCACGCTCGCTGCGGATATTTTGCCGCATGGGAATCGGCCGTTGTACCGCGGCGCGGCGAGAAAACCGGGCGTTCACACCTCGGGCGGCATTGTTGACCTGCCCAATTAGGGTTGGAGCTGACATTTAGAATGTTGAACTCCAATATCTGCTGCAACAACCCATAACGGTATGCGCGGACACAAACGTCACAGGAAAGCCCTTTTCAAAAGCGACGCATTCATTGGTTTGAGATAAACCGAGCTGTTGCGATGAGACTCATACAGCGCAAAGCAACGCTAAAAACCTTTCGTGAATTTTTTTCACCAACTGAGCCGGTTTATTGAATTCTCAACACAAGACAATTGCGCTTTATTGGTGTCGTTGAGGGGCGTAGATGGTTAGACGCACGCGAAGACATGAGACATCAGAAACCGGATTGGAACCGGGCGCACCGCCTGCATTTCAGATTGGGGGTGCTTTGAGGCCGCTGTCGTCCTTGGAATTGGCAGCCATCGAAGCGCATGCCTATGACATTCTTTCGACAGTGGGTATGGTCGGCTTGCCGGCAGAGGCAACCGAACGGGCGATTGCTGCAGGGGCGTGGCGTCGCCCTGACGGACGCCTTTGTTTTTCAAATGAGATGATCAGAAATGCACTGTCTCGCGCTCCAAGAAAGATCACGTTACCGGGGTTCACTGCAGACAGGGATTTGCAGATCGGCGGCAGCCGGGTTCACATCGGGACCGGCGGAGCGGCGGTTCAGACTCTGGATGCCGCAACCGGCGCCTACAAGGACAGCTCACTAAGCGACCTCTACGATCTAATGCGCGTATTGGATGCATCGTCGAACATCCACTATGGTGTACGGCCCGTTGTTGCCAGGGATTTGACCGACCCGTTCGAGCTGGACATCAACACCGCATTTGCCTGCCTCAAAGCCACTTCGAAACCAATTGGCATCAGCTTTTGCGAGCCTGACCACATCGACCCGATAGTTGAGTTGTTCGATATAGCGCTCGGCCACAAACATGCATTCCGGGAAAGACCGTTTTGCATGGCAGTGATTGTCCATGTGGTTCCCCCGCTGACCTATAGCGCCGAAGGAATACTGATGCTGGAGAAGGCCGTGAGAGCAGGCATGATCCCGCAGATTTGTTCGGCTGGCCAGGCAGGTGCGACAAGTCCGGTCACCTTGGCCGGCGCATTGGCACAGGGCTTGGCAGAGTCGCTCGCTGGCCTAGTGGTGGTTGACGGTATCCAGGCGGGTAGCCCGTGCATTTATGCGCTGATGCCCTTCATTTCCGACTTGCGCACCGGAGCCATGAGCGGTGGCAGCGGTGAAGCAGCGATCGCCAATGCTGCCGCGGCCCAGCTTCTGGCCCATATCGGCCTACCATCCACAGTCTCGGCGGGTATGACGGATTCCAAGATGGTGGATGCCCAAGCGGGCTATGAAAAAGGCTACACCGTCGCCCTGGCCGGACATGGCGGCGCCGACATGATCAACCTTTCCGTGGGGATGCTGGGCTCGATCATGGTGGCCAGCCCCGAAGCGATGGTGATCGATGACGACATGTGTGGGGCAATCCTGCGCAGCATCAGGGGGATTGAAGTGAGTGTGGAGACACTCGATCTGGACGCGGTGGAACGCGTCGTCACCCAGGACGGTCATTATCTGGGGGAAATCGAAACGCTCAAGCGCATGAAGTCAGACTATCACTATCCGGCTCTTGCCAATCGCCAAAGTGTCGATGACTGGGTTGCTGCAGGCCGTCTTTCGATCTGGGATCAGGCACGGACCCGCGTGACCGAGATACTGGCAGCACCGCATTCGGCACATCTTGATGCAGAGGCTGAAGCACGTATTCGAGCCAACTATCCCATCCATCTTCAGCCCTAAAGAGGAGCCGACATGCACGTCTTCAGAAGTATGGTCATCGACAGTGACATAAACAGAGTCTGGGCGGCCGTTCGCGCCTTTGACGGTGTAGTGCATTGGAATCCGGGCGTGGTAGGTGTTGGCCTGGAGAACGGATCACCGACCGCCACCGGCACCATCCGCAAGCTGGACATCGCCGATGGCACAGTGTTCCGGGAAACCTTGTTGGCCCATTCTGATACCGATCATTCCTATACCTATGACATCCTCGAAAGTGCGCTTCCCGTGACCGGGTACGTGTCCACGCATCGATTCATTCCGATCACCCATACACGCCAAACTCTGAGCATCTGGGAAAGCCATTTCGACTGTGCCGCGGGGGTCGCTGATGCAATGGAAAAGACTGTCGGCGACGTAATCTATATCGGCGGCATGATCGGACTTAGCCAATTCCTGAAGGAGACTGAGAATGGCTGACACACTTGCCCCTCGCGCCGTGATTGGCGTCATGACGCCTGCGATGAATACTGTCGTCCAGCCGGAGTTGGAATTGCTTCGACCGAAGGGTGTGACCAACCAGATGCAGCGCTTTCGTTTGGGGGGCGATTCGGTGTCGGATGACCTGCCCGACGAAGCGGCAAAGTTGATGGACTGTGCGCCGTCGGCAATCGCCGTCGGTCTGACAACCGACGCAGGGCTCGGTGGGCCGGACAAACTGAAGGCGCGGTGCGAAGATATCGCACAGCAGGTCGGCGTGCCGGTGATTGGCGCTTCGCAAGCCGATTATGCGGGGTTGCGCGCCCTTGGGGCGACGCGTGTTGGCATTGTCACGCCGTTCAACGCTGAAGTCGATGCTGTTGTGAAAGCAAACACTGAAAACGCCGGGTTCGAGGTGGTCGCGATCAAGGGCACCGAAGCGCCCACGCTTCCTGCCATCTGTGAAACTCCGTTGGAGGATATCCGGTCCGTCTTTGCTGAGGTCGCTTCCTCGGATTGCGACGTTATCCTTCAGGTCGGGACCGCGCTGCCCGTGGTGGCCATGATCGGCGCGTTGGAAGACACCCACGGCAAGCCAATCGTGGCCTGCAATGCGGCGGTCTATTGGCATTCGCTGCGCGCCGTCGGCATAACCGATCCGATCACTGGTTTTGGAAGACTGTTGGAGTCGCACTGAATGCAAAGCCATGCAGAGGTTGTTGTCATTGGCGGAGGCGCAGTTGGTGCTGCCATCCTGTACCATCTGGCTAAGGCGGGCATCACCGATGCCGTTTTGCTTGAAAAGAATGAACTGACTGCGGGGTCGACGTGGCATGCCGCGGGCAATATTCCCACCTACGCTAACTCGTGGTTGGGCATGCGCGCCGGAAACTATGCCTGGCAGCTTTACAAGGAGCTTGCCAAAGACCCGGTCGCGCCGATCACCTATCGGCATACATCCGCTATCTGGCCTGCTCACACGCCTGAGCGGATGCAACTATTCCAACACCTGTGTGGTGTGTCTCGATCGGCGGGGTTTGAACTGTCGATGCTGACGCCGTCACAGATTGAAGAGATGCATCCTTATTGGCAGGCGGATGATACAATCCATGGCGGGATATTTGATCCCTATGAGGGCGACATCGATCCCAGTCAGTTGACCCAGGCACTAGGCAAACACGCCCGTGATTTGGGTGCAAAGGTTCATCGGTTCACGCCGGTCACAGGATTGCGACAGCATGCGTCGGGGGAATGGGTGGTTGAAACATCGACTGGCACCATTGTCGCGGGAACCGTGATAAATGCGGCGGGTTCAAGCGGCGGACGGATTGCGGCAATGGCCGGGTTGCGCGTGCCCGTCGTCACCCTTGAACACCAATACATGGTGACATCGCCACTGGCGGTTCTAGAGAAGGACACCGACACGTTTCCTTTGATCCGAGACCCCGACAAGCGCTTTTACCTCAGGCGCGAACGAAACGCCTTGTTGCTCGGGTCCTATGCCCACGAAGGCCGCCCGGTCTGGCAAGACGGGGTTCCCCAGGACTTTGACCATCAGTTGTTTGCAGATGATATCGACGGGATGATGGCGGTGTTCGAAGCGGCCTCAGCCCATGTGCCTCAGCTTGCCGAAGCGGGTGCCCAGCGTTTCGTTAATGGCCCGATCCCCTATTCGCCTGACGCACTTCCCCTTGTAGGGCCCGCCGCAGGTGTTCGAAACTTCTACCATGCGACAGGCGTTCAGATTGGCATCACGCATTCAGCGGCCATTGGCAAAGCCATGGCCGAATGGCTGACGACAGGCGAAACCGAATGGGATCTGTCCGCCTGGGATCCCCGCCGGTTCGGGTCATGGGCCACGCAAGACTATGCAGCGGCACGCGCGTCCGAGCATTATGACCTGCAATATGCGATCCCCTATCCTCATCGTCTTATGGATTCTGGGCGACCGCTCAACAAGACCCCGCTCTATAAGCAACTTGTCGAACAGGGCGCGGTCATGGGACAAATCGGCGGCTGGGAACGGGCATTCTGGTTCGATCTGGGCAAGACAAACGATCCAAGCGCTTTGAGCTTCGGACACGAGCCTTGGCAGGATGCCGTGCGGATTGAATGCGAAACGGTTCGTGATCGAGTCGGGATCATGGACCATGGCGGCTTCACAAAATTCACCCTGGATGGGCCCGACGCGGCCAAGGTGCTTGATAAAGTAGTCTGCGGAACGCTGCCGCCCGTCGGTCGGGTGCGTCTGTCCTATATGCTGACACCCAAGGGACACATATGGTCAGAAGCGACAATTGCCCGTTTGGCCGACGACAGATTTCTGCTGTGTGGCCCTACCCTGGCTGTTGATCGAGACTTCGACTGGATTGCGACCGCTTGCGGCGATGCCGACGTTCGTTTGACCAAGGGTTGCACTCGCGATGGCGCGCTTTTGGTGATGGGTCCGAAATCCCGCGATCTGTTGCAGGGCCTCACTGCCGATGACCTGAGCGCGGCCAATGCACCCTGGATGAGCCTGGCCGAAATCGAGATCGCAGGTATGCCGGTCACGGCCATGCGGGTCAGCTTCGTGGGCGAGTTGGGTTGGGAGCTACATGTCGCCTCGTCAGATCTGGTGGCCCTTTACGATGCGATCTGGACGGCGGGCAAGCCGCATGGCATCTGCAATTTCGGTTCTTACGCGCTTAATGCCATGCGCGTCGAAAAGGGGTATCTCGGCTGGGGCGCGGACTTTGGCGTTGAATACACGCTGTTCGATGTTGGTCTTTCCAGGTTCGCGAACATGTCCAAGCCTTTCACCGGTCGACAGGCCGTTGAACAACAGGCAATGCAGAAAGCTGCATGGGCCTTTATCGGGTTGGAGATCACCGATCTCGGGCCAGAGCCATTGCCATCCGACCCGATCATCCGAGAGGGACGGGTCATCGGTTACTTGACGTCGGTCTCGATGGGCTATCGAACCGGCAAGTTTTTGGCGCTCGGCTATGTTGAAAATGGTTCGCTCGAGATGGGAGAGGACTGTTTGGTTCAGGCTTTCGGCGAGATGCGCGCGGCAACGCGTCATTCTCACCATGTGTACGATCCAAAAAACGAGAGGCTCCGGTCCTAACCGAACCCGCCGTTTGCCGAAGACCACCGCGCAAGAGCTTGGGCGACTTCCAGAATGGGGCCTGTGCCCCTGTCTTCGGATCGTATCATTGCGACCCAAGGCACCTCGATTCCGTCCTTGCCGACGCGCAGGCCGATTATACGTCCAGCTTCGATGGCCGGGCGCACGGCCCAGCCAGCAAGCACGCTGCTGCCCTGACCGGCGGCCACAAGCTCGACGATGGCTTCGGGCATCTCGACCGTTGTGGTCCAGCGTGGATAGCGCCCGGACGGGCGAAACAGCCGGGCAAATTCACGATCCGGCTCAGGGGTCAGGGCGTAAGTGATGAAGTCTTCCCCTTCGATGTCCTTGCCTTCGATATGAGTTTTTGCGGCAAGCGGGTGATCTGGTGCGAAGATGAACAGCAACTCGTCCCTGAACAGTGGAATGCAATGCGTTCCAATGGGCGTTGCCTCCTCTGACGTCACAATGATGTCGGCGTGCCTGTTTGCAAGTGCGCCAACAGGTTTGCGCGTCACGCTTGCCATGACCTGAAGCTCAATTCCCGGTAGCCGCGTTTGCAGATAGCGGATGAAATCGGGCAACCAATACGACGCGCTGTAGGTTTCGACCGCGATGCGCACGACATGCTCCACACCGCGGTCCATTCGCCGAACATCGCGCTCGGCCCGGTCCATTTCGGTCAGAACGCGATCTGCGACATCGGCAAGATATTCCGCCGCCGGGGTCATGCGCAGGCGCTTGTGGATGCGTGTAAATAGAACCAGATCCAACCGTCGTTCGGCTTCTTTGATGCGATGCGAAAGAGCCGACGAAGTGACCCCTAAAGCCTCGGCCGCATCGTTGACACGCCCGTGTTCGGCAATCGCGCGGATCATCTTCAGATGACGCAAATCAAGAAAGGGGCCTTCTGCCATTTGAACCTGAGCAGATTTCACATAACGGGTGATTTTCTTTATCGCTATTCATCATAGGTCAAGTCGAAACTTTGATCGAGTGAGACCGTCCGTTTTAAGCCTCGGACGAACATTCCAGCATCAACATGCTTGCGCCCTTTTCTCGGGCTGCGTGCGTGGCACAAAGATCCGTGCTACCAGCGTCGATGATGATGGAGCACAGGCGCTTATTCCTCTGCCCCATTCTGCGGTGCCCTGAACAGGTCTTTGCGCAGCGTCATCAGCGCGCCCGGATCGATCTTGGCTTGAATAATTGTTGTTTGTTCCGATGTAATGGCCTCTTGTAGGGCGGGGCCCATACCGCCGGGGCCGTCAACCCAGATGCCTTTGCCACCGCAGAGTTCGGCGAATTTGTCAAAGCGGGGGCTTTCAATTTCCGCGCCCAGAAGACGCCCGCCGTAAAACTCTTGCTGATAGGCTTTCTCAGCGCCCCATGCCTCGTTGTCGAGCACTACGATGGTGATCGGGAGCTTATGCGAAATGGCGGTTTGAATCTCGATCATAGTGTAGCCAACAGCACCGTCGCCCATGATCGCGACAACCGGGCGCTCAGGGGCGGCGGCTTTGGCGCCGATTGCGGCGGCAAGACCAAAGCCGACAAGACCAAAATCCAGCGGTGTGATCAGTGACATTGGTTCGTAATGGGCCAGGCGATCCGCAGCCTGCAGGCAGGTGTTGCCGGTATCAAGTGTAACAATGGCGTCTTCAGGCAAGGCATTGCGCAGCTCTGCCAAAGCGCGGCGGGGGTGCAAGGGCAGCGTTTCGATTACGGCCTCTTTGGCCCGTTCAGCCCAAAGACTGTCCATATCCGCCTTGAAGCTCTCGCGCCATGCGTCGCATTTTGGCTTCCGGCCTGCCTCGGTCAGCGCTTCGGCCGTAAGGCGCGCGTCACCTTGAGCCGCGATTTCAGCAGGGAAATAGCGACCAACGGCAGAGCCTTCGACATCAACATGCGCGATGCGAGTATCTGCACCGACGTAGTCGTTGGAATGGAAGGTGGAATTGAAGCCAAGGCGAGCGCCGATCACGACCATCACATCTGCTTCTCTCGTCAGACGGCTGGCCACGCGGTTGCCGCGCGGTCCGGCTTGTCCGGCAAACCAGGGGTGGCCATGGCGCATCACATCTGCATGGCCGGTCGAGGCCACAACGGGCACTTCAAGTGTTTCTACCAGCGCGGTCAGCGCGTCACGACCCGCGCCCCATTTGAAGCCACCTCCGGCAAAGATCACTGGGCGTTCTGCCCCGGCCAGCAACGCGGCAATGGTGGTGACGTCAGCAGGCGCGGCCGGACCCGGGCGCGCAATCCGTAGCGGTCTGGGATCAATGGCGGGGATTTCTTCAGCAAAAAGGTCGCGTGGGACATGCAGCACAACGGGGCCTCGGCGACCAGTGTTGGCCAGACGAATGGCATCCTCAAGCATCGGAGCCAGCCTCGAAGGATCAGTTACCATCACCGACCGCTTGCAGATCGGCGCAAAGACGGCGACCTGATCGACCTCTTGAAACGTGTCCTTGCATTGATCTGCACGGGTGATCGCACCCGCAATGACAACCATCGGAGAATAGGCTAGATGCGCCTCGGCCACGGCAGTCACGATATTCACCACGCCGGGACCGGCCTGCGCGCCTAAAACCACGCCTGGCTTGCCGGTCATACGCGCCCAAGCATCGGCCATGTGACCCGCCGCGCGTTCATCGCGCGCACCGACATAGGCAATCTCTCCGCCCTGATATATCGCGTCATAAAGTTCCAACATTGATCCACCCAAGAGGCCGAACACAGTGTCGATCCCATTGGCCTTCAAAACGCGATAGACGGCCTCGCCGCCGGATATATTAGTCATCTCTCAGTCCTCGGCTCTTGGGCGCAGGTTGTCGGCATCAAACAGCGGGGCGTCATGTATCGTCACCGGACAAGCTTCATTCAAAATCTGAATCGTAAGATTTGCGCGCGGCGTCCCTTTCTTTACAAAGAGCCACCCGAGCGATTTGCCCACCGTGTAGCCGTAGCCACCCGACGTGGTCAGACCTACGATCCGGTCTTTCAACAAGACCGGCTCTCCGCCATGAACATCGAGACCGTCAGCATGAAGCTCTGCATAAAGCAGCTCCCATTCCGGATTACGGGCCAGCATCGCGTCCTTGCCGATGAATTCACGATCCTTGGCCACGATGAACCGTTCAAGCCCAACATCCAGCGGTCCGACATCAGTCGTCATTTCACCGCTGGCGCGATAAGCTTTTTCCATCCGCAATCCGTTGAAAGCATAGGACCCCAGATCGGCCAGTCCAAACTTGGCACCTGCCTCGAACAGAGCGTCATAGATGTCTGCAATGCGCTCCAGTGGGGCGTGAAGTTCCCAGCCCAATTCGCCCACGAATGAAACGCGCAACGCATAGCAGGGCACCTGGGCGACCGTGATTTCCTGCCCTGAAAGCCATGGGAAAGCTGCATTGGACAGATCGGCCTCTGTCAGTTCAGACAAAATGCGCCGCGAAGCAGGGCCTGACATAGCCAGCATTCCCCAATCGGCGCTGTGATCAACAATCTGCACGTCTTCACCCGGCTGGATATGGCTTTGTATCCAGGCGAAATCCGGGTTAGAGCGAGTAATGGGGGAGCCTGTGAAATAGCGATCCTTATCAATACGCCAAATGGTGATCTCAGTCTCGAAACGGCCCTTCTCGGTCAACAAATGGTTGAGGCTCATCCGCCCGTCTTTGCGGGGGATACGGTTGGCAGACAAGCGATCCAGCAGTTTGCCCGCATCCTTGCCGGTGATCTCGAATTGGGCGAATGCGCAAAGGTCGATCACACTAGCGGCTTCTCGGGTAGCTTTTGCCTCGACCAGCGCATTCTCATGCCAGGGCTGACGGCCCCAACCGATTTGCTCAACTTCACCGAGATCTCCGAAGTAACGCGGACGCTCCCAGCCTGCAATCTCACCAAACACCGCCCCTTTGGCAGCCAGCCGATCATAGAGAGGATGCCGGTTCACCGGGCGCAAGCTATTGAACTGTTTTCCGGGGCACGGCGTGTCATGACGGCGCATGAATTCGTCTTTGGTGCGCTCAACGATGTAATGATCCGATGCAAAATCTCCGTAACGGCGGGGATCAAGGCTGCGTGTGTTGATCGAGGTTTCGCCGTGCACCATCCAGTCGGCCAGTACTTTGCCAGCACCGCCGCCCCACGCAAGACCAATGGATGAGCCACAGGACAGCCAGACATTGGGCGCACCAGAAGGCCCGACCAGCATTCCTCCATCCGGCGTATGGGTGATCGCGCCGCGCACAACGCGTTTGATCCCAAGCTCGGCCAGGATCGGCATCTTTTCGAAAGCAACCATCAGGAAATCGCCAATTGAGTCGTAATCCGCAGCAAACAGCTCGTTCTCGGCAGCCCATGGCGCGCCTTCAGGCATTTCCCAAACGGTCGGGCACTCATGGCCCTCGTAAATACCAATCAACCCGGATTTCTGTTCCTGCCGGATATAGCCACCATAAGAGTTGTCGCGCATCACCGGCAATTCCGGGCGGCCTTCGAATTCGGGCACTGTGTCGGTGACAAGGTAGTGATGTAGGCAAGAGACCGAGGGTATCTTGAGCCCGAACCATTCGCCGACCTGATTGGCGTAGGATCCGGCGGCAATCACGATATGCTCGGCCGATACGTCGCCCTTTTGGGTCTTGAGTAGCCACATATCGCCCCTGCGACTGGCGCCCAGAACCTGATTGTGCCGCTCGATCTTTGCCCCTCGTGCACGGGTAGCAGCGGCCAGTGCCATGGTCACTCCAGACGGGTCTATATGCCCATCCTCATAGGTTTGTACGGCAGCTTTTACATTATCTACATTGTAGAACGGGTTGCCTTTCGCAACCTCATCCGGCCCCACCAAATCCATCGGCAGATCCAGCAATCTGCCGACGCCCATGATCGACTTCATCCAGTCGACTTCATCATCGGTTGTGGCAATGCGGAACCCACCGACCTCATGCCAGCCGATGCTTTGCCCCGTTTCCAGCTCGACACACTTGTAGGTCTCGATCGATGTCTTGTTGATCCAGCCTGCAACACGGCTGCCCACGGCATGGGCAATTTGCCCTGCTGCGTGCCATGTGGACCCGCTGGTCAGTTCAGCCTTTTCAAACAGGATCGTGTCGGTCCAGCCATTTTCAGCGAGTTGGAACTGAGCCGCAACGCCCATAATACCGCCGCCAATGATCGCAACGCGGGTCGTGCGTGTCGTCTGCGACATCAAAACGCCTCCTTGGCGGGTTGTAGCGAACATTTTGCGGAATAGCGGGTACAGGCGATTTCCACCTCGAACCCCGTCACAACGTCTTGCCCCGCAATCAGGTCCAACGGCGCGTTTATCATCGCCAGCGCAGCAGAGCGGTCAAAACGATAGCTCCACGCCGCAGAAGTTATCTGTCCAACGACGCGGCCATCATAGTAAATCGGTTCATCATGAATCGGGATCGCATTCGGGTCATCGAACATAAGCGAAACGATCCGACGCTTGGGTTGACCCGCTTTAACCAACGCCTCCTCACCTACGAAGCCGGTGCCAAAAGCACAGAACGCACCCAACCCGGCCTCTTGCGGCGTTGTGCCCGGTGTCAATTCATGGCCGAAGGCACGAAACCCACTTTCGATCCGCAAGCTGCCGCTGGCAAAGAGGCCTGCATGAGAGGCACCTGCCGCGACAAGCGCCTCATGCGCGGCCATGGCCATGTCAGCAGGAACATAAAGTTCATACCCTTCTTCACCGGTAAAGCTCAGACGACCAGCCCAACCGCGCGCCAACCCGATCTCGACCGGCGCAAAACCAAAGCGTTTGAGGTCAGGTACTGACGCATTGCTGGTGGCCTGCAATACGTCGTGCGCTTTAGCCCCGGCGAGGCCAATCACGGCATAGCCGCTTGTCACATCGGTAAACTCGACACGGAAGTCGCTTTTGGTGTCGTGCATACGTTTCATGACACGGACAACTTCGCCCGCGCCGACGATCATCAGATAAGTCGCCGGGCCATGACGTTGCACGGTCAGATCGCTTTCAACACCACCTCGCGCATTCAGGATTTGGGTATAGGCGATGCGCCCTTCGGCGATGTCCATCTGCGCGGCACATAGCCGGTTGAGAAAGGCGCAGGCGTCCGGCCCCTGTATCATGATCTTGCCAAAGGCGGATTGATCAAGAATGGCCGCGCCATTGCGGCAGGCGTCTACTTCCCGCTTCACCTGACCGCGCCATTTCGGTGCGGCGAAGGTGAGTGGCAGATGCGTTGCATCTCCACCAAAATGCACGGCGCGTTCCCAGCCCCCTCGCGCCTCAAAACGCGCACCCGCGGCCATCAGCCCCTGGTGAATTGGCGAGCGGCGCTGACCGCGCGCAGTGTCCATTGACCGACCTGGATAGGGATTGTCGTAGTGCCGACCCAGCACCTCGGGAATGCGGGCTTCTAGCTCGCCCAACACGTTCATTTCGGGACTGAAACGGCGTATGTCAGCTTCGTTCAGTTCCATCGTCGGCTCGCCCGCGATGATCCATTCTGCCATCGCCTTGCCCGCGCCACCAGCCAAAGCGATCCCGGTAGAGTTCATGCCCCCCATCAGGAAGAGACCCGGCACCTCAGGGCTTTCACCCAGCATGAACTGGCTGTCGAGTGTAAAGCTTTCGGGGCCGTTCAGCAGCATCCGCACTTCGGCGGTTTCCAGAGCGGGAATGCGGCGCAGCGCATTCTCCATCATCGGCATGAAGTGGTCCCAATCTTCATCCAGCAGATCGAATGAAAAATCCGCAGGCAGATCACGCGTAGAAATGCCCTTGGCATGGGGCTCAAACGAGCCGACCAGCAAGCCTTCAACATCATCGCGGGCATAAAGATAAGCGTCCTGATCGTTCAGCGTTGGCAGATGCACACCTTTGCCAAGCGCCTGTACCTCGGCCAGCGGCTTCGTCAGAATGTAGAAATGCTCGCAGGCATAAAGCGGCATATGCGCACCAGCCATTTCGGCCACTTCGCGCGACCAGAGACCGCTGGCGATCACGACCTCTTCGGCCTCAATCACGTACTCACCGATTTCGACGCCCGAGATGCGACCATCTTTCTTTTGCAACCCGGTCACACGGGTGTCTTCGAAAAATTTCACACCGCGCGCCTTGGCTCCTTTGGACAACGCAAGCGCCACATCAGACGGGTTCACGCGCCCATCAGCAGGCGACCAAACGGCACCGATCACGTCGTCCACTTCAATCAACGGCCAAAGTTCTTGTGCGCGGACGGCATCGACCACCTCGGCCTTCAGCCCAAAAGCACGACCAAGCGATACCTGCCGTTTGATGTTGGTCAGCCGGTCCTCATTGGTTGCCAGCGTCAGCGATCCCGTTTGTGTCCAGCCAGTGGCTTGTCCGGTCTCAACTTCCAACTCGCCGTAAAGGTCAATCGAGTAGTTGATCAATTTCGTCAGCGTCGCCGACGGGCGCAAACGCCGAACCAGACCGGCGGCATGCCATGTGGTGCCTGACGTCAGTTTCGAACGTTCCAGCACCACGATATCTTTGCGCCCTTCGCGGGCCAGGTGATAGGCGATGGAACACCCGATAACGCCACCGCCGATGATGACGGTGCGGGCGGAGGACGGGAGGGTCATTGCAATGCTCCGTCGCGGATCATGTCCGACAAAGTGTCGTCAAAGGCCAAGAGCGCTTCATCAACCAGTTCGGGTGTATGCGCGGCTGAGGTCAAACCAGAAGTATAGGCCATCATATCCACGCCGCGCGTCAGCATGCCGTCGCGATAGGCTTTGACCAAGGGTTTCGGTAGCCCCCTAATTTCGGCAGGGCTA
Organism: Ruegeria sp. CDSB013; assembly: GCF_059611165.1. NCBI lineage: Bacteria > Pseudomonadati > Pseudomonadota > Alphaproteobacteria > Rhodobacterales > Roseobacteraceae > Ruegeria > Ruegeria sp. CDSB013. Next base: position 175,745 of record NZ_JBXWPA010000003.1, on the reverse strand, counting down.
AGTCCATCCAGACTGCTACGGCCGAAAAACACGTGGAAAACCGAACTGTCGCCATAGGCAATGCCCGCGATGCCCCGCCTCTTCATGGCGGCATTCATACCATCGCGCATGCGTGCGGCCATGGTATCGGCATGCGCCTGCGCCTCGCCGCTGGCCAAGAGCGAAGTCGCGGCACAGGCTGTAGCCGCAATCAGGGGCGAGCCGTTAAAAGTGCCCTTGTGGCTGACCGCAGGCCCAAACCCGCCTCGCACGGTTGCATTGTTCAAAAGCTCCATGATTTCGGCGCGACCACAAATCACGCCACCGGGCAAACCGCCTGTCGCGATTTTTGCCAAAGTGGTGAGGTCAGGTACGATCCCGTCGCGTGCCTGACGCCCACCAGGCGACCAGCGAAATCCGGTGATGATCTCATCAAAGATCAGCACAACACCAGCGGCACGCGCAACGTCGTGCAGCGCCATCAAGGTATCGGTGGCCAAGGGGACGCAGCCATAATTCGCGCCCGAGGCTTCAATGATTACCGTGCCAATACGGTCATCCCGTAGCGCGTCTTCCATAGCCTGAGGATCGGCTGCACAGATATGGATCAGATCGTTGATGGCATCCGGGATACCCAAAGACGGCGCCTGATCGCTGCCCGGCCTTGCCCCTTTCAATGCGTGATCATGCCAGCCATGGAAATGGCCCTCAACACGCAGCACGTGATCCTTGCCCGAATATGCTCTCCCAAGTCGCAGTGCCAGCATCGTGGATTCCGTACCCGATGCGGTGAAACGTGTGCGTTCGGCAGAAGGAATTAGCCGGTTGACCCACTCGGCCCACTCAATCTCCTGGGTGTGGCAGTCCGCGCTGAAAACCGAACGTTCGGCCTGTCTCTGCACCGCTTCGACAATTGCCGGGTGACAATGTCCTAACATCTGACTGGCGCTGCCCATTTTGAAATCAATATAGCGGCGTCCTTCAACGTCCCACTTTTCGGCACCTAGCGCGCGATCAATGAATATTGGGTGCGGATCACGAAATCGTAGCTCATGGCTGACACCACCTGGCAGGCTCGCGCGGGCGCGGGTGCTAAGATCTTGGTTCATCATTCCGGCCGTCCGATTTGTGCCCGTGTCAGGCGGATATCAAAATTCATCCTAAGCGTGCGATCCACTTCGTCCGGCAGGTGGCTGGGAAAATACGTACTCAGGATCTCTCTCGCTTTCTCCCGCGCAACGTCGCCAATCCGCTGAGCACCATCATCTTGCCAGTCGCGAGGCGCGCGCCGATCGCCGATCTCGGGATAGAAGTAATCTGACTTCATTCGGCCGAATGTGTGTTGCTCACCCAAATAATGCCCTTCACCCCGACAGACATCTGCGATGACATCAGCGGCGATATTTTCGGGTGTTGCTTCGACGCCGCGTACAGTGCGCAGGATGTTACCCAAAAGGTCATTGTCGCTGACATAGGCCGCGTGACTCACCCCCAAAAGGCTCGACATCATACCGGCGGCCTGGGTAATGATATTTGACCCAGCATGCGCCGCCATTGTCACCGCCAGCGATTTCTCGGCCCCATATTGGGCATCCAGCCGTTTTGCATCTGTGATCCCGGCAATCGAGCTCGTTGGCAAATCCCATCGCCGACCCATTTGCGCCGCACCTGCCATCAAGATGGCCTGTTCACCGCCACCGCCGCTCATCGATCCAGTCCGCAAGTCTGCCACAAGGGGTTTAGGGGCAAAAATCGCCTTGACCTTCGGATCGACCAACCGCGCAAATACCAGACCTGCCAGCGTTTCCGCTACCGCCTGCACCAGCGATCCGGCAATCGTTGCCGGGCTGGTGGCCCCGGCCTGTCCGGCGCTGATCAGCTGCACCGGGAACCCGGCCTTGATTGCCAACTCCAGCACCTCACAGGCTTCTTCGGCAAAACGCATGGGCGGAACCACATGGCACACCATGATCGTTAGGAAGGGACGGGCACGAAATGCCTCTTCGCCACCGGCGATTTCATAGCAAAGCTTTGCAATACCGGCCACGTTCTGCGGCTCGGTAACCGAAATCGAAACGTGCTTGGACGTGCCCGTAAGACAGGCGTAAGCGGTGTTCAGATCCATCAACGCGTTGTCTTCGACATCGCGTGCCACAACCGATCGGCTAAAGTGGTGAATATTGTCCATCCGGTCCACGATCCGCGCTGCATCGTAGAGGTCCTGCAATGTCGAATCTCGATATTCATGAGTGTCGAGATCAAACACGCCAGGCGCCGCGCCGCCGGTAGACATATGCACGCGGGCGGCTTCAATCTTCAGGTCGTTCTCGGGACGCTGGCCACATAAGGTGAACCCCCGCTGCGCTCCGTCCATCGCCCATTTCACCAGCGCGCGCGGGAACAACAGCCGACCATCATCCGTCATGGCCCCGCCAGCAGCAGTGACTTTTTCGATCATCGAAGGAATGGCCTGACTAAGCCCTAGGTCTTCAAGAAGCTTATATGCGGCTTCTTCGACCATACTTTCTTCGTCAGGCAAGAGCGGTTTAAGACGCCCACCAATCACCCCTGGCCATACCGGTGGCTGCGGGCCAGTCTCTGAGACTTGCTTTAAGCGGTCTTTACGACCGCGCCGACGGTTTGCCATGGTCATCGATTCATGAGCTCAGGTTTATGCAGCCCTATCCTGCACCGGAAATAGCAGAGTTTACAAAAGCAACATTCTCAGCAATGAATGAGAAAAACTCATCTATTGGATTGCCGTGACAGCTTCTCTTACAGCTTTACGTGCCTTTGACGCCGCCGCCCGGAACGGCAGTTTTCGGGCAGCCGCGGCGGACCTAACTGTGACCCCGACTGCGATCAGTCATCATATTCGCGGATTGGAGGATCAGTTTGGCGTCAAGCTATTCAGGCGGGAGGGTCGTGATGTCACCCTGACAGCTGAAGGCAAGCGCTTGGCCCATGCGACCAGTCAGGCCTTTGGCCTGTTGGACAGTGCGGTTCAATCCATGCATCGAAGCGCACGCAAAGCGGTGCGAGTTTCGGCGGGACCGATCTTTATGGCGCGCTGGCTCATGCCACGGATTAGTGATTTTTGGGAAGCCCATCCCGCGATCGAATTGGAAGTGGTGCCAGCCCTTTATCCCGGCGCGCACGAACGCGAGAATGTCGATATCATAATCCGCTGGGACCGCATCGCCGACATGGCAGAAGATGCAATCAAGCTGCTTGAGCTTAGCCCGGTCGCCATAGCATCCGAAGAGTTTGTCATTACACGAGGACCTATCGATCACCCAAAGGATCTATTAACCTTGCCCCTTTTGCATCAAAGAAATCACTGGGGGTGGCGGGACTGGTTTGAGGCAATGGGCGTTTCAATAGCCGATCTGCTCTACGGGCCGATCTTCGAGGACGCAAACGTGCTGCTGCGCGGCGCTGCCGAAGGCCAGGGAGCAATCATTGGCTGGCTTCCACTGATCGATCAGGATCTGGCGGAAAATAGAGTGGTTCGGATTTTTGATGAGCGTATCAACCCAACCCATGGCTACTTTATCGATGTCCAGCATACCAGCAGAACCCGTTCTGAGGTTCGAGAAGTTGAGGATTGGCTTGTCACACAATCATAATTGACAAATGCATCAGTTGTTGAGTGAGAGGCAAGCTTGTTTTCATGAAGCTGTCGATCTGCACTTGAGCGCGACATCGAATGACAGAATTGGTGATTATGGCCACAACGCAACGATGAGTGTGCTGCCTTTTCGAACAGATGCTGCGCCAGCAAACACCCTGAAGGACAACGGCAACATTGTCTGCAAGGCGGACATTCAGCGGAATTAACCGAATGTCTGCTTCGAGCCCGGCCCGGTCATCGGTTTGGAAGTCTCGCATGATGGCGCAGCAAATGACCGATTTCAGCCTGAGAAGATCTCTTCCTGATACGCGACTAATGCACTAGCACAACCAAAAAGGGGGCACGTGATTGAAAAAAAAGCCGGCGCAAACGCGCCGGCCAGTCCAACAGGGAGAAGGCAGAGTTGACCTCTGCATTGTGCAGTTCACCACAGGGATTTGGCGTTAGTTGGACCCCATTTTGGATTATTGTGCGGTTGTGGCTTCTTTGCCGACACATCAAAAAACTAATCTTCAAACGGTTGCAGCTCTGTCCGCAAGCCGGTCGTAGCCACGATCTAGGAGAGCGACCGTTTTTAGAGAGAGCGGTTGTTCCTGTTTGAAACTCCGAGTTTTCGGGGGTGAACGTCCGCTCAAATCCGCTAATCGGTCATCTGAGTAAATCCGTCAGGTGACTGCGTTGAGCCCAAGGTTCCGAATGCGGCAACCAGCACCAATGTCGGCAATGCGCAGAAAGCGGGCTTTGCAAAGTTTGGCGAACAGCTCTCTTCTGAATTCAAGGGTAGGTCTTTATTCTGCGGTCGCAGATCGCATTGCAGCCGTCCGCTGCAAGAGCAATCTTTTGGGTTGGGTGAGCTCACAGTCCGCGGGCGAAGCTACCTTTGAGGCAGGTTACATCTAATTCAGATGTATGAACAAAACTGACCTTGTCCACAGCATGGAACAATTCTTGAGTATTCGTGGGAATTTTCTGAGACACGTTCAAACACTGGCTGCGAGACCTCAGTGTTAGTTTTTGCGGAGTGATGCAAGAGCCGTCTTAAGTATCTCTAAGCTTGCGGCGCGTTCTTCTGGTGTCATCGAGCTCGGGTCCAACACCATTTGAAAATTCGGGTTTTCATATACTACTTTTTCTGCGCGCGGTCTCGATTTCTTTTGACCCAAGACACGGTATGTCATGACAGGTTGAGCCACGCCTTTGACTTGGATAGCTCCAACTTCTTCGGTCTCTATTTCGTGGTTCACGTGCGCCCAGGTTTCGTACGAGATGTAAATCTCTCCTTCCTCGGCCTGATGCTCCAACCTTGATGCCACGTTCACAGAGCCGCCGATAATGGTGTAATCCATTCGGTCGTCACTTCCAAAATTCCCAACCGTACAAAAGCCTGTATTGATACCTATACGGCATTGTAAATGTTGCCTTATTCCATGACGAATCCATTTTGCCCGCAACTCTGTCAACTTGTCTCGCATTGCAATTGCCATTCTCACACATGCCAAAGCATCTTCCCGCACCCCTTTAGTCTCCGGGTCTCCAAAGAAGACAAGGATTGCGTCCCCGATAAACTTATCTATCGTCGCACCGTGGTTCAGAGCGACTTCCGCCATTTCGGTCAGGTAGCTGTTCAGGAGTTCTGTTAAATCTTCCGACTCCATCTGATCCGTAAGCTCTGTGAAGCCGGCGACGTCCGAGAAAAACACTGTCAGCTTTTTTCGCTTACTCGCGAGTTTAACTTCTTGGCGACCGGAAAAGATCGAGTTGTAGACTTGAGGCGATAAGTATTTGGCAAGCTTTCCTGACAATGCCTCCAGCTCTTGGTTTTTTTGGGCAACCTCTTCGGCGGCGATGCGCTGTTTTTCGGCTAATGCATTCAGTTCCCGCTCGTTACGATCACTCAATCGCATCATGCGCCGCGTGGTTCTGAGCAGCTTTCTGTATTCTCCGACAAGGTTTTCAATTGATTTGCGTGTTTCATCATTCGGAAACTGTCCACTGTTTATAGCTGCTTCCGCGACTTCCAAAGCCTCATTCTCGCGAACAAAGAGATCGTCGATAGTCATCGATCCGACAACTTTTCCAGTGTGAACTTGGCATGTTTCAGGTCTTCCCCAAACTCCTCCCCAAGTTCCTCCATGGTCGCGTCTTCGGGGTCGTGAAACCAATAGACGTCAACTCTATTCCCCGCCTCAGCAGCGGAATCCAAAAGCTCCATGATCATCATGATGGCCTTGGCGCTGGACGAATTGAAATAGATGAGTTCAAAGTCAAAACGACATTTGGACATTGAACCATCCGACAACCAACTTTTCAAAGCATCAAACAACGGGTTGTAAAACGTCGTAACATCCTCAGGGTAGGATTCCCCAATCAGTTTGAGGTGGCCAACGTCAAAATCGAACGCGACGGCCGGGGTGCGGTTTGTTGCCGGGATATCAATTTTCTGCATTCGTACCCTCTTAAATCGTCGCTTTGAGTGCGAAGAATGCGTGCTGATCGTCAATCCGCATAAAATCAAACTCGATTGGCCTTGACGCTCGACGCGCAATTTCAATTAACCCGATACCTGCATTATTGCTGACGGCGTCAGTTTCTGACCGGAGTTGGCCTTTGTACGCAGCCCTAAGCTCCTCACGATTCATGGCGCGTAGTTCGGAAAGTCGTTTTCGCATGTTGTCTACGTCCCTCAAAAGGATCAGATTGCCCGCATGAACGACATAGCCGTTGGCCTCATTTCCTATGGTCACGATGCCGTAACTTATATCCAGTACCTCGGTCTCACCGTCGGCTGGTAGCCGTTCGACTGAATATCTGATGATGTTCTGCATTTGCTCTACGAAAACAGCGAAAACGCTTCGGAGAGTTTTTGTGTCAGCATCTTCAGACACTAATTTCTGCTTTAACGCATCGCCAACACCACTGAGGATACCTTCGGTTACATAACCACTGTATGCAAAGACAACACCTTGTCGGCGCAGGTTGGCGCGTAGATCGTAGACTTCGCTTGCAAGCATCTGTTCCCCTTGGTCATGCTTGGGTGGCACTAAGTTCAATTCAGGTCTTAATATCATAAGATACACATTTATGCATTTTCAGTGTATCAATTGTGCAGTGTTGTTAGTGGGGAGGTTTATATGATTAGGCTATTGTGTGTGGTCGCCGTAGTAATATCGTCCGACCCGGCTACAGCCGCCGACATTCCAACTGAGGTCAAGGCAAAGCTCCAATCCGCCATGATTTCGCATGTCGATGGGGTAATGGTCGACGGTTCTTACACGTATCTGGACACGACCACCAACGCGTTTGAAACCGTTTACCCTGCGAATGTTCATCCCATGGTTCTTCTTGCGGGAAGTGACTATTTCGTCTGCTCTGAAATGATAACCGAAGATGGCGATACCGTGACGGCGGACTTTCTTGTGCGTGAAGTTTCCGGGGATTACAAAGTTGTACAGATGATCGTCAACAATCGTGGCGCTCTCCAGGCCGCGATGAAGAACATCGGGAACTAGATGCCGAACACTATAGAGGCATTTATTGCGTAAACTCTGGACATTCTTGAAGCGCCGAATATTTCTGAAGCATATTCTGGCGACCCTCCTGCTCGGAGGCGTGTTAAATGCCATTGTGCTTCTTTTTTACTATGAATTTAAAAAGAAAGCTCAAACGGATCAGGTTGCCGCAGAGGTTGCAACGATTGCCAATCGTATAGCACGCCCGTTGGCTGAATTGGTTGAAGTAGGGAATTTTGCGCAAGCAACGAGCCTGCTCGCCGTCTATTCGGGTTTTCCTTACATTATTTGCGCTGAACAGAGGTTAGAGCGAAGCTCGGAATCTCTGGTTTCCTGGCCTGCTATTGGATGCGACAAGATAAAAAAATCTGGTCTAGATGTCGTCGTTTCTGTTCCGACGGCCGCAGGGCCAGCCACGATGTTGGTCCGAATTGATCAGGAGATCTTGAACGATGAGTTAAGGACAGAAGTGGGGGTTGTGGTACTTCTTGGAATGCTCGGGGGATTTGCACTCATCTTAGCAGGTGCCGCTGCATTTTTATGGCTCATTAACAGACCTCTCGGCCAAATGTTGAAAGCCATTGAAAGGTTCGAGCGATACGATGACCCTCAAATTGTCCCATACCAGTCGGAAGATGAGATTGGCAAGGTTGTTCAAAGCTATAACTCAATGTTGGATCGGGAGGTTGAACGTGTCAGTGAAATCCGCGAGGCGCACCACCAGATCGTCGCAAGTGTAAACTATGCCACGCGAATTCAGCAGGGTTTGTTGCCCAGAACAAGCCAGTGCAAGGCCGCCTTTGCTGATTTCGCTGTCATATGGGAACCACGCGATTTGGTTGGTGGGGATATCTACTGGGTCAAAACGGATGGCCCAATTACGACGCTCGCCGTAATTGATTGTACCGGACATGGCGTTCCAGGAGGCTTCATGACCATGTTGGCAATCGCTACACTCGAGCGGCTCTACTTCGAAAATGAAACGCTTAGCCCGTCGCTGGCGCTGTCCAAGTTGAGCGATTTGACGCGTTCACTTCTAAACCAGGATACTGAAAACGGGACCTCCAACGACGGCATGGACGCTGCGATATGCCAGATCGATTCAGCAAAAGGGGTAGCGACGTTTGCAGGTGCGCACATGTCTCTTTTGGTCAAATCCAAAACCGGCATTGACCGAATCCGAGGTGATAAGCTGAGCATTGGGTATGCTGATACTCCAATTGGTCCAAAATACTTGGAGCACGAAGTTCAAATGGATCAAATCACAGATTTTTTTATTTCAACTGACGGGTTGATTGACCAATTAGGTGGAGAAAAACGTTTAGCTTTTGGTTTTCAGAGAATTGTATCTGTATTTGAACAGGAAGAGTGGTCGTGTTCGGAAGATCTATTGTCGGCTATTCACAGCGCTTTTCAAGACTATAGTACGAATGAAGAACGTTTGGATGACTTAACCATGATCGCTTTTCGCACTGCCCGAAATACAGACTAAGGTGTGTTTGTGAGGTGCAACGCCCTCTGCTTATCCGTAAACGTTGATGCCTCTCCTGTACTATCTAAGGCTTTGTTAGGCGTTACTAAAACTGAGGTGACGTCGATTTTTCCTCGCTGAACAGACGCTACAGTGGACTGACCGTTCTACAGGGCGCTTCGGTGACATAGGTGCGGCCGCGGGATCGTCGAGATCGTCATACTGAACCTGATTGGCCGCTTTTTGAGTTTCCCATGAATGACTTTGCGACTGCAAAGAACGGCAGTGCCCGTCCCGCGTGTTACTGTGGCATGTCTGGTTTGGGCTGCCTGCGGTATTTGATTCCGAACAGGCGAAAGGCGGAAATGTTCGCACAGCAGACACTTGTCGCGATTTAGCGAACGACGGCTTAGAGCCCAAACTGGACACTGGTTCGCTACGCAGCATTGATCAATTTGGACGGCAACCGGACATTCTCTGCAGGCGCAAATTGGAGAGCCTTCCTATCGCTAAGCGATCATTCGGCTCCAACACGGTGCTGTTTGTCGGATCAACACAACATCTTTCTGGCCTAAGCGCTGTCGCCAACAACCTGAAAACCGCTAAAATGAATTTTCCTCACAATTCATAAAGCGATGTGGTGCTCACCACACCACCCCAGATCATGTTTGGCCGGTTCAAAGATTGGAGACGCGTTGCCATCTGCTACGACAGTAACCTAATGGCCTTCCGATCTGCCCTAGCACTCCAGCAACCGTTATTTATTGGCTATTCGGCCTAAAACTATCTTGGATAGTACTACCCCAAACCCATCGCAACCAAGGGCAATAATACACCCGACATGGCTATCGATACACCCATCGGATAGCTGGCTTTTGGTCGCAATGCGAGCCAGCGGCATTCCGGAAATCCAATTATCGAGCGGCTTGTGATCACAAACAGCATGCCCACGGCCATGGACAGGGTGAAAGTGTAAAAGAACAGCAAAAGAAAGTAGCTGGGCACAAACAATGTCAGCGCGGCGATTGCCTTTACGTCCCCTCCACCCCACAGGCGTAGCGTGAAACCAAGAAAACCAACGACAAAAACGCCAACGCCGAAGACCGCGCGGTACACCGTCTCGTGCAACGATAGAAACACGGGCGCGGAGAGGACAAAAGCGGCGAGCATCATCAGCACCAGCTTATTGGATATCCTGAGGTTCTTCAGGTCATTCCATGCCATTGCGGCCAAAAGCGGAGTAATGACGATCAAAGGGGCGAGCTGCGCGACTTCAGGCGACATTTTCGCTACCTGCAGTCGGCGATTGGCGCTTGACCACCGGGGTCAGCAAATCATGAATCAATTCGGGTTGAGATGACGTTTCTGTTTTCACGTAGATATTGCGAAGATGTGTACGCAGTGTCGAAATTGAAATCGACAACTCGGACAACAAGGCATTGTTGTTTAATCCCCGCGCCAATAACAGGCAAACCCGATATTCCGAGCGACTCAGCCGACAAGGGTTGTCCAAAGACAAAATGCTTTTTGGTTCTTTCTTGATAAGTTTTCGGCGCGTGTTTTTCAGCTTCGCTTCGGAAAACCGACCAAGAGATCTTTTCTTCCAGCAATCCGACAGAACATGGCCCAGAACGCTCAGAATATCTACCACGGCCGAAGAGATGGGGTGGCTGAAATGCAATTCCAGAAAGTCGGCGACACCATTTTGCCTTTCCAGCAAAATGGAAACGGACTCGTAAAATCTGCGGAACGCATAGAACTCTGACAGATGTTCATATTCGGAAAGGTCATCGAGGTCGCCGAACCAAGCCGACCCCAGTTTGGCCAGGCTCATGTTGTTGCCGCAGATGGCAGGCGCGATGCAGAAGTCGAAACCGCTGAAACTGTCCAGCGTCTTGTGATTGGCGTCGTAGCTCACCACTTTTGCCGAATTCTGATTGCCTTGCAGGTCGACCCGGCTGATTGCAACCACTTCCGCGTCAATTGCGCGAGCCGTTTCACGCAGTGCGTTTAGCAGTGGAACTTTCCCCTGAGAGGCCTGGCAAAGGACCGCCACGACCTTAAGAAGTTCTGAAGTCGGTGCCATTGCATCTGGCGCGAAACGATGCGCCGAAAACATACCATTCATACCGTTTAATACTGACCGAAACCCGATCAACCCTTTCGACAAACGCCCCCACCCGTCGATTGTGTCTCGATTTTTTTTGCGTGGCCGGACTCCACTTAACTGCATATAAGCTTAGTCATATTTCCCTAAAGCGGGCAAAAAGGTTCGCAACAAGTATTCTGTTTGTTCTCCTTTTGGAAACGCGGCCTGTTTGAACACGTTATTGATGTGGAACCGGGCACAAATTCACGCCCCAAAGCCCCGGAAGTATCGAATCATCGAAGGTGCGGCGGTGATGATGATCAGCGTCGGCAGCATCAGCGCAGCCAGAACGGCGGACATCTTTACCGGTAACTGATTTGCCAGCTCTTGCGCCCTAGTTTCGCGGGAATCCCGCATTTCAGATGCATAGGTGGTTAGGGCTTCAGACATACTGGTTCCGTAGCGCATGGATTGCTGGACAACTGTGGCAAATGACTGGATTTCATCAACCCCTGTACGCCGCGCCATGTCAGACAGCGCGGTTGCGCGGGGACGCCCAGCCTGAATCTCGTGTTGTGTGTTCAGAAACTCAAAGGCCAGATCAGGGGAGGCCAGCGCCAGTTCGTTTCCGACCCGGGTCATAGCTGCATCAAAGCCTAAACCGGCGTGAAGCGAAATCTGCAACAGGTCGAGGGCATTTGGAAACGCGTCGCGGATACGTTGCTGACGCTCCTTACGGCGACGCTTCAGCCAGGCTGCGGGTAGAAAATATCCAACGGCCGTCAGCAAACCGATAAGCTGTATGGCGTTGGCTTTGCTGATGGATTCAAAAATGTCCGTAATCGCGCTGGGAACTGGAATGCCAGGAGTTCTTGAGGCAACAATGAGCAGACCCACAATCATCGGCACGAAAATCCCAAACCAAACCCGCGTCAGCGTATAGATCCGCAGGGCATTCCGGCCGGTCAACCCGGCCTGAATAAGCTGATCCTCAATCTTGCGCCGCTCAGACTCTTTGCTGGGTAGCGCTGCTCTAAAAAGGCCTTTTGGTGTAGCAATGGTTTCCCGCAACAGTCCACGGTCGTTGCGGGCCCCATATCTTTGGGCGCGCAGTTTGGCGATGCGGACGGCCGCAGGATGGCGGCGGCTTAACGCCGAGGTTACAGCAACGAACACCAGCAAAACGCCGAGGCCAAAGATGGTCAGCAGAATTGTTTCGGCTGGCAGACCGAAACGAAGCGACATGATTTCCAGCATATGTTCCATGAAACTGCCCTCAGATACGGAAATTGACGAGTTTGTGCAGGATGATGACGTTCGAGACCATCAGAACGACAACCAGCACTGCAAGTTTGATGAATGCGGGATCGTCACTGATATCGGTGTAATATCCCGGTGCGTTGATCGACATTACCCCCATGATCACCAGCGGAATGATCGACAAAAGAAACCCGGACAGGCGCCCTTCTGCGGAAATGGCCTTGATCCGCGCACGCAATGCAATGCGCCGTCTGACCACGGTAGCCAGAACGGACACGATCCGCTCCAGATCGCCACCAGTGCCGTGTTGGATTGCCATGCTTGCCGCCAGGTACTGTGCATCTTCCGAACCGACCCGGTCAGCAAAGTCCTGAACCGCGTCGGGCAATTCGTCGCCAAAACTGATCTGGTCGAAAATGATGCCGAACTCGGACCCGATAGGGTCTTGCATCTCGTCCGCAACGGCTTTGATCGAGGTGTTGACCGGGTGGCCAATTTTCAGGCCACGCGCCATCAACTCTAGCGCATCGGGCAACTGGCTGGTCAAAGCTTTTTGGCGTTCAGCCTGCCGCGATTTCACCACCAAAGCCGGCATGACCACACCCAGGACGAGTGCGATCGGGGCCGTCTGCCAAGGCGGCAGAAACATCATACCGGCGGTTGCGATCGCCAAGGTACCAAACAGGCAAAGCAGCACAAAATTCTTCGCTGAAACATGCAGCCCCGCCTGAACTAGCGTATCCGGCAAGTTCCCAAAAAAAGGGATCTTCGCAAAAAACCCTGTCTGGGTCTCGGGAAGCAGCAAGGCGAGCCGATCTTCATCGGTAACGCCTTGCCGGACCATGCGCATTCGGCGGTTGCGGGCCTCGGAGTGGTTTTCACCGCGACGGGCAAAGTGGAACAAACCGGTAATCAGCATGAAAATTCCGACGAAGACGCAAGCGAGCGTCAGATAGTTAAGAAGTTCGGCTGTGTTAATACTGGTCATGCCTCAGCCTCCTGATACTCTGAAGGTCTCGGGTTCGAGATCGACGCCAGCGGCTGTGAGCATGTCATAGCATTTCGGGCGAATCCCAGTGGGAACAAACTTACCAAGCACCTCGCCGCTTTCCGCGCGGCCTTTCTTCTGGAACACGAAGATGTCTTGCATGGTGATGATCTCACCTTCCATCCCGGTTATTTCCGAAATGCTGGTGACGCGGCGCGACCCATCCGCCAACCGCGACAGATGCACAATAAAGTGTAGCCCCGACGCGATCTGGGATCGAATGGCTGCGGCGGGAAATTCGATACCCGTCATCGTGACCATCTGCTCCAGACGGCCCAATGAATCGCGCGCCGAATTTGCATGTACAGTCGTCATCGAGCCATCATGACCCGTATTCATGGCTTGAAGCATGTCGAAGGTCTCCGCTCCGCGAACCTCACCGACAATGATCCTGTCGGGGCGCATACGCAGCGCGTTTCGCACCAGATCACGCTGAATTACCTGGCCGTCGCCGGACGGGGATGGCGGGCGTGTTTCCAGTCGCACAACATGCTCCTGCTGGAGTTGCAGTTCGGCTGCGTCTTCAATGGTGACGACACGCTCGCCATGGTCGATATACGAAGACAGGGCGTTCAACATCGTTGTCTTACCCGACCCCGTCCCGCCTGCAATCAGGACATTCAGGCGCGCAAATACCAGCGATTGCAAGAACCGAGCGGCGGCATCGTTCAGAGCGCCATTTGCAACCAGCTTTTTCATTGTCAGTTTCGACTGGGCGAATTTTCGAATTGAAACACTGGGGCCGTCAATCGAACACGGGCGGATGATTGCGTTTACACGGCTGCCATCTTCCAGCCGGGCATCCACCCAAGGCTGGCGCTCATCCACGCGTCGGCCGATCTTGCTGACGATCTTGTCGATAACACGCAACAGGTGCTTTTCATCCCGGAACCGCACCGGCACGCGTTCCAGCAGGCCAGAGCGTTCGACATAGACCGTCTGATAACCGTTAACCAGAATGTCATTGATAGTTGGATCAGCCAGCAATGGCTCCAACGGGCCAAAACCCAGAATTTCGTCCAGAAGTTCTTCGACGATGCGGTTGAAGTCTTCGGTATTCAGTGGCTTGCCCGCTTGGGATAAAGCGCTGCCGACAACCCCGGCGACTTCGCGCCGCAGCACGTCTTTTTCAACCTTTTCGATCACTGCAAGGTTCAAGCGTTCCAGTAAAGCCTCGTGCAAAGTGCTTTTGAGCTCAAGCCAATCTGCCAGTTCTGTATCTTCGGCGGCAGTGTCTGGCTGAATGTCCTGGGCCTGCGGTTCGGCACGTTGATTCAGCTGGATAACTTCGGCCTCATTGGTTCGTCCGGCGCGCGTAAACTTTTCAAACATCCCTTAGACTCCAATTAGGCTGCGTTGTTTCTCAGGTCGGCTTTTCCGACCATCGTTTCATTTATGATTTTTCGACCCACCGAGCGGATCGCCTTGGACAGGGCACAACTGCCTGAGGCCTGCGACAGCAACTGACCCCGATCCAGCGCCTGCTTTGCGTGTCGCGCGTCGCTGGGAAGCCAGAACCGCAATTCGCGTTCCAGCACCTTTTGGGCTTCAACATGTTGGCTTGACCGGAATGTCGGTTTCGTTTCTTGGCTGATGACGATCTCAACCGGAGGTTCGAGCCGCTCTTTTGTGAAGAATTCGATCAAACGGCAGGACTGGCGCACCGAAGAAACCGAGCTGTCGCCCACCATGAGCATCCGGTCCGACGCGGTAACAACCGCACCCAGCCAATCGACCAGTACGCGTGGAAGATCAATGACGACAAAGTCGAATTCCAGACGCAGGTTCTCGATCAGCGCGCTGATCTGTTCGCGTGTCAGAACATCCAGAGGAATTAATTCTTCGGGAGCGCTCAGGACTTCCAAGCCGGATGCATGTTGCACCAGAGATTGTTGAAGGAACGTCCGGTCCGGCATGACCCCGTTCTGAGCCATTCTCAGAAGCCCCGAGGAAGGCTGCAAGTCCAAGGACGTTGCCACGGTGCCAAATTGCAAATCCAGATCGACGACAGCGACCTTGTTTTGTGTCTTTTTCCGAAAGATACCGGAATATCCCTGCAACTGGTCGGCCAGATTAATAGACAGCGTTGACGCACCGATGCCACCGCGGGCCGGACATACGCTGATGATCTGTCCCAATCGCTGCGGTTGCGGCGCATAAATGGTGGGCAACAAAGATTTGTCGACCGTCAGACGTTGGATCTGCTCAGCCAGTTCGTCCTGCCCGATGGGATAGGGCAAAATCTCATCGACACCCGAATTGTTCATCGCGCGCACCTCGGTCAATGAGATGTCACGGTCGCTAAGTGCCAGCAGGGTGCCGCGGGGACCGGCGTTACGACGAAGATCGCTGACAGTCTCCAGATCCAATTCACCTGAAAAGCTGAACACCAGCAGGTCATTTTCACTCATCAGATCACAGGCGCGGCCGTTTACCGAAGACAATGTTCCGGAGTGCGTCTCGAGCGAAAGATCGTCGAGCCGGTCGACGGCCTGGGCGACTGAATTCTTAATCGCCTCATTATCAGAGATAAGGGCTAATGATTTTTGAGTCATTTTGCAGCTCCCATGGTTAGAAATTCAACCGTTGACTCCGCTGGCGAGGTCTTCGCCAGGAAGGGTTGCGCTAAAGTCGGAAAATATCTTGAAGCCCGTTGTCGCGGTGGTCAGCGCATCGGTTTGCGGCGTGGAACCGCCCAAAACCAGCGCTGCGATCGAACCCAACGGAGAGACAAACCGGAACGGAAGCTCTTCGATTGTCACTGTGACCATCGGTACATAGGGGCCACCCAGGAAATTCATTTCCGGGTCGAAGTTGTAAGTGAACGTGATGTTGCTTTCGTCAAAAGTTGCGGTGGGATCGTTGGGAACGGCAAACTGAAGCATGTTCCAGATGTCGGTCACGGTGGTCTGGGCAGCTGCATTCGCGGGGGCCGCACCGGTGCATATGGTGGTGGCCGGTTCGACACAGACGCCAGCAGCGAAACTGCAATTGGTTCCGAACCGCGGGCCGGTGATATCGGTATAGGTGCCTCGGCTGTTGGTTGTCGGAACACCGCCACATGCGGGTGGCATCACTGCAGCCATCCGAGCGGCGACCTGTGCTGTTTTTTCAGCAGCCACATAGTGGAAGGCCAATCTGCCGAAATCTATCAAGCCCAGGAAAATCAAAAGGAACAACGGCAGGACAAAGGCAAGCTCAGTGACCGTCGACCCATCTTCCTGACGGCCAAGTCGCGACATTTCGCGGGTTATCTTTTGAATGCGGCGGATCATGGTCCAAACACCCGGCTGCGATCTGTGATCGTGGTTTGGATCTGCGCCGTTGCCGAGCCTCCAACCAATTGGAACACGGGCGTAAATGGCAGATTTGAAATTGTCAGTGACGCGGTCAGTACGGCAACCGGTGTGGGCGAAACGCGGTATTCACCTGCGTTGCCAACGCATTCGAGGGACAGAGAGTCTAGACCAACAGCAATGTCAGTGGTCGAAAGCGACGTCAGTGTATTTGATACAGCGGTTTGAAAATCGCCGATAGCAGCGCTTGGCGAGGCAGTGCACAGGTCCGACGGGGCGATCCGGCCAACATAACGGGCAGTGTCCCGAACCCCCGTGATCGCATTTTGATAGGACCAGAAAATCCGCCCCCCTTCGACGATCAGGGCAAATGTCACCAACAGGATCGGTAAAAGGATCGCGAATTCGACCAACGCCGCGCCGAACTGGTCATTGCGGAACCGGTTGAGGGTCTTTCTGATATGACGGGATGCACCAAACATGATCATTACTCGTACAGCTGAACCAGATCGTGAACGATGCCGCCGACTCCGGCGCCGCCAATGCCGTCCGAAACGGTCTGAATGACTTCACCATAGATGACCGCGTTGGCACCGGTGCTGCCGGATTCAGAGGGGCGGATCAGAAACATCTCGATAAAACTGGTGACCGGAATGGTGCCCGATCCGCCGTTAAGCTCGTCCGCAAAAGTTGCGCAATCGATACCGGCGACGGTGATGACACGGCGCGTAGGATCTGCACGACCGGCTGACGCGGGTTGGCACGAAGGCATGCTGCTTTCAGCTTTACCACCAGCGGTCAGGATAGCTTCCAGAGCGGCCTGGTTGGTGACTTCAGCATTGTAGATGTCGTAGCGGGTGCCACCAGTCGGGAACCATGGCGGAATACCGGTTGGGAGAGGGCCGCTGAAATCTGCGCCATAGTTGATGGTCAGATATTCGGTAAGGCCAGCAGTGAATACGCCATTGCCAATACGAGGCGTCGGGCAAGTGCCACTGGCAAAACAATCGTCAAGCGGCAAACCAACGGTCGCGGCCGGATCAAGGGCACCGTTTGAATCATAGCTAGGCGCCGGTTGGCTGGTACAGTTGTTTCCATTGCCCGAAGTGATCCAACCGTCCAAGACATGCGGAGAAGAGGCAAAATTGTCGACGTCGTAGCGCGAACCGTTACTGAACTGTTTGGCGCTGGATTCAAACCGGTCGAAGCGTGTGTTAAAGCCCGCGATCATGTTACCCACGCTCAGACCCGGTCTGGTTTCAACGCCTCTTTGGCTGAAGCACATGGAAACAGCGCGCGACGCGGCCAGAGCACAAGAATCTTCCTGACCGTTTGGTGCAGGTTCGCAGGCACCAGACGCGTCGATGGCCAGATTCTGATTAGAAGACAGAAAACCAAAGTTTCCGGGACCCCAATGGCCATTGCCGCCCTGACTTACCATCCTAATCAATTGGCCCTCGGTCAGATCGAGGCTAGGTTGCGGCAGGCAGATGAACATGGGGGTGATGTCGCAGGCCATCAGGGTGAACCCTGCCACAGCCTCGGCATTGACGCTGGAGAAGGGCTGCGCATTGCCCAACAAAGCCGCCGCTGCCGCTGCGAGCGGAGTACCAACCTCGTGCGTATCGACAGTCACCCGAACGAATGCAGCATTCGGTCCGCTGACCGGATCGGTCGAATCCAGCAGTTGCGCGGGTTGAGCTGGATCAGTCGCAGTGGTCGGCGGGTTTTCATAAAACCGCAACTGGTAATCCGTTGCACCGGACAACAGCTGATCCTTGTTCCGAACGCCAAAGCTTTGACGGTCGCGGATCATGTTTGCAGCCGCATTTGTGGCGCGGGTGATTGAATCCGGGCGACCATCAAGCTCCCCCGCAGCCGCAAGGGCAACATTGTCCGCAAAGCTCTGCAATTCCGACTGTGTGGTGGTCACCCGACCAATGTCGAATGCAAGGGCGGCCATACCGACCATGACCGACAGGGCCACCGCAACAAAGACCAGGATCGCGCCGTCTTCGGAGCTGCGGAATGGACGTATGAATTGAGCGAGGGACACGGTCGAAACCTTCATTGGTCGATTCAGTTGATGATGGATTCTGTCACTTCGGTGCCGCGGCGGACCCGAATAATCGTTTTGCGAACCGGTTCTTTGATGTCCCGCGCGACGGCTGGTTCATCAATCAGAAGATCGTTCAGTCGAGTCATGGCCAGCGTCTTGTCCTCGGTGTCATCAATGGACCGCAAGGTCAGGCTCAGCCGACCGGCACGTTGCGCCAGAGCAAGGCGCTGAACTTGATCCGGGGTAACGGCGACGGTGACCGTGCGAGCAACAACGGGTTGGTCGGTCTGTTCATCAGATTCCTGATCAACACCGATGACCCTGATATTTTGCAAAATGGTGACGGCGTGCATGTCTCTTTTTTCGCCAGTGGTCATTACCACATCGACCCGATCACCCGGGGTAACAAAACCCCCAACGGCGGTTTCAGCGTCAACCTCAATGGCCATGGCGCGATGATCTGCGCCCAGCGTCTGAACGATGGTGACCTTTTCACCAAAGTCGGAAACCTTGCTGTTCAGGATCAGTTCACCCTGAGTAATTGCGCGACGAGCGCGACGGGACGGCATGCTAGCCGCCGCAATCAGGTCGTCATAATCTGTAAAGACTCCCACGGGTACAGCACCGCGGGGCCAGTCAATGGTCGTCAGCGCGCCTGGCTCGATTTCTTCGCCAAACGAAATATCGCGCGACGCAACGACCACGCTCACCATCTCGCTCTCGGCCTCGACATTTGCGGACTGAGTATCGAATTGAATGTAATCCCGAGCGACGTAAACCGACCCTCCGGCTACGACCAGGCCCGTCAATGCTGTGAAAATGGCAGAGAGTCTCATCTGGTGCTCCTTCAGCTTTTTTTGGCGTTTATCGAATGAACCGATCTGAGCGGTTGCACTTTGCCAGCGGATCAAGAAAATATTCCGGGACGATAAGCACGCGGGGCTGAGCGCACCGCGTGCTTTGTCTTCCGTCAGGTCATTACATCAGGGTTTCAGCGTCTGTGAACTGACCGTTAACGTCGTTGCCCAACGCTGTCAGGGTAGCAACTGCAATCGCCGTGACGATTGTCAGGGCAACGCCATATTCCACAATGGTCGCGCCGTTTTCGTCACGTGCCATGGTCTTCATCATTACATAAAGCTTCAACATCTTACTCTCCTAGTTAACTCACTAGCTACTCATGGATGCCGCCCAAATTCGCGGCGTTCTAACCCCCTCCATACCGACGGAGCCTTCCACAAGCTTAGGTCCCGCCATCAGGGCACCGCATCCTCCAAACCACGGAGAAATACACGCCAGGATTGTAAAATTTGGCAGCTTGGTCGATTCTTTGTCGCAAATTTGACTGATTCCTTACCGGAATCCGAATGGCCAGGTTCCTGATTCTTTCCCAACTGACAGGCCGCCAATTCCGGTGCCAAGCTGCTTTGCTGCACAAATGGACTGAAGGATTCACTTCATGAATCCAGAACGATAGCTGAGAGGTACGACCAGTTGGGCCCGGACGAAGCACAAGACCGGGAAAAGCCTTCGTACAATACCGCATTGAAAGAACGAGGATCGCTCTCGATCTGGTTTGATCCTGAGATGTATTGGACATCGCCAACTTCAGGCAAGCGCGGCCGTCACCAGAGTTTCAGCGACTCCGCAATCCAAGCGTGTCTGACCCTGAAGGTTTTGTCGAGATGACGATGAGGCAAACCACGGGCTTCGTGGGCGGTCTCCTGCGGCTGGGTGGCTTGGACAGTGCCGTGCCTGATTTCAGTACCCTGTGCCGCTGTAAAAAAGAACGCTGAACGTGAGCCTTCCGTATCGTGGTGGGAAGCGGCCCGCTGCATCTGCCGATCGACATTACCGGCATCAAATCCGAGGACGAAGGAGAATAGAATGCCCGCAAACATGGTAGCCCCAAGCGGTCCATTTGGCGTAGAATACGCATAGGCATCGACGAGGAAACGCTGGAAGTGTGCGTCGTTGAAGTTACCACAGGCAACGTCGGAGACCCGCCAATGCTGCCGAGTTGCTTGATCATATCCCTCCAGGTCACAACATTGGGGCAGTGACCGCAGACGAGGCATGCGACACGCGCAAATGCCACGACGCGCTTGCCGCCCGCAATGGCCACGCCATCATCCCGCCACGCAAGAACGCCAAGGCATGGAATCCCGCAATTGCCGGTGCCATTGCCCGAAATGAGACGATCAATGCATCTCGATACCTTGGCCGCGCTATCTGGCAACGGTGGAGCGAGTATCACCGCCTAAGCCGCGTTGAGAGAGAGGTGCACTGTAAGAAACTGATGGGCCAATCGCTGATGGCGCGAGACATTGATCGGCAGGTAGCGGAAATCCAATTCCGCGTCGCCGTCCTCAACCGTTACACCGCCCTTTGCATACCTGCCACAGAGCTCGTGGGAAAAGTCCGCAGGGTAAAGGGGGTCTGTCGACCTCAACCGATTTGTGCTACAAAGCCGTCTGCAATTGGTGTGCCCTTCCGACGGCTATTAAGTTGTGATACAAGCTTGTTTTTTCCATTGAAAGCTAGCGGAAGCATGCATTCGCGTACGTGGAGTAAGCGGTCGGAAAGTCCGCGGCGCGAACGTTCAGCGATAGTTTAATGTCTGTTCTGCTCCCCTTTTCGGAGCTCTATGAACGGTGCAGAAAAAGTCTGTTTACAGCCCTAAGTGCACAATTCGCCGTACCCCCCCTTAAAAGTTTCACGCGAACAAATCTGACTACCCCCACCGGTCCCTAGCTTTTAGCCCTAAGACTTTTGATGCCCCCCAAGGAGACCTTCATCGAGTTGGCGACGGTGCATTACCAATGCTCTGTCCTTTGCTGAGAACGACTTCGCCAAAGCACCGAACATACCGATCTGCTTCTTCAGATTTTGGAAAACGTGCCGGCAAAGCAATAGAACCATCCTTTCTCAGCAATTGCGCCAACGCCTCAAAATTGAAGGCGGTCTTGGCAGCTACGAACGCTTCCCATTCACGAAGAGCAGATGCGTCACTTTCGTCGAACCAATGATATGCACCACGACCTGTCGCACTGAGCTTGATTTCTATGTTCTTTCCTATGTTCTTATTGTGCGCGACAATGTTGTCGCCTTTCCAGTACAGGTCTGTCGCCCTTTGGCGTATATCAATGTCAGGTTCAGTGTCGCGTTCGGCATCACGTGGCACGCTGATCTGAAATGTGCGACGAACACCGCGCCGACGAACACGCGTGATCCAACCGCACCCTTCGAGTTCCCGAAGATAACGCTGAATGCTGCGCTCATGAACGCCAAACGCGCTGGCGAGCGTTGTATTTCTGGCCCAGAAGCAACCATTCGCTTTTGACACAAACTGATCGCAGACGAACATTGCAAAGTGCTTGGTTCGTGGTGCCAGATAAGCTGAACTTTGAATTCGCCTCTTCCAATGGTAACGAAGTTTCGTAAATGGAGCCGTTCGAGCCATTAGCCCTCTCCCTCGACACCTTCGCTTCGCGAAGTCATCCACGCGTCGAGATCAGAGCGCTTGTAGCGGATGGATCGTAAACCGATCCGAATAAACCTCGGTCCCGCAACGCTACCGATACCCATGCGCAGTTTTGCGAGATAGCTTTGGCTTATTCCGGTGTATCGAGCAGCTTCTTGTGTTGTCAGATAGTGCGCCTGCATCGCCTTGCTCCTTTGAGTATGTCTAGGAACAAAAAAGGCGTAGGTGGCGCTTTCGTCATGGGTCGTCAGAAAGAAAGAACCCTTCTAACGACCCACATGTTTTTTCCAGCCTCTAAATGCCGACGTTGGAAGCTCTTCAATACCAAACACCTCGAACATATCGCACAGGAATCGATAGAACGGACCCGCTTCATTCATCGCTTTAGGAACTCGGATTGTGTCTGGGTGACGCTCACAAAGCCCGACACAAGCCGAGACTAAGCGCCAAGCTTCAATTGCCTTCTTCCCGGCCGGCTCGCCCTGAGCAGCAGCAGTTTCAGCATCTTTAATCAATTCAATATAGTAGCGAAGTCTTTTGAAGAACTCTACTTTGGCCATCATTGCCTTCCAATGTGGTGTTTCTTCAATTGCATCGTTAAACCAGACGTTACGAATATCAGCCACTTTGTTTTGATTTCGCAAACCACTCCTGTTTAATGCGCCGATGCGAAACGCATCACTGACGGGCGCAGGAAGCCGATCTAAGATTTCTCCTGCTTCGTTTAAGCGTGTTTTGAGCCTAGCGAGGTCTTCCAGCACCTCTTTAGATGACCAGAACTCGTCTAGTTCATGAGCTTGGTCGAAATTTAGGTAATGGGCCATCCAGCCATAGCTTTCGTCATCAAAGCGTTCGTACTTGTCAAAGTGCTTTCTCAGGAGGCGAATTAACTCCATATTGAATTCGCTGGGCCCACTATCAAACTCCTCTGGATCTGGCATATCCAATTCAGGTAAGTCGGAATCGACAGGCCAAATCCAATCCCGCTTAGACATTACAATCCACCGCGTTCCACCTTGTTCTGCGGGCCAATTCCCGACACACAGTATCCATCGCTGGTGTGAGGGCTTTCAGCGACGGCTTCACGTAGCGCTGACCGGTGATTGATAGCGGCGTGTGATTGAGAAGGCGTCCTACAATCTCTTCCAATATTCCAGCCTCCATGGCGACCGTCGCGAATGTCCGACGATGGGATTGAATGGACCATTGCATACGCTGGGGCCCCTTCAAATGGCCACTCGGTGACTTCGGAGAGGGGAAGACCCATTGGCGATGAAGGCCCCGTAAAGGAGCAAGTATCTCGTGATGCACGTGCGATATGGGGAGATCAAAACTGCGCCCGTTCTTGGTCATCGGCAAATGTATGTGATCTTCCTGCACGTTCTTCCATTCGAGCGTCAGTGCCTCGGTTTTGCGAAAGCCTGTGAACAAGAGTAATTCGTAGAATACCCTGTGGATCGGGTTGTAGAGCTCATCAACGGCCTCGCGCCATGCGTTCAAATCTTCAATTGTCGAGCCATTTGGTTGTTCCGCATACCACTCTATGGCCATCGTTGGACTTTCCGGCAGATCATGTACCCGCCGCGCATGGTTCCAGACTGTCCGAAAGTACTTCAAAGTGTGATTTGCGGAGGACGGTGTCGCGGCCATTGACCCATGGCGCTGAACCACCATGGATTTTGTGATCTCATCCAGCGGCAGGCGTAGCCAATCTTTCAAATGAAGCTCGAACTGCTGTCGCAACCCGGACCGGTGGGCCTCAGACCGAAGCTTTGGACGTGCCAGATAAGTCTCCATAGCTGTCTCAAGAGTGGGAGCTCCAATCTGCAGCTGCCTGCCTGCTCCCCTGCCCCAGTCCAACGCAAAACCCAATGCAGTTTGTCGTGCGACGTCCGCAGAGATCAGTGGGTACCGCCCGATCAAAACCCGCCGGGTTTGCCCTCCAACATCTTTCTGGAAGTACCAGGTTTTGGACTGCTTGCCGACGAACAGAACGAGCCCTTTGACCTCGTTATCCCAGTGCTTGGCAGTGCCCTTTTTTGTCTGTGGAACCTTGCGGGCGAAGGTCTCTGTGAGTTTTGGCATTTTGTCAGTTTTTTGTCGGAAATGAATTGAAACTCAGGGAAATTCAAGGAAGGAGCAGAAATCAAATAAATAAATAGTATGAATAGCTTGGCAACTGCCAGGAATGCCTGGGAAACATATAACATCTGCTTGGAAGGCTGAGGTAGTAGCCAGTATACGACGCCCGCTCAGCGCTGGTCGGTTTAAGCGATGCGTCAGATGTCGTCAAGCGCAGTTCGAAGCCAGATTTCAAATTCGTCGACAAAAATTGACGGGCGATAATCTGCATCCAGAAGACAGTCGTTTTGGCAGTTAAAGACAAACTCAAGATTGCGCGGGCAGCCATTCGCAACGGCTGAAATCGGCAGATATCCGGATCACCGAACCGTATTCAAAGACCGTTGGCGGAGCCAACCCGATCAGCGTAGCCGGATAGGAAGTGGCCGCCGCCAATGCGTCCTGCAACGGCACGCCGACTTGCTTGACCAGCACACCAACGGCGGTCGTCAGGTCCAGGTCCGCGCCGGCCAGCGTTCCGTCCGCCAGTGTCAACCTGCTGTCGGTTCGCGTGATTTTGCGGCCTTCAAGGGTGAATTCCGTTTGATCAGTACCCGCCACAGCCATCGCATCGCTGACCAGAAAGATTTGACCTGGCGCAGTTTTCGCAGCCCAGGCTGCGCGCATCGCGGCGGGGTGCACATGGACACCGTCGGCAATTAGCCCTGCAGACAGCGTTCCGCTGGCCAGCGCTGCGCCGACGAGGCCGGGTTCACGATTGCCCAACTGGCTCATCGCATTGAACAGATGGGTTACGCAACGCGCACCGGCGGCGGTATAGCTCTGGCAGGTCGCAAAATTTGCATCGCTGTGCCCGAGCGAGACAAGGATGCCAGCGTCGCTCATGGCGCGGACCTGCTGCTCGGAAACACCCTCCGGCGCGACAGTTACCTTGAGGCAAGGAAGTGCATTAGCCGCTTCTATCAGCGTGTCCAGATCCGATCGTTCCATCGGCCGTATCAAATTACCGTCGTGCGCCCCTTTCCGCGCGACCGACAAATGCGGTCCTTCCAAATGCAATCCGGTAACGCCCGGCACCTGTGCACGTACCGCGTCGATCGTCGCATCTATTGCTGCACGGGTTTTGGCGGGTTCGTCGGTGATCAGCGTAGGCAGTAGCGAAACCACACCCAATCGGCGATGGGCACCGGCAATTCTGCGGATCGTTTCGACCGACGGATCATCGTTGAACATAACACCATCACCGCCATTGACCTGCAGATCCACGTAACCGGGGCTGAGTATGTCGCCGTTCAGATCGACAACGTCCTTTTCCTGGGCGACCTCGGCGTCGGGCAAAACTTCCCCCGAACACCCCTCGCGAAAAACAAGCGCGTGGTCGTGTAACAACCGGCTGCCGTCAAAGATTGGCCCGTTTCGAAAGATCACCTTGCGCTCTGTCATACCGTCTCGGTCACTTTCTTAAGGTGCCGCGGTGCGTCCGGGTCGATTCCCCGCGCACTGGCGACGGCCTCTACCATGCTGTAAAAAGACGTAATCGCCGTTATCGGGTCCGTGATCCAATGATCCGTTCGAACCACAGATAGCGCCTGCGCGCGTGATACTTTGTTGGTCGTTGCAAAGACCGCAGCCCCTTTTTCCGCCAAGGCATCAGCTGCATCGGCAGTCGCCTGTTCGGCTGCATCATTGGCCGCGAAGCAAATTACAGGAAATCCTTCTTCGACAATCGAAACCGGACCATGCAGCACTTCGGCCGCTGAATAGCTTTCGGCGTGAATTTGGCAGGTCTCTTTGATCTTCAATGCAGCTTCGTCAGAGATCGCACAAGAAGGACCGCGGCCAAGTGTAAACAACGAGCGCCCGGTGATTGTTTCGGCTGCAGCCGACCAATCACAATGTGCCGCCCGCGCCAGATATTCGGGCAAGGATTGGATCGCCCCGATCAATTCAGCATCCTCTTTGACCTCGGCCAGCAGCCATAGACCGGACACCAACGAAGTCACAAATGTCTTGGTTGCTGCGACGCTCAGCTCTGGTCCCGCGTGCAGTGGTAGAACCGCATCCGCCACTTCGGCCAGGCGCGATTCCGAGTTGTTGGTCACCGCAATTGTCAGTGCGCCAGAGTTTCGCAAAGACCCTGTGAGGCCAACGATATCCGGGCTTTGGCCGGATTGTGAGATGGACAGGCAGACAGATCCTTTTGCGCTAAGGTCCACCCCGTAAATTGAACTGACGGACGGCCCTACTGAGGCAACCGGCAACCCCAAAAGCAGTTCGCTGGCGTATTTCAAATAGCTGCAGGCATGGTCGGATGATCCCCGCGCGACCGAGATCAAAAACCGCGGATCCGTATCCCTTACTCTTTGCGCAGCTGCTCGGATATTGTCTGCCCCCGTGCTGAGCAATCTGTCGACGGCATCAGGGATTTCCAGGATTTCCTGACGCATTTTCGAGTTCTTTTCGGACATTTGATCCCGGTCCTTCCGGCTATAGGCGCAATTCAGCGACAAAGTCATAAGCGTCGCCGCGATAGAGCGACCGCGTCATCTCTGCGACCCGCCCGTTTTTCAAAAATGAGATACGCTCGATGTTCAGCCCCGCCGCACCTTCGGGCACCTCCAGCAGGTCTGCCTCTCGCGCAGCAAGATTGAGAGCTGATATCTTTTGCACAGCGCGCACCGGGCGGCGCCCCAGACCTTCAAGAACTTCGTACAGAGACGTGGTGACTTCGATTGGGTTCGGCAGGATATCCAACGGCAGCGCAGCACGTTCCAGCGCCAACGGACGCCCGTCCGCCTCGCGCAAGCGGTAAATACGAGATATCTGCTCACCCTCTGACAGATTCAGCGCAGTGACCTCTTCCGGGGTTGGCGCAAATACTCCGCGCTCCAACCACTTTGAGGTCGTCTCCATTCCTCGGCTCGACATATCTTCGGTGAACGAGGTCAGGTGTTTCAGCGATTGTTCAACCCTTTGAACACGTTCCCGAATGAAGGACCCAGACCCTTGGCGCTGCTCGATCACACCTTCCTGCACCAGCTCCTGAATCGCCTTGCGCACGGTCACGCGGGATAGTTCTGTGATTTCAACCAGTTCCCGCTCCGATGGCAGCGATGAGTTCGGCGCAAGGACGCCCGTATCGATCCCCTCTTGCAACCTGCGCCGCAATTGCACGTAGCGGGGGCCATTTTCAGGGGTCAGCCAAAGATCAGAGCGCAGGAATTCAGCAATACTCATGCGAGACCTCCTTCGCCAAAGCCAACGCCCCGGTCAACGGCTCGCCCGATGGAGGGCGTATCTCTGACTGCAAGGCAGCAGGCAGATAGTCCGCATAATGCGGAGAGATGCCGCCGGTCAGGCAGATCGCGACTTCTGGCTGCCATCCGAGACGTGCCGCCAAATCGGCAATGTAAGTAGCACCGGCCTGCATAATTTTTTTGGCGACCTCGTCTCCGGACACTGCTGCAGTGGTAACCATCGGGGCCAACGCGCCGAACTCTGTCGGCGTCGCCCGTCCGGCAAACTCGACTATTCCGGCGGCACCGCGAAGTTCGTTCAGCAACTGCTGTGTCAGATCGCTAGAGGCCTGAACGCCATCCACGGAATTCAATGCTTCTGCCAATGCAAAACGACCAACCCATTGCGCGGACGCTTCATCCCCCAATATCGGCCCCCAGCCCCCTGCAAACCGCATCACCCGATCCTTCTGCGAAGCAACAAACGACCCCGTACCACAATGCGCGATCAGTCCATCCTGAGACCCAAGCGCACCGCGAAGCGCGGCGGGTCGGTCATCTGAAACGCGCGCCCGCGTTAGGCCCAGCGCGCTCTGCACGCGACTGGCAATATGGTCATCTGTGACGCCAGCCAATCCGACAAAGGCGGGCAACTGGGTCAGGTCCTGAACATCCACAGCAAGCGTTTGCGCAATCTGCGTAATCCCCGATTTCATCTGCTGGACGGACGCATCGAAATCTGTCGAGACATTGGCAGCCCCGGTCTCAACAGAATGGACAATACCAGCGACTTCACATGCAACCCTGCATCGGGTTCCGCCACCATCTATGGCCAGTACAGCGTTGCTCAGAGACTCAGTCATGACAATACCATTATAATACCTATTTGAATTTAGGAAGGCCAAAATAGGCCGATTTCTGCAGCTTTTCTCTGTTTTGATACAGAATACGTTGATTTTCACTGAAAAAATAAAATTATGGACAAGTGGTATTGAATAGGTATTGTATTGAGAACCGCAAAGGGGGATTCTTTTGACGCTGCCGCCGACCGAACAACTGCATCCAGACGCCAACAAGCTGGACCCACAAGACCCTGTCGCCTCTGCTCGGGCGCTGGTTGAGGGTCAGATTGAAGCCGCGACCTCAGCGCGTGGCGCATTGGACGCAATCGCGCGGGGCGGCAACGCCATGGCGCAGACTATCCGCGCCGGCGGCGTGCTGCACTATGTGGCCGCAGGCTCGTCCGGATTGATGGCCGCTGCCGACGCGCAAGAGCTGGGCGGCACCTTTTCAATCCCAGCGAACCAGCTCCGTATACATATGGCAGGCGGCCTGCCGACCGGTGTCGAAATGCCCGGAGGCGCAGAAGACGAAGCCGACGGATTAGCAGACGCGCTTTCGACATTGCAACCGACGGATACAATCATCGCAGTGTCCGCAAGCGGATCGACGCCATACACCCTGACCGCCAGCAATATCGCACAGTCATTTGGCGCAACCGTTATCGGAATTGCCAATAACGCAGACAGCCCTTTGCTGGAAAGCGCAGATATCCCAATTCTTTTGGCGACGCCGCCGGAATTGATCTCGGGTTCGACGCGTATGGGTGCCGGAACAGCTCAAAAAATCGCTCTGAACATGCTGTCGTCACTTATGGCACTGCAACTTGGCCATGTTCACGGCGGCATGATGGTCAACCTGCGCGCCGACAACGACAAGTTGCGCGCGCGGGCGACGGGGATCGTCGCGCGGATCGCCAATGTTGATACGGAAAAAGCAAAACTCGCGCTGGACGCCGCGAACGGAGACGTGAAGCCGGCGGTGCTAATCGCTGCACGTGGCATATCACCCAAGGATGCCTCTGCTGTTCTTAACGCAAGCAACGGGGTTCTGAAATCCGCACTGGAACAAGATAAATAACTGCTAACCAACTGGGAGAACACGAATGAAACGCAATAGCCTGAAACTGGCCTTACTGGGCACGACCCTGATGGCTTCAAGCGCCTATGCCGAGGACGTCACGCTGATCATCGAAAGCTGGCGCAATGACGACCTGACCTTGTGGCAGGAGCAGATCATCCCGGCCTTCGAAGCCAAACACCCTGGGATCAAACTGCAGTTCACCCCGTCAGCTCCGGCGGAATACAACGCTGTGCTGAACTCGAAACTGGATGCAGGTTCGGCCGGTGATCTTATCACGTGCCGTCCGTTTGATGCGTCGCTGGCACTTTATGAGGCCGGGCACCTGACCGATCTGTCCTCGGTCGACGCTATGAGCAACTTCTCGGACGTGGCAAAATCGGCATGGCAGACGGATGACGGCTCGGCCAGTTTCTGCGTTCCGATGGCGTCGGTGATCCACGGCTTCATCTACAACAAAGATGCGTTTGCCGAGCTTGGCATTGAAGTGCCGACCACCGAAGACCAGTTCTTTGCTGCCCTCGACAAGATCAAGGAAGACGGCACTTACATCCCAATGGCGATGGGCACTAACGATCAGTGGGAAGCCGCCACAATGGGCTACAACAACATCGGCCCGAACTATTGGAAAGGTGAAGAAGGTCGCCAGGCTCTGATCGCAGGCGAACAGAAACTGACGGACGAAGCCTGGACCGCCCCCTACGCAACGTTGGCACGTTGGGGACAGTATCTTGGTGACGGGTACGAGGCGCAGACCTATCCCGACAGCCAGAACATCTTCACTCTGGGCCGGGCCGCTATCTACCCTGCCGGATCGTGGGAAATCGCTGGCTTCAACACACAAGCCGACTTTGAAATGGGCGCATTCAAGCCGCCAGTCCAAAACGCAGGCGACACCTGCTATATCTCTGACCACACGGATATCGGCATCGGCATGAACGCCGCCACCGAACACCCCGAAGCGGCCGAAACATTCCTCGCGTGGGTCGCAAGCCCCGAGTTTGCCGAAATCTTTGGCAACGCCGTTCCGGGCTTCTTCCCGCTGTCCAACACACCAGTCGAACTGCAGGACCCGCTGGCCAAAGAGTTCGTCGGTTGGCGTGATGAGTGTGAATCGACCATCCGTTCGACATACCAGATCCTGTCGCGCGGCACGCCGAACCTGGAGAACGAGACCTGGGGCGCGTCGGTTGCTGCAATCAAAGGCGCAAACAGCCCTGAGGAATTGGGCGCAGACCTGCAAAAAGGCCTGTCCTCCTGGTACGCTCCGCACCAGTAAGCGCTGATCTGACACATACCCGGGCGGCGGTAATCGCCCGGGTATCCCCGACACCCCATTGAAAGCAGTCCCATGAACCGCCCCCGCTTCCGCTGGCATATCCTTGTGTTTCTTGCACCGGCCGTTCTTGTCTACACGGCGGTCATGATCTTCCCGCTGTTCAACACATTGCGACTGGCGCTTTACTCCGAAGTCGATCAGAGCCGCGTCTTCGTTGGATTGCAGAACTTTCAAACCCTATTCTTTGATCCGATCTGGTCGGAACAGTTTTGGAATGCATTAGGCAACAACTTCTGGTTCTTCCTGATCCACATGCTGGTTCAAAACCCAATTGGGATTGCTCTGGCCGCCTTACTCAGCCACCCGCGCCTGCGATTTGCCGCGCTGTACCGGTCGGCAATCTTCATTCCCACGATCCTGAGCTTTGTGATTGTCGGGTTTGCCTGGAAACTGATCCTCTCACCGATCTGGGGCATCGCGCCATCGATGCTGGATGCCGTCGGGCTCAAGTCGCTGTTTGCGCCCTGGTTGGGAAAAGAAGAATACGCGCTGACCACGCTGGCCTTGATCTCGGTTTGGCAGTTCGTCGGCATCCCGATGATGCTGATCTATGCTGCGCTACTGACCATCCCGGAAGAAATCCTTGAGGCGGGCGAGATCGATGGGATCACCGGAACTTCGGCTTTCTGGAAGATCAAACTACCGCTGATCCTGCCCTCGATCGGCATCATCTCGATCCTGACTTTCGTGGGGAATTTCAACGCATTCGACCTGATCTATGCATCACAAGGCGCGCTGGCGGGGCCTGATTTCTCGACCGATATCCTTGGTACGTTTATGTACCGCACATTCTTCGGCTTCCAGTTGCAACTAGGCGACCCACATATGGGGTCGGCAATCGCCGGGGCAATGTTTGCCATCATCCTTGTGGGCGTTTGCATTTATCTTTTCGGCATCCAGACCCGGATGCGCCGGTATCAACTCTGAGGGCATCACGATGAACAAAGCACGTCATAACCCCCTCAACATGGTCGCGATGCACGGCGCGCTGATCCTGTACACTCTGATCGCCCTGTTTCCGGTCTTTGTGATCCTGATCAACAGCTTCAAATCCCGTCGGGCGATCTTTCGCGAGCCATTGGCCCTGCCCAACGCAGATAGTTTTTCGATGATCGGCTATGAGACGGTGATGAAGCAGGGGGATTTCTTCCTCTATTTCCAGAACTCGATGATTGTCACCGTGGCATCGCTGTCCTTCATCCTGTTGTTCGGCGCGATGGCCGCCTATGCGTTGTCGGAATACCAGTTCAAGGGCAACCTGATCATGGGGCTGTATCTGGCGCTGGGGATCATGATCCCAATCCGCATCGGCACCGTGGCAATCCTTGAGATGATGGTGGCGACCGGGCTGGTGAACTCGCTCTGGGCGCTGATCCTTGTATACACGGCCCAGGGATTACCATTGGCCGTATTCATCCTGTCCGAATTCATGCGACAAGTCAGCGATGACCTGAAGAATGCCGGGCGTATCGACGGACTATCTGAATACACGATATTCTTCCGCCTTGTTCTGCCTCTGGTCAGGCCCGCGATGGCGACCGTGGCCGTGTTCAACATGATCCCGATCTGGAACGACCTTTGGTTCCCGCTGATCCTCGCTCCGGCTGAAGAGACCAAGACATTAACGCTGGGCAGCCAAGTGTTCATCGGACAGTTCGTGACGGACTGGAACGCGGTCCTTTCGGCCCTGTCGATGGCAATCCTGCCGGTGCTTGTCCTGTATGTCATCTTCTCGCGCCAGCTGATCCGCGGCATCACATCCGGAGCAGTTAAATGACCCGCGTACTGATTGCAGGCCTTGGTAATATGGGTTTGAGCCACGCGCTGGCGCACCATCACCATCCCGACGCGCAGATCGTTGGTTTGGTGAACCGGTCCGGCCGTGTGGATCACCCGGATCTCATCGATTACCCGGCTTATTCCGATTTCGACTTGGCACTGGCCGAAACCAAACCCGATCTGGTCGTGGTCGCCACTTACTCTGATAGCCACGCGGATTTCGCCTGCGCGGCGATGGAGGCTGGCGCACATGTGTTTGTTGAAAAACCGCTGGCCACTAATGTCGCCGACGCCCGGCGTGTGGTCGAAACAGCAACCCGGCTGAATCGTAAGCTGGTGGTTGGATATATCCTGCGCCATCACCCCTCTTGGATGCGGCTGATCGATGAGGCGCGCAATCTTGGCGGGCCCTATGTGTTCCGGTTGAACCTGAACCAGCAGTCGTCGGGCGCGGAATGGGAAACGCATAAGGCACTGATGCAGACCACTTCGCCCATTGTCGATTGCGGCGTGCACTATGTCGACGTGATGTGCCAGATCACTGACGCGCAGCCCGTCCGGGTGCATGGTATGGGCCTGCGCCTGTCGGATGAAATCGCACCGGACATGTACAATTACGGCCAGTTTCAGGTGGTCTTCGACGACAGCTCTGTCGGCTGGTACGAGGCCGGATGGGGCCCGATGATGTCGGAAACCGCGTTCTTCGTGAAAGATATCGTGTCGCCCAACGGGTCGGTCTCAATCACCGATGGCAACAAGGGTGCGTCTGCCGACATCGACGGCCATACCAAAGTCGGCGGCCTGCTGGTCCATACACCGCAAGGCGACCACACGATCGAGATGCCGGACGAACCCGGCCATCAAGACCTTTGTGATGCTGAGCAGGCTTATATGCTGCGCGCCATCGCCGAAGATATCGACCTGACCCGTCATATGAATGACGCCGTCCAATCGCTCGCCATTTGTCTGGCTGCGGATAAAAGTATCCGAACCGGCCAGCCCGTTTCCCTTGAGGAGCCCGCATCATGACCGCCCTGACGCTGAACAATGTGAACAAGTCCTTTGGCAACGTGCATGTCCTGAAAGACATCACCCTGGAGGTCGAAGAAGGCGAATTCGTCGTCTTTGTCGGCCCGTCGGGCTGTGGCAAGTCCACCCTGTTGCGCGTGATTGCGGGGCTAGAGGATGCATCGTCAGGTGAGATCAACATTGGCGGGCAGCAGGTCAATCTGGTGCCGCCATCCAAGCGCGGGATCGCGATGGTGTTCCAAAGCTATGCGCTCTACCCTCACCTCAGCGTTCGGGGCAATATGACCCTTGCACTGAAGCAGGAAAAGCAGCCCAAATCGGAAATCGAAGGCCGTGTCGCCAAAGCCAGCCGGATGCTGAACCTTGAACCCTATTTGGACCGTTACCCGTCCGAGTTGTCAGGTGGCCAGCGTCAGCGCGTCGCCATCGGGCGCGCCATTGTGCGTGAACCTAAACTGTTCCTGTTTGATGAGCCGCTGTCCAATCTGGACGCCGCCCTGCGAATGAACACTCGGATCGAGATCGCCAATCTGCACCGTGCTTTGGATGCATCGATGATCTACGTCACCCATGATCAAACCGAAGCGATGACGCTGGCCGACAAGATCGTTGTTTTGCGCGATGGTCGGGTCGAGCAGATCGGTAGCCCGATGGAACTGTACAACAACCCCGCAAATCAATTCGTCGCCGGATTCCTGGGCTCACCTTCCATGAACTTCCTGCCTGAAGCGTTAGTTCAAGAAAGCGGTCAGAACACGATCGGAATTCGCCCCGAGGACCTGTTCCTGTCAGATGACGGCCCGCTTGCCGCTCGTGTCAGCCATGTGGAAAAGTTGGGCGGGGACACCAATGTGATAGCCAAAGTTCAGGACCACGACGTCACAGCCCGTTTGTTTGGCCAACATACCATCACCGAAGGCCAAGAGTTGCGATTCGGATATGCATCCGAGAAGGCCTATCGCTTTGACGAAGCAGGGCAGCGGCTAGCTTAATCCGACATATCGCTGGCATCACGCAACCTGATCGTCACGAGTGCATTTTACCAATATAGCAAGCGCGGCTGGCAGAAAGCATCGATATGCTTTCGCCAGCCGATTGCTTTTTCTTGAGGGCCAAATGAAGTCATTAATAATGTTGTTAAGAACATGTCACAAAGTCGCCCTACATGCCTTTCATCGACTACTCTAAGACAGCCAGGAGCCATTCATGAAAGACGTTGATACCACCACCCTGTCCGCCGACGATTGGGACGAGCTGCATTTCCCCCGCCCCGAGGAAAACGATTTTGATCACGTCGTCGAAAACGCCATCTCGCGCCGTGGGTTTCTGGCTGGCGTAGTGGCCTTTGGCTCGGGTGCCGCCGCAATGGGCACGGGCCTGCTGGGCTCAACTGCCGCACACGCTGTTACGGCCTCGCGCTTTGCCTTCACGCCGATCGCTGCCCAGACTGACGGCACCGTTCACGTGCCGGAAGGCTATGAGTGGAAGGTTATGACCCGCTGGGGCGACCCGCTGTTTTCCGATGCCGACGGCTATGACATCACTGATGGTGGCCCGATTGAGAAATCGGATCGCATCTTCGGCGAAAACACCGACGGGATGGAGACCTTCTCGTTCCAGGGTCACGAGCTGATCGCGATCAACCACGAATATCCGAACCGCAAGATCAACATGCCCGCCGCGCAGGAAGGTGTTCCGGCCAGCGCCGAGGACGTTTTGAAACTGCAGAACATTCAGGGCGTGACCGTGATGGAAATCACCGAAAGCCCCGATGGCTGGTCAGTTGTCAAAGACAGCCCATTCAACCGCCGTATCCACCACAATACGCCAATGAAGATCGTAGGCCCCGCCGCTGGTCACGACCTGCTGAAAACTGAAGCTGATCCGACCGGAACTACGTCGCTAGGTACGATGAACAACTGTGGTGCGGGTAAAACTCCGTGGGGTACCTACCTGACCTGCGAAGAAAACTTTAACGGCTACTTTGGGTCCAGCGATGAAAACGCCAGCTACGACCAGACGGTCACGGACGGCTTCAAACGCTATGGCATCAAGGCCGAAAGCTGGAACGGGTACGAACTGTTCGATCCGCGTTTCGATACATCAAAAAACCCGAACGAGCCGCACCGTGCGGGCTGGATCGTTGAAATCGACCCAACCAACCCGGACAGCACGCCGGTCAAGCACACCGGTCTGGGCCGTTTCAAGCACGAGAATGCCGAGGTCACTCTGGCCGCAGATGGTCGTGTTGTTGTCTACATGGGCGACGATGAGCGGGGCGAGTACCTGTACAAGTTTGTGTCGAACGGCACCTACCAACCGGGAGGTGAAACCGAGGGCCTGCTGAACGACGGCACGCTCTACGTCGCCAAGTTCAACGACGACATGAAGGGCGAATGGCTGGCTCTGACACCGGAAACCACCGGGATGGACGAAGCCGATATCGCAGTCTTTACCCGTATGGCCGCGTCCAAGGCCGGCGGCACGACCATGGACCGCCCTGAATGGGTCGCATCCAGCCCTGTTGCGGTAGAAGCGTATTGCTGTCTGACCAACAACAAGAACCGCGGCGTGAAGGCTAACGCCGGTGGAGATGACACCTCGGTCAACGCCCCCAACCCGCGCGAGGCCAACAAGTACGGTCAGATCGTGCGCTGGCGCCCCGCAAATGACGACCACGCCGCCGAAGGGTTCGATTGGGACCTGTACGTCATGGCGGGCAATCCGACGGTTCACTCGGACGATCGCGCCGGTTCGGCAAACGTGAATGAAGGCAACCTGTTCAACTCGCCCGATGGCATGGTGATAGACTCGACCGGGTTGATCTGGATCCAGACGGACGGCAATGACGACAATGAAGGAGACTTCGCAGGCAACGGCAACAACCAGATGCTGGTTGGGGACCCGATCACCGGCGAGATCGCGCGTTTCATGACCGGCCCGAACGGCTGTGAGGTCACCGGTCTGGCCTGGTCCAGCGATCTGCGCACCATGTTCGTTGGCATTCAGCACCCCGGCAGCAACTGGCCGGACGGCGGAACACCACGCTCGTCGGTTATCGCGATCAAGCGCACCGATAACGGTCTGGTCGGATAATCCCCACAAAGCCTAAACGCCCCCGACCTTGCGGTTTCGGGGGCGTTTTGTTTCAAATGTCCTCACCCGGTATGGCAAGTGGCCCACCCGGTGCCATGAGATGGCGCTCTGAAAGCCACGGGTTCAGCTCCAACGCCTGAGACAACGCTTCTCGCGCCTCGTCCATGCGCTGTAGTCCCATCAGGGTCAGCGCACGGCCACTGATCGCGGCGACGTGGTTGGGAGACAGCTCGATTGCCTTGTCCAAGTCAGGCAGCGCGGATTGAAAATCCTGACGCAGGTAGTGGGCGAATGCGCGTTGGTTGTACCCTTCGGCGTAGGACGGGCAGTACGCGACAAGCTTGTCAAAATCTTCAATCGCGCCCAGCAGGTCCCACGCATTTCGACGTGTCATGCCACGGTCCAGAACGGCCTGAGCACTTTCGTCCGGGGCATCGGTCCAGAACTCCCATAACTGACCGGACAGTGCACGAGCGGACTGTTCGGTTTCAGCGCTCTGTATCTGTTCCAGAACCGCCGATACATCCGCGGAATGGTCTGGCGCGACAGGGCAGTCCTGAGCATTAGCCACAAAAACGGTCGCAGCATAGAAAATTGAGGCGTAAGCAATGCGTTTCATACGCCAATGGTGACGCGCGCAGGGCGTTCGTCAACCCATCGTGTCCAAGGCTCCAGACATCCCGGTCTCTTTCACAGCCTCCATCGCGACAAAGGTCGAGGTACTGGCGACATGTGGCAATGAGGAGATCTTTTCAGCCAGAACCGCGCGGTATTCCGACATCGACCCGGTGCGAATTTTCAGAAGATAGTCAAAATTCGACGCAATCATATGGGCTTGTTCGATCTCAGGCACTTTACGAACGGCCGCGTTGAAATCGGCTAAAGCTCTCTCGCGCGTGTCAGTCAATCGGACTTCGACAAAGGCTACGTGGTCCAAACCAAGGCGAATGGGGTCCAGCAAGGCACGGTACCCGGTAATGATGCCATCAGCCTCAAGTCTCTTCACACGTGCTTGAGTTGGGGATTTCGAAAGCCCGATACGCCGCGCGAGATCGGCGATGGGGATCCGGCCGTCCTCGGCCAGAATCGCCAGAATTGATCTGTCGAACCTATCCAGCCCCGGAAAGTCTTTTTGCATCGCTCAAACCCCTGAAATCAGGCCAATCGCCTAGCCGTAGATAAAACTAAGGCAATCGTCCCGGAAAATCGACACTATATTACTCAAAAGACCGGAGGACACATGTCACACAGCCTGCGCGCACGCATTGATGCCAAAACCTATGCCGATCCGTCGGAAATTCTTGACGCGTTGATCGCAAATGCTGATCTGAGCGAAGCCGACCGCACCGCGATCTGCGCGGCTGCGGCGCAATTGGTGCGTGACATCCGATCCAGCACCTCACCCGGTATGATGGAAGTGTTCCTGGCCGAATACGGCCTGTCCACCGACGAAGGCATCGCGCTGATGTGTCTGGCCGAGGCGCTGCTGCGCGTACCCGATGCCGACACCATCGACGCGCTGATCGAGGACAAGATCGCCCCATCGGATTGGGGCAAGCATCTGGGTCGGTCTTCTTCGTCGCTGGTCAACGCGTCCACGTGGGCCCTGATGTTGACGGGCAAGGTTCTGGACGAAGACAGGACCTCTCCGGTCGGTGTCTTGCGCGGTGCGATAAAACGTCTGGGCGAACCCGTGATCCGCACGGCAGTCGGGCGCGCAATGAAGGAAATGGGCCGCCAGTTTGTGCTGGGCGAGACGATCAAATCCGCCATGGATCGCGCCAGCGGTATGGAGGCAAAAGGCTACACCTATTCCTACGACATGCTGGGCGAAGCGGCACGAACCGAGGCCGATGCCGCCCGCTATCACCTGTCCTACTCACGGGCGATTGCTGCAATCGCCGAAGCCTGTATTCACGACGATATCCGGGCCAATCCGGGGATGTCTGTTAAGCTGTCGGCGCTCCATCCACGCTACGAGTTGGCGCAAGAAGCAGAAGTCATGGAAGAACTGGTGCCCCGTTTGCGGGCTTTGGCCCTTTTGGCTAAGGCGGCAGGCATGGGCCTGAATGTGGACGCCGAAGAAGCAGACCGCCTTTCCTTGTCTCTGCAGGTGATCGAGGCGGTGATGGCCGAACCGGCCCTGGATCGTTGGGACGGCCTGGGTATCGTCGTTCAGGCTTATGGCCCGCGCGCCGGGATCGTGCTGGACACACTGTATGACATGGCCGGGCGTCACGAACGAAAGCTGATGGTTCGTTTGGTCAAAGGGGCCTACTGGGATACCGAGGTCAAAAGAGCTCAGGTTGAAGGCATCGATGGCTTTCCCGTGTTCACCCGCAAGGCGGCCACGGACATTTCTTACATCTCGAATGCGCGCAAACTGCTGGGTATGACCGATCGAATTTACCCGCAATTTGCCACCCACAACGCCCATACGGTCAGTGCGATCCTTCACATGGCCGATGACCAGCCATTCGAGTTCCAGCGCCTGCATGGAATGGGCGAAACCCTGCACCAGCTTGTCAAAGACCAAAACAACACACGGTGCCGGATCTATGCGCCGGTCGGGGCGCATCGGGACCTGCTGGCCTATCTGGTGCGGCGTCTGCTGGAGAACGGTGCAAACTCGTCATTCGTTAACCAAATCGTGGACGAGAACGTTCCGCCGGAAGAGGTCGCCGCTGATCCGTTCCTGACCATTGTGGATCAGGCACGACCGCTGCCAACCGGACCGAACCTGTTCCAACCGGAACGCGTCAATTCGAAGGGTTTCGACCTTCACCACACCCCGACATTGGACAAGATCGACGCCGCGCGGGATGCTTTCCGGGCGCACCATTGGTATGCCCAGCCGCTGTTGTCCGGCGATGCAAGCCCGGAACAGGACCAACCGGTAACCAATCCGGCCCAACCACAGGATCGCCCCGGAGCAATCGCTCCCGCCAGCGTCGAGGATGTCGAGCTTGCCCTGAATTCCGCGGCACCGTGGCAGGCACCACCAGAAGAACGGTCGCGTATCTTGAATACTGCTGCCGATCTATATGAGGCTCATTTTGGCGAGCTTTTCGCCTTGCTCGCGCGCGAGGCAGGTAAGTCCCTGCCCGATGCCGTTGCCGAACTGCGTGAGGCGGTCGATTTTCTGCGCTACTACGCTGCGAACATTCCCGATGCGGAACCGGCTGGTATTTTCACCTGCATCAGCCCGTGGAACTTCCCGCTCGCTATCTTCACAGGCCAGATTTCAGCAGCCTTGGCCACAGGCAACGCAGTTCTGGCCAAGCCCGCACCGCAAACGCCACTGATCTCGC
The DNA here is from genome assembly GCF_059611165.1 of Ruegeria sp. CDSB013. Classification (NCBI taxonomy): domain Bacteria; kingdom Pseudomonadati; phylum Pseudomonadota; class Alphaproteobacteria; order Rhodobacterales; family Roseobacteraceae; genus Ruegeria; species Ruegeria sp. CDSB013. Next base: position 136,124 of record NZ_JBXWPA010000003.1, on the reverse strand, counting down.
ATCGGGCCGTTCAATTGCTGCACGAGGCCGGAGTTCCCCGCGACGTGCTGCAATTATTGCCCGGCGGCCCGTCCGTTGGTGCGGCGTTGACCTCTGATCCGCGTGTATCCGGCGTGGCGTTTACCGGATCGACGGCGACCGCGTTGAAAATACGCGCAGCCATGGCCGACAACCTGCGCCCCGGTACGCCTCTGATCGCCGAGACCGGCGGGTTGAACGCGATGATCGTGGACAGTACCGCCCTACCTGAACAGGCCGTTCAGTCCATCATCGAAAGCGCGTTTCAATCTGCCGGGCAGCGGTGTTCTGCCTTGCGGTGTCTCTATGTCCAGGAAGATATCGCCGACGATTTGCTGACAATGCTAACCGGTGCAATGCAGGTTCTACAGGTCGGAGATCCATGGTTGATCTCAACCGATTGCGGACCGGTTATTGACGAGACGGCGCGCCAGGGCATTGCAGATCACGTTGCCAATGCCCGCGCCGCAGGCCGCGTTTTAAAGGACACGCCGATACCGGTGGAAGGGACATTCATCGCCCCAACACTTATTGAGATACCCGGCATTTCCGCACTGAAGCGTGAGATTTTTGGCCCTGTCCTGCATGTCGTTCGCTTCAAGGCATCTAAGATTGATCAGGTGATCGCCGACATTAACGCAACCGGGTACGGACTGACATTTGGTTTGCACACACGCATTGACGACCGGGTGCAACACATCACCGAAGCGGTGCATGCGGGCAATATCTACGTCAACCGCAACCAAATCGGCGCCATTGTGGGGTCTCAGCCATTTGGCGGTGAGGGGCTTTCGGGCACAGGCCCCAAGGCGGGTGGGCCGAACTACATGACGCGGTTCTGCGCCCCGGACCGGCAGCAGTCCGACGAACAATGGGAACACCCAATGAGCGAGCTTCCCGATGTTCAGGGTACGCCCGCGTCGGTGCAGACCCAATCCCTGCCCGGCCCGACAGGCGAATCCAACCGGTTGAGCGAATTCGCACGCCCGCCATTGCTGTGCATGGGACCCGGAACCGAGGCCGCGCGCGCGCAAGCCGACGCCGTTCAGGCGCTGGGTGGTACGGCCATTCAGGCCATCGGTTCGTTAGACTTGCATCGGCTGGAGAACGTGACCGGGATATCGGGCGTTCTTTGGTGGGGCGATGACGACACAGCGCGTGAGATCGAACGTCACCTCGCCCGTCGGGACGGCCCGATCCTGCCGCTGATCCCCGGCCTTCCGGACCGCGCACGCGTTCTGGCCGAGCGTCACCTGTGCGTTGATACAACAGCCGCGGGCGGCAATGCCGCATTGCTTGGGGGTGCGGCGTAAGCATGCCTTGACGCTGGGCCGGGAAAAGCCCAGCGTCGCCTCATGTTTCCAATCCGCGACCATAACCCTTCGGGGCGAACACCCTATGTCGTCTATCTGCTGATGGCGGCCAATATCCTGATATTTCTCAGCTATGTGGGCATCATGAACGATGCTCGGCTGATCAATCAGCTGTACTACGACTATGCGATTATCCCGGCGCGGATCACTGACGGTTTTGCGTTTGAGACACTGGTGACCTCGATGTTCCTGCACGGAGGTTGGATGCATCTGGCCGGAAACATGCTGTTCCTGTGGATTTTCGGCGACAACCTCGAAGATGAAATGGGCCACCTGCCCTTTCTGTTGTTCTATACTGCAGCCGGGATCGGCGCGGGTCTGATCCATGTCTTCACGGCCCCGGGCTCGGTCGTGCCGACCATTGGGGCATCCGGTGCGATTGCGGGGGTTATGGGCGGTTACCTGCTGCTGTTCCCCAAGGCCCGCGTGGATATCCTGCTGATCCTCATTGTCTATTTCCGCATATTCACGATACCTGCCTTTGTCATGCTGGGGGTCTGGTTGGCTATGCAGTTCTTTGGCAGTCTGGCCAGCAACCCGGATGAAGGCGGGGTGGCCTATTGGGCGCATACGGGTGGGTTTTTCGTGGGTCTGATTTTGTGCATCCCAATCTGGCTGCGGCGCGGTGGCACTGATTTTTGGGGCCGCACGCACGGCCATCCGCCGCATCCTGAACACAAGTACAAGCTAACTCAGTCCCGTATTCCCCACGTACCACGCAAGTAGCAGGGACATCAGGGTTTCGGTATCTGGCCGCCGCTTAGGTGGGTGATTTCCCGCGCTGCGGCCAGAACCAATTCACCCAGTGCATGCGCACGATCCGCTCCGAACCGAGCGGTCGGACCCGATACCGAGATCCCTGCGCATGGCTCCCCCCGGTCATTGAAAATCGCCGAGCCGATACAGGACATGCCCTGATATCTTTCTTCTCGGTCATGCGACCAGCCGCGTGCGCGGGTATTGGCAAGATCCTGTTGTAGTCCGTCGCCCGGTATCTGCGTGTTCGCGGTGAATTCCACCGGATCAATCGCCGCTAGCGTTTTGGCCAACCCCATTTCGGTCATTGCTGCAAGGATCGCCTTGCCGGTGCCCGAGGCATACATCGGCGTTCGCGCCCCGGGCGGGAAAAAGGCGCGGATGGGATTCGGAGTTTCGACCTGACCGACAAAGACCACCTCGGACCCATCCGGCACCGCCAGGTTGGCGGTCTCACCGCTGTCCTGCATAAGACGTCTCAGAATTGGCCGCCCGATTTCAAGCACACTGTTGCGGCGCAGGAACGAGGCGCCGGTCCGGTACGCCTCGATCCCGATCATCCATTCCTGACGTTCGTCGTCAAAGGCCACAAAGCCGTGTTTCTGCAAGGTCACCAGAATGCGGTGCGTCGTGGCCGTCGGCACATCGATCTCGCGTGCCAGATCGCTGAGCGCTGCGCGTTCCAACCGAGCCACCGTGGTCAAAACGCCCAGCGCCCGATCCAGCGATTGCATGGTCCCGGCCGAGCTTTCCTTGAACAGGGATTTGGGCCTGCCACGCGGTCTTTTCTGATTGTCCATCGCCCTACTCCATTGCTCTACGCCAGATTATTTCTAAATCGTTCATTTTTGAGATCCAAAAATGAAAAACGAAAAACTGCATAAATACAGCGCGTTAAATATTTAATCGCAAAAATGAAAATATTTTTCAAGAAAATTGCACATCGTGAGGTTTTCCCGGACACTTACATCCAAAGCGGAGGAATAACAGATGTCCAACCAAAACCCGGTTTTCATACCCGGCCCAACCAACATCCCAGACCGGTTGCGTCTTGCCATGCAGGTTCAAACGCAGGATCACCGCGCACCGGATTTTGTCGAAACCTTTGCACCCGTTCTTGAGGACACGAAAAAGGTGTTCGGTACTACGACCGGCCAGATCGTGACCTTCCCAGCCAGCGGCACCGGTGGATGGGAAGCGGCCGTTACCAACACACTCAGCCCCGGCGACAAGGTTCTGGTCGCGCGCTACGGCGTGTTCAGCCATCGCTGGATAGACCTGTGCGAGCGTCACGGGCTGGACGTTCAGATCGTCGAATGTCCTTGGGGCACCGGCGCACCCGCTGATCAGTTTCAGGCCGCTTTGGCCGATGACAGCGCGCATGAAATCCGCGCTGTTCTGGTGACCCACAACGAAACAGCCACCGGGGTGCGTTCGGACATCGCAGCGGTTCGCCAAGCGATGGATTCGGAAAACCATCCCGCGATGCTGTTTGTCGACTGCGTCAGCTCTCTGGCTTCGATGCCGTTCGACTTTGACGCTTGGGGCGTCGATATCGCCGTGTCGGGGTCGCAAAAGGGATTCATGCTGGCGACCGGCATGGCAATTCTGTGCGTCAGCCCCAAGGCACAGGACGCGATGAAAAGCGCCAAGCTGCCGCGCACTTTCTTTGACTTCGACGATATGATGGCAGCCAATGCATCGGGCGGGTTTCCCTATACGCCGCCGCTGCAATTGATCTACGGCATGCGCGAAAGCCTCAAGATGCTGTTTGAAGAAGGGCTTGAGAATGTTTATGCCCGGCATTTCCGACTGGCCGAAGGTGTGCGCCGCGCCGTCGACGCCTGGGGGCTGAAACTTGTCGCGCAATCGCCCGATCTGTATTCTGACACTGTCAGCGCGATCTACGTGCCAGACGGGTATGATAGCAACACACTCACTGACCACGCGTTCAACGCTTATGGCGTGTCCTTTGGTATTGGACTGGGTCAACTGAATGGTAAGGCGTTCCGCATCGGCCATCTGGGCAGCCTGACGGATGTGATGGTTCTGTCCGGCCTCAGCACAATCGAGATGGCGATGGCCGATCTGAACTATCCGATCACTTTGGGCAGCGGGGTCGCGGCGGCGCAGGATTATTATCGCACCGGCCCATCTGACCGCGCCCAGGCCGCAGCCTGAGGAGGATGGCAATGCTGGATCACATCCCCGCAGCGGACCTGACGATCGACGATATGCGCGCTGCGCATGAACGGATCAAACCCTTCATCCGGCGCACCCCGATCATGGTGTCGGACTACTTGAACGATCTGACCGGAGCGCAGCTGTTCTTCAAATGCGAGAACTTCCAAGAGGCCGGCGCGTTCAAAGTACGCGGTGCGAGCAACGCCGTGTTTGGCCTGAGTGATGATATGGCGACCAAGGGTGTTTGCACACACTCCAGTGGCAACCACGCTTTGTCCCTGTCTTATGCCGCCGGACGGCGGGGTATTCCCTGTAACGTGGTGATGCCGCGTACCGCGCCGCAAGCCAAGAAAGACGCCGTGCGCCGTTATGGCGGGACGATCACGGAGTGCGAGCCGTCAACCTCATCCCGCGAGGCGACCTTTGCCGAAGTTCAGGCCAGAACGGGCGGAGAGTTCGTGCACCCTTATAACGACCCGCGGGTCATTGCGGGTCAGGCCACTTGCTCGGCCGAAATGTTGGAACAGACAGACGGAGTGGATGCGGTCATCGCCCCGATCGGAGGCGGGGGCATGGTCTCGGGCACGTGCCTGACGGTTTCGAACCTGGCACCTGACACCGCAATCTATGCCGCCGAGCCAGAACAGGCGGACGACGCATACCGGTCCTTCAAAGCAGGTCACATCATCGCCGATGATGCGCCAAAAACCATCGCCGACGGGCTACTCGTGCCGCTGAAAGAGAACACGTGGCACTTCGTGTCCCGAAATGTGACCGACATTTTCACCGCCTCTGACGACGAGATCATCGAAGCGATGAAGCTGACGTGGAAATACCTGCGCGTCGTGATGGAGCCGTCATCGGCCGTGCCTCTGGCAACCATACTCAAGAACCCGGACGTATTCCGCGGCAAGCGCGTCGGTGTGATCATCACCGGCGGCAACGTGGATCTGGACAAACTGCCCTGGCTGAAAGGGTAAGGAGGAACGACATGAACAAACCTGTGAACATCAAAGAACTGGAAGTCGGGTTCGACATCCCCGCTGCCATCGGCATGGATGAAAGCGAAATCCAGACCCCTTGCCTGATCCTGGATCTCGATGCGCTGGAGCGGAACATCAAGAAAATGGGCGATTACGCCAAGGCTCACGGTATGCGCCACCGCGTGCACGGCAAGATGCACAAATCCGTCGACGTCGCCAAGCTACAGGAACAGCTCGGCGGTGCAGTTGGCGTCTGTTGTCAAAAGGTATCCGAGGCTGAGGTATTCGCGCGGGGCGGCATCAAGGACATTCTCGTGTCGAACCAGGTCCGTGATCTGGCCAAGATCGACCGGTTGGCGCAATTGCCAAAACTGGGCGCGCGCACTATCGTTTGCGTGGATGACATCGACAATGTCGCCGACCTGTCCAAAGCCGCCGTTGATCACGGCACGGAACTTGAAGTCTTTGTCGAAATTGACTGCGGCGCAGGTCGGTGTGGTGTGACCTCGACCCAGGCGGTTGTCGATATCGCAAAAGCAGTCAACGCAGCGCCAAACCTGAAATTTACCGGCATTCAGGCCTATCAGGGCGCAATGCAGCACCTCGACACCTATGAGGCGCGCAAAGAGAAGCTCGATACAGCCATCGCCATGGTCAAAGACGCGGTTGACGGTTTGAAAGCCGAAGGCATCGACTGCGAGCTGGTTTCGGGTGGTGGCACAGGATCGTACTACTTCGAGAGCAACTCGGGCGTTTACAACGAATTGCAGTGCGGATCTTACGCCTTCATGGATGCGGATTATGGGCGCATTCTGGACGAGAACGGCAAGCGGATCGATCAGGGCGAATGGGAAAACGCGCTGTTCATTCTGACCAGCGTTATGAGCCATGCCAAGACTGACAAGGCCATCTGCGACGCCGGCCTCAAGGCGCAATCGGTCGATAGCGGCCTGCCCTTCATCTTTGGGCGCGACGATGTGGAATACCTCAAGTGCTCGGACGAGCACGGTGTCATCGGCGACCCCGACGGCGTTTTGAAGGTGAACGACAAGCTTCGGCTTGTGCCCGGACATTGTGATCCCACCTGCAACGTCCACGATTGGTATGTCGGCGTGCGCGACGGCAAGGTTGAGGCGCTGTGGCCCGTGTCGGCCCGCGGAAAGGCTTATTGATGAGGGATGCTATGACCACGCAAGATGGCCTGCTGATTGTGGGCGAAGACCTGTGCGAACAGCTGGTGGGCCGCCAACAGGCCTTTGACGCGGTCCAATCCGTGTTTGGTGCGATGGCCAACGGCGGGGCACGGAACTTTCCTGTCATTCGCGAGGCACTGGGGTATGCCGATGCACTGTATGGGTTCAAATCCGGTTTTGATCGGGATGGACAGGTTTTGGGCGTTAAGTCTGGCGGCTATTGGCCGGGCAATGCCGAACAAGGATTGACCAATCACCAATCCACGGTGTTTCTGTTCGATCCCGACACGGGGCGGCTTTCGGCATTGGTGGGTGGCAACTACCTAACGGCCGTGCGAACAGCAGCTTCATCAGCGGTTTCCATCGCACATCTTGCCCGAAAAGACGCCAAAGTGCTGGGCATGGTTGGCGCCGGACATCAGTCGGCCTTCCAGCTACGCGCCGCCGCTGAACAGCGGGACTTTGAAAAAGTTGTCGCCTGGAATCCGCACCCCGACATGCTGCCCCGTTTGGCGGCTGTCGCCGAGGAAATCGGACTGGAATTCGAAGCCGTCAGTCAACAAGAGCTGGGTGCCCAATCGGATGTCATCATCACCATCACCTCGGCATTCGAGCCGCTATTGATGAAAGACTGGATCAAACCCGGCACGCATCTGGCCTGTATGGGCACAGACACGAAAGGCAAGATGGAGGTCGACCCGGCGCTGGTCGCCTCGGCCACCGTTTTCACCGACGAGGTCGCCCAATCCGCGACGATCGGCGAGGCGCAGCACGCTATAGGAAGCGGTACTTTGACCGAAACACAAATCACCCCAATTGGTGCAGTCATCAACGGCGATCATCCCGGGCGGACCAGTGCTGACGAGATCACCCTGTTCGACGGAACTGGCGTGGGTCTGCAGGACCTCGCTGTTGCATCCGTCGCCGCGCGGTTGGCGGACGAAGCAGGTCTGGCGCAACGCGCGACCCTCTAAAAACAAAAAAGCGCGCCTCAATCGGGGCGCGCTTGCGGAATTGCTATGTGACCGGTCAGCCCCGTATCACCTTGGAAAACTGGTCGAAAATCGGCTCGTTCGAACAGATCACTTCACCGTCTTCCAATACGTTGCCTTCAGGGTTTAGCGCCTGAACAAATCCGCCCGCTTCTTGGACGATGATGATTCCGGCGGCCACATCCCAGGAATTCAGGCGACGCTCCCAAAAGCCTTCGTAACGCCCCGCTGCCACATAAGCCATGTCCAGCGCGGCGGCACCCCAGCGGCGCACGCCAGCACAAGCGGGCATCAGACGCGCCAGATCCTGCAGGGTCGCAGGCAGGTCCGAACGGCCACCAAAAGGCAGGCCGGTCGAGAAAATCGACTCGATCATCCGATGACGGCCCGAGACTCGGATGCGCATGTCATTCATCCACGCACCCTCGCCTTTTTCGGCAAAGAACATCTCATCCTTAGCGGCGTCATAGATAACACCAGCGACGATCTTGCCCTTATGTTCCAGCGCGATTGAGATCGCCCAGTGCGGCAGACCGTGCAGAAAATTCGTGGTGCCGTCCAGCGGGTCGACGATCCAGCGGCGGGTCGGGTCTTCGCCGTCAATGGCGCCACCCTCTTCGGCCAGCCAGCCGTAGGTCGGACGTGCGCCCAGCAGTTCCTCTTTCAGGATCGCCTCGGCAGCAATGTCAGCTTTGGACACAAAGTCGCCAGCGCCTTTCATCGACACCTGAAGGTTCTCGACTTCACGGAAATCCTTGACCAAAGAACGCCCCGCCTTACGCGCGGCTTTGATCATGATGTTTAGGTTTGCGCTGCCAACCATTGTCCAAAGGCTCCTGTCCGGTCAAACCGCGCGTATACTGATGCAAAGCGCCCTTGCCAAGAGGAATGATGCGCATAGCAGACCCGCGTTTTTTGCCTATTGCTCTTGCAGCTTGCGCGCCTCGGTCCCGGCCAGCTTGATCAACTCTTGAACAAAGGGTTTTTCCAGATCCTCGCTGCGCACTGCCGCGTAAAGCCTGCGGGTGATGCCGTCCTTGGTCAGGGGGCGGGTGACGTAGTCGGAATTGTACTTCACTTCGCGCACAACCCAGTCAGGCAGCACCGAAATACCGCGGTTCGACGCGACGAGCAAAAGGATCACTGCAGTCAATTCGACCTGCCGGATTGCTGCCGGCTCGACCCGCGCGGGTATCAGCAACTGGCTGAACACATCGAGCCGGGTGCGCTCGACCGGATAGGTAATCAGGGTTTGCCCACGGAAATCCTCGGCTTCGATGAACTCTTTCTGCGCCAGCGGGTGGGATGAGGCAGCAACAAAAACAGCGTCATAGTCAAACAGTTCAATGAACTCGATGCCGGGCAGGTCTTCTGGATCGGACGAAACGACCAAATCGACTTCTTCTTTTTGCAGCGCAGGCAGGGCGTCAAATGCCAAACCCGGGCGGATATCGACGTCCACGTCACCCCAGGATTTCCGGAAAGATTCAAGCACCGGGAATAGCCATTCGAAACACGCGTGGCATTCGATCGCGATATGCATCCGGCCCGTATGCCCATCCCGAAGTGACGTGAATTCCTGTTGTGTGGCCTGGACTTGCGGCAATATTTGTTCGGCCAACCGCAGCAGCCGCAGCCCTGCCGCCGACAGTTTCATCGGCTTGGACCGGCGCAGGAACAGTTCAACCCCCGCCTGATCCTCTAGCCCCTTGATCTGATGGCTTAGCGCGGATTGGGTGATGTTCAGTTGATCCGCCGCACGGGCAAGCCCACCGCATTCGTGGATCGCCTTGATCGTACGCAGGTGGCGGAATTCAATGTGCATTACAGTGATACTCATGTTGTTCTTGAATAATATGAGTTTGTCTCACATTGCCCAAACTGGCACAAGGTCCTTGTACCAATCAAATGAGGCCGTGATGACCAAGCCAGAAATTTCATTCGAGTTCTTTCCGCCCAAGACGCTCGAAGCCTCGTTTCGTCTTTGGGACACGGTTCAGACTCTGGCCCCGTTAGAGCCGCGATTTGTCTCGGTCACCTATGGTGCGGGTGGCACAACGCGGGAACTGACCCGCGATGCGGTGGCGACCCTGCACAAATCCTCGGGGCTGCCTGTTGCTGCGCATTTGACATGTGTTGATGCCTCGCGGCAGGAAACGCTGGAAATCGCGGATACTTTCGCGCGGGCGGGCGTACAGGATATCGTAGCCCTGCGCGGTGATCCGCCAAGCGGTCAGGATCGTTTTGAGCCACACCCCGAAGGTTTTGCAAATTCGGTTGAACTGATTTCGGCCCTGGCTGAGACCGAGATGTTCAACATTCGAGTCGGCGCCTACCCCGACATTCACCCCGAGGCACAAAATGCCCGCACCGATATTGAGTGGCTCAAGGCCAAACTGGATGCAGGCGCAGATGAGGCCCTGACCCAGTTCTTTTTTGAGGCCGAGACGTTTTTCCGGTTCCGGGACGCCTGCGAAAAAGCCGGCATCGACAAGCCTATCGTGCCCGGCATCCTGCCGATCGAGAACTGGAAAGGTGCACGCAATTTCGCCAAACGATGCGGCACGCGCATTCCCCAATGGGTCGAACAGGCGTTTGAAAAGGCCGTGCGCGACGATCGTGAGGATTTGCTGGCTACAGCATTGTGCACCGAGCTGTGCTCGGACCTGATCGACGGGGGCGTGGACAAACTGCATTTCTACACGCTGAACCGGCCGGAATTGACGCGTGATGTGTGTTTTGCCCTTGGCATAACGCCGAAAACTGATCTGCAAAACGTGGCCTGAATGGGGCTCGGGAAAAGGGCGCCTTCACCGGCAGGAATAAAACTGAGAACAATTGCTGCGCACTGCCGCAATTGTTCCTGCAGGCACTTCAATTTTATGTGAAATTTGACAAGTTCGCAGTCCTGTTCAAACTGGGACAGTAACATTTTTTGTAATGAGTATTTTGGGTTATGGAACCTGCTGACAAGATCAATGCCCGCACAGAGGCACTGTATGCGCTAGGGTTAAATCAAAGCGCTACCTCTGATGAAATCAGAAACGCCTGGCGAAACATTGCGTTTCATGGGCACCCTGACCAAGCCGAAGGCGATAGTTCTGGATTTACACGCGCCAAAGAAGCCTATGACCTTCTGCGCAAGGAAGGGCTGGCAGGAAAGGGTATTGGGTCCGGAAAACCCCGACGTCCGAAACTGCGCCGTCGTATTCTTACACTGGAAACCGCCGACATCAACGCATGCCGCGCCCTACTGAACACAGCGTTGCCCGACCGATCGGACGAGGTCGAAACGCCGGAGCCTGAGCTGATGTGCAAATCGGACCATGTGCCCGATGCAGTCGGGTTCTTTGGGCGCCATTTGACATTCTTTGTCTCAACGCCGGTCTATGAAGGTGCAAACCGCGTGGCATTGCCCACGTCGGTTTTGGCGAGCTCACGCCAGACGGAAACCGAGGTACTGAATTTCCAGTCCAACGACTCTGGCGGCGGCGAGGTTGTTGTGCCCGAAGCGATTACTGCGCGTACGTTCCCCGGGGCCAAAAGCGTTCGCATTCGGTTCGATGCCGATCAGCAGATGCGGGACGAATTCTCGTTTGCGCATTGACGAAAAAGCCCGGCTGAAATGAGCCGGGCTTTGACTTGGTGAGTGGCCACTTAGTTTGTAACCGGGCCTTCCGAGGTGAATTTCGGGATCACGCTGGAGGATGCGCCATCGGGTTCGATCCCCGGCCAGTTGCCTTCGGCGAGGTTGATATTGCCTGGCACGTCTTCTTCCCAGAAACCGACGACCACATCGGTGATGTTCAGGTAAAGCTTGTCATCGACGATGCGCCACAGATTCGGGTTCGCAGGGACTTTGCCGCCCTTCGACACACCGTATGCGCAATGTCCGTCATATTGCGGTGCGTAGAAGGCTGGGTTCTCCTGAAATTTGTCGCGGTTCTCTTCAGACGAGAATGCCCAGGTGGCACCATTGTATTCCGCGGTGATATCTGCACGGCCGCGTACAGGTGCGGGCTGAGATTGACCAATCGCAACCTGATCCAGACCGCGGTAGGCGACGACATCGTAGCCGGATACGGCGAACCCGGTGCCATCGATATACTGGTCACCAGCAAAGGCCGGAGCGGCAAGGGTCAGTGCCGCAGCTACAGTCAGGGCAAAACGTTTCATGGTGGTAAGTCCTTTTGTCCTCGGGGTTGTTGATTTGCCCGAACTTGCGGGTCTGAACATACAATAGGTGATTCAGATCGCTTGCGAAGTCCCCCTCGCGTCGCTGTGACGTTGAATGAGAATTCGTGAGATGTCGGGTGAGGATTGTTACAAAAACGCTGCGCTCTGGGGGGTTGGACTCGGTGCTTTGCAACATTAGCTGTTGTGATGGACGGACAATTCACCTGCACTTTGCGAAGAAAGGCAAGAAATGAGCGAGCAACCGACCTATACGCCCCCAAAGGTCTGGACATGGGACAGCCAGAATGGCGGCCAATTTGCCAACATCAATCGCCCAATCGCTGGCGCCACCCACGACAAGGATCTGCCGATTGGACGGCACCCCCTGCAGCTTTATTCGCTGGCCACCCCCAATGGCGTCAAAGTGACCGTAATGCTGGAGGAACTGCTGGCGCTGGGTCACGAAGGTGCCGAATACAACGCATGGCTGGTCAATATCGGCGAAGGCGATCAGTTCAGCTCGGGCTTTGTCGGGGCCAACCCAAACTCGAAAATCCCCGCTCTTTGGGATCGCTCGGGCGACAAGCCGACACGCGTGTTCGAAAGCGCTTCGATCCTGTTTCACCTAGCCGAAAAGTTTGGTGCGTTTTTGCCCGCGTCCGGACCGGAGCGTGCGGAAGTCATGAACTGGGTCTTCTGGCAGATGGGCAGCGCGCCCTATCTGGGCGGTGGATTTGGCCATTTCTACGCCTATGCGCCTGAAAAGTTCCAATACCCAATTGACCGCTTTACGATGGAGACCAAGCGCCAGCTGGACGTTCTGGATCGTGAACTGGCCGACAAGACGTATATCGCGGGCGAGGATTACACCATCGCGGACATGGCGATCTGGCCCTGGTATGGCCAGCTGGTTCTGGGCCGCCTGTACAGCGCCGCAGAATTCCTGGACGTGGAATCCTACAAGAACGTCATGCGGTGGGCCAAGGCCATCGACGCACGCCCTGCCGTTCAGCGGGGCCGCATGGTCAACCGCCCGTTCGGTGAGCCTCATACCCAGCTGCACGAACGCCACGAGGCCAGCGATTTCGAAACCCGCACCCAGGACAAGCTGGAAGCAGCTGCGGAATAATCACAAAAAGCCCCGCAGATCAGTCGTACGCGGGGCCTTTTTCCTATTTCAGAATTGGCGGCTTATCCGGGTTGCTGCCGGGTATCATCTGCGTGACAACGCGGGCCTCTGGCTGTGGCAGGTCGAACCGCAAACCGACCCGCGCCAATGAGGCAGCTGCCTGATCGTGTGCACCGAAGAACCCGACATCCATTGCCCCTGCCTCAATCCCGGAAAACGTCAACGCCTCGGACGCGGCCTTGGCCAGTGCCGGCTCGGCCCCTTCGACCGCACCAATGAACCCAAGCAGGTGACCGGAACCCCCGCCTTCGGATTTCGTTCCGACCAGATATGCGGCCTCTGCCAGCCCAACAGCCGTGGCAAGTTTCGCGTCCAGTGCGGTTAACAAATCGTCGGGCAGACCCGCAGGGGGCAAGAACTCTGCCAACCGTTGCTGAACCTCTTCTGGCCCATGCTGCAAGGTTTCCGCCAGCCATCCCAGCGCCTCGGACGGGATCAGCGTAGAGGACGGCGCAACTTCGAGATTGAGGCCCAGCCCGATCCCCTGCCCCGCCAGCATGGAGGACAATACCCGGCCCGACAACGCCACGTAAGGAACAGGACGTTCGGCAAATCGCGCCAACCGGTCCTCTCGGTCAAAGGCCAGCACAAAGCGCCCATCGGCGACGTCGAACAACTCGGGTGCGATGTTTTCGCCCTTCGCCTCTTCCTTCAGCATCAGAAATAGCTCGCTGTCGGCAAGCCGCTCGAAGAACCGCAATCGCGCTGCATCATCGTTTGGGGCCGCAGTCATTGCGGCGTGGGCAGTGTCCAGGGCCGTGGTTTCAGTCATTCAGAACCTCTTGCACCCGTGCACGCAGAACCGGCAGAAGGTCGGTCTGAAACCACGGGTTTTTCTTCATCCATGCCGTATTCCGCCACGAGGGATGAGGCAAGGCAAAGACGCGCGGCGCATGGTCCCGCCAGTTGCGAACCGTTTCCGTCACCGAGCTGCGCACATGCAGGTGGTATTTATGAGCGTGCCCACCCACCAAGATAGTCAGGGGTATATCCCCCAGCGTTTGCATGACTTTGTTGTGCCAGGTTTTGCCGCACACTGGGGGCGGCGGCAAATCCGCCTTGCGCGCGTCATAGCCTGGAAAACAAAAGGCCATTGGCACGATTGAAACCCGTGACCGGTCGTAGAACACGGTTTCATCTACCCCAAGCCAATCGCGCAAGCGATCTCCGGACGGATCGGTAAACGGCCGGCCCGATTCATGCACCCGCGCGCCAGGGGCCTGACCGGCAATCAAAATCGGCGTCCCGGGCCGAAACCAGACCACTGGGCGCGGCTGATGCGCGGTCTGTGTCGCGGCAAATCTATCCGCGCAGATTCGGCAGGCTGAGATTTCTTTCTGTAGCGAATTCATCAGATGGCAAGGTTTCCTGCATCAAATTGGTTGACGGTCACCCTGAAAGATAGTCAACGCAATGCGTGGGTCCAACTGATGGAAAAGTCACAATACCAACAGCACACGTGCCGGTGCATTGATCATTGCCACCAAAACTCGACATAATATGGCCCACATAAAACGTAGGATAGCAACCCGATTACCGACACATCCGGTACGATTAACAAGGTGCAAGCAGCAGGCCTTCAATGCTTGAGTTTGAGAATGTCAGTAAGTCCTTCTGGACCGGGACACGTCGCAAGGTGATCCTGGACAGTGTCTCGTTTCGGGTCCAACTGGGCCGTTCGATTGGCATTCTTGCACCTAACGGAACCGGCAAGACCACCTTGATCAACATGATGGCAGGTCTGGAAAAGCCCGATGAAGGCGTGATTCGAAAGTCCTGCCGGGTATCTTTTCCTATGGGTTTCACCGGAGGTGTCGCAAACAAACTGTCCGCTCTGGAAAACGCGCGCTACGTCGCCAACATCTACGGGATGGACCCCGATTATGTCGAAGCCTACTGCAAATGGCTATGCGGATTGGGGGAGTATTTCGACCAACCCCTGGCCACTTACTCCAGCGGTATGAAGGGGCGCTTTACGTTTGCTTTGATGTTAGCTCTGGATTTCGACATGTACCTGATTGACGAAGGCATGCCGGCGTCGACTGATGTCGAATTCAACAGGAAGGCCGGCGACATCCTTCGGGAAAAACTACGCACGACAACATTGGTGATCGTGTCACACAGTCCCGCCGTGCTGGAGAAATTTGCGCAAGAGGCTGCCGTTTTGATGGATGGCCAGCTTTATATGTTCGACACCTTGGAAGAGGCAAAGCAGTTATATGACTACCAAACCCAAGGCTAGCATCTACAACTGGCGCCGCAAACGCCGCAATGCGGGAACGGAAGAAGACCGCGCTGACGCCATTTCGCGCATTCGCAACGCGACGCGGCCACCCGCTGCCGCCAATTTCTCAGAGTCCAATACCGAGATTGACGCCATCAAAAACGAGGGGCTGACCGGGCGCCAATTGCGGATGGCACGCAGACTGGCGCAGAAGAACGGGCTGGAGGCGACTTCGGACTATGATGCGGTGCGTTTGCTGCGCCAAAATGGCATCGATCCGTTTCATCGCGCCAATTTGCTGGGGATGGCGGGTGAAACCGCACAGACCGAGGATCAAGCCAAGGACAAGGTCACGATTCATTTGCCGCAAACGGTCAGCGAAGGTGGAAGGACCCTGCCCGGGCCCGAGATGTCCCCTACGCAACGGCGCGAGTTTGAAATTGGCGAAATACAGAAAGACATCGCCCGCCGCCGCCGTCGCAAACTGCTTGCCCTGTTTGCCCGCCTGGCGGTTTTTGTCTTCCTGCCCACCTTTATTGTCGGGTTCTATTTCTACCGCGTGGCGACACCGATGTATGCCAGCGACTCGGCCTTCTCGATCCTTCAGGCGGACGGCGGCGGGGCATCGTTTGGCGGGTTTTTGGCGGGCACACAATACGCCACCGCGCAGGATTCCGTGGCCACACAGGAATTTTTGGAGTCCAAGGATGCCTTGCTGAGGCTTGAGCGTGACATGGGCTTTGAGGAAATTTTCAAGCAGGAGTGGATCGACCCTATTCAACGGCTTTCGCCGGACGCCACTCTGGAAGAGGCCTACAAGCTCTTCCGACGCATGATCACCATCGGGTACGACCCGAGCGACGGCATTATCCGGATGGAAGTCGCGGCCCCTGATCCGCAGATTTCGGTGGCCATCTCTGACCGTCTTCTGTCCTACGCCGAAGAAACCATAAACGGGCTTACAGAACTCAAGCGCGAAGACCAGATGCGCGATGCGCTGGATGGTTTTGAAATGGCCCAGCAGGAACGCAGAAAAGCGCAGGAAGATCTGATCGAACTTCAGATTCAAGGCGCGTTGCTGGACCCTCAGAACGTTATCGCCAGTTTGCGTGGCCGCATAGACGCCATGGAAACGCAGATTCAGGACAAAGAACTACAATTGGCTGCCTTGCTGGACAATCGTCGTCCGAACCAGGCCAAGGTGGATGGTGCCCGTGCGGACATCGCGCGATTTGAGGCTGTGTTGGCAGAACTCAACGCGGAAATGCTGGATGTGTCAGCAGGCGAAAACTCGCTTGCCCGGCTCAGTGTACGAATTCAAATGGCGCAGGCCGATCTTGTTGCCAGGGATATGATACTGCAGACGGCTATGCAGCAAATGGAAACCACACGGACAGAAGCAAACCGCAAAGTGCGCTATCTGACGGTGTCCGTAAGGCCGGTGCCAAGTCAGGAACCCACCTATCCGCGCAAGTTCGAAAATACGATTTTGGCTTTTCTGTTGTTTGCTGGTATCTACCTGTTGATCTCGCTTACCGCGTCGGTCCTTCGTGAACAGGTATCCTCGTAAGACACATGAAACATGTAAAAATCTCCGACCTCACGGTCGGCAATGATCTGCCTCTGACGGTCATTGCCGGCCCCTGTCAGCTTGAAAGCGCGGATCATGCGCAGATGATCGCAGGCAAAATGAAAGAAGCCTGTGATGCCGCCGGTGCGCAGTACGTTTTTAAGGCCTCGTATGACAAGGCGAACCGCACCTCAATTTCAGGTGTCCGTGGACCCGGAATTGCCAAAGGTCTGGACATTCTGGATGATGTGAAAAATCAAATTGGGGTGCCTGTCCTGACTGACGTACATACGCCAGAGCAATGCGCAGACGCGGCCAATGTTTGTGATGTTTTGCAGATTCCCGCGTTATTGTGTCGTCAAACCGACCTGGTGTTGGCCGCAGCCCAAACAGGCGCGGCGATCAATGTCAAAAAAGGGCAATTTCTGGCACCATGGGATATGGCGAACATTGTCGCCAAGATCGAGAGTGTTGGTAACTCGAATATTCTGCTGACAGAACGTGGCACCTCGTTTGGGTACAACACCTTGGTGACAGATATGCGCTCGCTCCCGCAGATGGCGGCGACAGGCTATCCGGTTGTGATGGACGCAACCCACTCGGTTCAGCAGCCTGCAGGGCTTGGAGGTTCGACCGGCGGTCAGCGTGAATTTGCTCCGGTGATGGCGCGCGCAGCCGCCGCCATCGGCGTAGGTGCTGTGTTTATTGAAACACACGAAGACCCGGACAAGTCTCCGTCAGACGGGCCTAACATGATCTATCTGGATCAAATGCCTCAATTGATTGACACATTGATGCGCTTTGATGCATTGGCCAAGGCCAATCCTATACAGATTTGAGTAAGAGCAATAGCATGACCAAACCCATCCCAGAGGTGACCCCGAACACCTGGAGTTTTCTGCGCGATCCGATGATCAAGCCAACCGGCTTTCGCGAATATGACGCGCGCTGGAAATACCCGGAAGAGATCAACCTGCCCGGCATGACCGCGCTTGGCTTGGGTCTGGGCACACAGATGCGCAAGCGTGGGATCGAACCGGTGATCGCGGTGGGTAATGACTATCGCGACTACTCACTGGCGATCAAAAACGCGCTGATCCTGGGCCTGATGCAGGCGGGTATTCAGGTTAAAGATATTGGCCCTGCGCTTAGCCCGATGGCCTATTTCGCGCAATTCCATCTGGATGTGCCCGCCGTAGCCATGGTCACAGCCAGCCACAATCCGAACGGCTGGACAGGGGTGAAGATGGGCTTTGACCGCCCACTGACCCACGGCCCCGATGAGATGTCGGAATTGCGTGACATCGTCCTGAACGGTGAAAGCACCCCGCATGAAGGCGGAACATACGAATTTGTTGATGGTGTAAAAGAAGCCTACATCGACGATCTGGTCGGTGATTTCAAAATGTCCCGTCCCCTGAAAGTCGTATGCGCAACTGGAAACGGAACGGCTTCGGCCTTTGCGCCTGAGATTTTCCAGCGCATTGGCGTCGAAATGGTGCCCAGCCACACCCAATTGGACTATACTTTCCCCCACTATAACCCCAACCCCGAGGCTATGGAGATGTTGCACGACATGTCCGCCTCTGTGAAAGCCAGCGGCGCCGATTTGGCTTTGGGTTTTGACGGCGACGGCGATCGCTGCGGTGTTGTGGATGATGAGGGAGAAGAGATCTTCGCCGATAAGGTCGGTGTGATCATGGCGCGCGATCTGGCGAAACTTTATCCGAACTCGACCTTTGTGGCAGATGTGAAATCCACTGGTCTGTTTGCCAGCGACCCTGAATTGCAGGCCCTTGGTGTTAAAGCGGATTATTGGAAAACCGGCCACAGCCACATGAAGCGTCGGGTCAAAGAGATCAACGCGCTGGCCGGCTTTGAGAAGTCTGGTCACTACTTTCTGGCTGAACCTATCGGGCGCGGCTACGACTGCGGGATGCGGGTTGCCGTTGAAATCTGCAAGCTGATGGATCGCAATCCGGATCAAAGCATGTCGGACCTGCGCAAGGCGCTGCCTAAAACCTGGTCGACGCCGACCATGTCGCCCTATGCAGCCGACACCGAGAAGTATGACATTCTTCAGCGGTTGGTCGACAAGCTGGTTGCCAAGGCAGATGCCGGAGGTACCTTTGCCGGTCGCGCGATCAAAGAGGTTGTCACCGTCAATGGCGCTCGTGTCATTCTGGACAATGGCAGTTGGGGTCTGGTTCGCGCATCCTCAAACACTCCGAACCTTGTCGTGGTCTGCGAAAGCAGCCAGAGCGAGGACGAAATGCGCGCAATCTTTGCCGATATCGACGCGGTCATTCGCACGGAACCCGGTGTGGGCGACTACGATCAAACCATCTAAGCGCTACTGCGTTTCGGGGCACCTTCTGCCCCGAAACCCTTGCGTATTGGCGCTGATTAGTTACCGCCAAACAGCTTCAGCAGCCCCTTGTTCACTTCGTCTTCGAGTTTGTTCTTGATCGCGTCTTCGATCTGATCGCTGTCCGTGATCGTCGTATTCAGCTCGTCTCCGACTTTGTCCAAGACTTTCTGCTTGGCCTCATCTTCAAGCTCTTTGGCCTTTCCTTCAGCAACAGCCTCGATAACTTTGGTCAGATCTGGCTTAATCGACGGGTTGCTCCACGGTCCGACGATTTTCACTGGCACTGCAATGCCGTTGCCCGAATTCGCGCGCAGCGCAACAGGCGTGAAAAGATAGTCGATATCGCGGTTGCCGATTCCGACCCGACCGGAACCGTCGGCCCGGAAGTTATCCAGGGACATCAACAGGTCGTTGTTCCACAACACCCCTTGATCCATGGTGAAGCTGGCGGACAGGCTGTTGAATACGGTTGTGCCGCCCTCGCCCCCGCTGCGGCCCATCAGGCGGTCCAGATCAAACCCCGAGATCACGCCCTTGCCCACGTCCACACGACCCTTGCCGCTGAGTGAGCGCACGATCTGATCCTCGGACTGTCCAACTCCCAGAAACTCAAACGACCCTGATCCGGTGCCGGACAACCGCTCGATCCCGCCAAGAGCGGACAGAGCTTGCTGTACGTCCATGCCATTCGCGGTCAGGTTACCGCCGACCGACAAACCGTTCCGGTTGTTGGCAACCACTTGCCCGTTCAGATGCCCTGAAAACAATGTGGCAGGATTCATCTGAAGAACCGCCCTGGATCGATCAAGGTTAAGCGTCAGATCGCTGGGTCCCAGCGTCAGGCCCGGTACGGCAATGGAATTGGCTTTGAGGCGGATTTTGCCATTCGCCAAGGCCAGCGCAGACGCATCAATCGGGGTGGTCGACCACCCTTGGTCAGGCGACGGCGCCGACCCTCCGACAGCGCCACCAGGCGTATCATTGAATTGAGTAAGATCCAGGTCACCGCCTTCCAGCCGTGCGGTAATCTGCGGCGGGTCCGAGATAACGATATCTGCCTCGCCGGTCAGGCGATTATTATCCAGCAACGCCACCAAATTGCGCAGTGAAATCCGACCATCGCTGGTATAGGTCATTTGCCCGGCCACGTCAGCCTCGCGCCCAAGACCCAATGGCACCCCAACACCGGCCTGACCAAAAGCAGCCAGCATACGTTCCGTGTTCGTCGTTTTGGCCAGCATTCTGCCATCCATTTCACCAGCCAGATTGACCCGCCCTACAAAGCCGAACTCTCCGCCGGGCGCGGTCATGGTCAAATCCAGCGGCGTTACCGCGCCGGACGCGTAAGCTGGCAGATCTTGAATCTTGAGGTCGACATCGACCGCCCCCCCGGGCACTGCCATCTGAGCCTGAACCTGCAGAGGCGCCGAAACGTCCGGCCAACTGGCCGCCAGATCGACATTGGTAAAATTGAACTTAGTTGCGCCGTTTTCGATATAGACCAAACGTGCATTCGTCAGCTTCAAGTGATCCAGCGTCACCTCGCCCTGCTGCCCTTGCGGTGCCGCGCCACTTGCAGCGCTTGCCGAGGCTGTGTTTTCGGGTGCCGAAAGTTCCCAATTCCCTCGCCCATCCGAAAGTTCCAACCGCAGAACCGGATTATCGGCGATCACCCGTTTGATGCGCAGGTCCCCGGAGATCAGCGCAGCAGCATCAACCCCCACGGCCAGGCTTTCGGCGCTCAGCATTGGTTCAGGACCGGCCCATTGTGCATTTCCAAAAGTCACCGGACCGGTTTCCAGCCCCAGCACGGGCCAGAAAGACAGGTTCACATCACCCGTAAGCTTCAGATCACGCCCGGTTTGGGTGCGGACCTGCTCGGCCAATATGGTGGCCAGCTTGTCGCCGGGCATCAGCAGCAAGGCCCCGATGACCAAGCCAAAAACCGCCACCAACAGGAAAACTATGCGCAACAGCCGCTTCATATTCTGCTCTCCGCCTTTTTCATGCGTTAAAAAGATCATCCAAAGCCTGCGCCGCATTTGCAAGGGGAAGCGTTCCCCACTATATGCCGCGCAATGACAACGAACCCGCCAAACCTCCGCCCCGACCTGGCGCCTGCCGCCCGGATGCCCGAGACGCCACGTTCGAACCAGCCAACAATTGGCATGGTATCCTTGGGCTGCCCCAAGGCCCTGGTCGATAGTGAGCGCATTCTGACGCGCCTGCGTGCCGAAGGATACGGCATCTCGCCCGACTATTCAGGCGCGGATGCCGTGATCGTGAATACCTGCGGGTTTCTCGACAGTGCCAAGGCCGAGTCGCTGGACGCGATCGGCGAGGCGCTGGTCGAGAATGGCAAGGTCATCGTGACCGGCTGTCTGGGCGCGGAACCGGATTACATCCGCGAACATCACCCGCGCATCATGGCTGTTACCGGCCCGCATCAATACGAGCAGGTACTGGATGCGGTGCATTCGGCAGTGCCGCCCGATCCTGATCCGTTTGTGGACCTGCTGCCTGCTGCAAGCGTACAGTTGACCCCCCGCCATTACAGCTATCTCAAGATTTCCGAGGGCTGTAACCACAAATGCAAGTTCTGCATCATCCCTGACATGCGCGGCAAGCTCGCCAGCCGCCCGGCCCACGCGGTGCTGCGCGAAGCCGAAAAGCTGGTCGACAATGGCGTGCGTGAATTGCTGGTGATCTCGCAGGACACATCCGCCTATGGGTTGGACCGGAAGTATGACGTAAACCCGTGGAAGGACCGCGAGGTGCGCAGCCACATCACCGATCTGGCGCGTGAGCTGGGGCAATTGGATGCATGGGTTCGGCTCCACTATGTCTACCCCTACCCGCATGTGCGCGAGTTGATCCCCCTGATGGCCGACGCCGGATGCAACATCCTGCCCTATCTGGATATTCCGTTCCAGCATGCCCATCCAGACGTTCTGAAACGCATGGCGCGCCCGGCAGCGGCAGCCAAGACTTTGGATGAGATCGCCGCATGGCGCGCAACCTGCCCGGACATCACGCTACGGTCGACCTTTATCGTCGGTTATCCGGGCGAGACCGAGGCCGAGTTCCAGACCCTTCTGGATTGGATGGACGAGGCGCAACTGGATCGTGTTGGCTGCTTCCAATACGAAAACGTCGATGGCGCGCGATCAAACGACCTGCCGGATCACGTTCCAGCCGAGGTCAAACAAGAGCGTTGGGAACGCTTCATGGAAAAAGCGCAGGCCATCTCCGAGGCTAAGCTGGCCGCCAAGGTCGGCCAGACCATCGACGTGATCGTGGACGAGGTTGATGACGAAGCCGCCACGTGCCGCACCAAGGCGGACGCGCCCGAGATCGACGGGAACCTGTTCATCGATGAAGGTTTCGATGATCTGAAGCCTGGTGACATCCTATCGGTCGAGATCGATGAGGCCGGCGAATACGATTTATGGGGCAAACGCACCTGGCCCTAATATGCCCGTTCACCCCAGATGGGCAGAGCGTGATTTAAGTTTATTGGCTTGAGCCGGGATTTTCCCGGACCATAAATGGAAACCTCAACTTGCTGGAAGGAGGGTTTTCATGTCGTACCTTCGTGCAATCTCTTTCAATTGCATGGCCGCGATACTTGCATCCCAACTTTTTACTGGCCCGGCAACTGCAGGCAGCATCACCGTTGGAACGAGCGGCCAAGCTGTTGTTGGGTCAAAATCGCAACATGTTCATAACAGCAATAACATCCGCATTCACCGGCACTATTACTCTCCGAAAGTCTACACACCAAAAGTCTACCACGCAAAACCGACCCCTAAGAACGCGCCCTACGTTCAGCAAAAGCAAAAAAAGAAATCCTATCGCTACCTTTATGCACCACGGTACGAGTCAAGGCGTCAACACTATCACCGCAAGTCGTTTGGGCACGGATTTTGACGGCTGGGGAGGCGATGATTGCCCATTTTCGGCACATTCTGATCTGACCCGCGCCGGCCTAAAGCGGGCACAAAAAAACCGCCCAACAAGGGCGGTCGGATGCGTTGAGTAAGCGGGCGGCCAAAACAAGACCGCCCGCAGAATTCTTACTGAGCGACCGGGTTACAGATGGTCTGTCCCGCTTCGGTCGTGGCCAGCTCGGTTCCAGCCGGGCAGCTCGGTGTGCCGAACTTGTCGTATTCAGGCGTGATGTAAACCGGCGTCGGCTCTTCCTGCTGCGAGCATGCAGCCAGAACCAGGGCAATTGCGCTAACGGCAGCAAATTTAAGTTTCATGTCCGTCATTCCTCTAAAAATTTTCTCATATTGCCCTATTATCTGGGGCCAGTCTCAAAATACGACCTCGTTGATATTATTGCAACAAAATCAATCACAGTTTTGTGAGAACGGCAAAACCATGCTGCTTGCATAAAGAAACATAAGCGCTCTACACGCCCCCGCGATGGCCTTATAGTTGTTTCACGACATTAGCCAAAAGCGGAGCAGCCACATGTCAGATGAGCCGAAACCTGCCCAAAAAGCCCCCTACCCGGTCGAAGTGACCGAAGGGAAAACCTATTTCTGGTGTGCTTGCGGCAAGTCAGAGCGCCAGCCCTTCTGCGATGGTTCACACAAGGGAACCCAGTTTGAACCAGTGAAGTTTACTGCCGAGACCAGCAAGAAGGTGTTCTTTTGCGGGTGCAAACAAACGGCCAATCCGCCGCTGTGCGACGGTTCGCATTCCAAGCTCTGACTAAGTCTTCAAAGCGTTCAGCGTTTCTGCATTCACGCAGAATTCAGGGGCCGAATCGGCTTTGACCTGTTGTTTCGACAACCACAATTCGCATTGGTCGCTGCACCCAGACGCACGACAGCGCGTCACGATCTCCGCATAACCATTGGTGGTCAACCGCCCCTCGGCCATCGCTTCGGTCAACGAAACATCCATACATCTGGCTACCGACCGGGTTAGCCAAAAGTGTTTCTCCACGTCGCCCAGAGTATCTCGGGTCATTGGCAAGTCTGCCTTTTGTTTGCACAAACGCGGCGATGGCGCGGCATGATTTTTCTTATCCGTCGCGCTTGCTTTCCGACAGCGAAGTGAGGCGGTCAAACAGGGACGTGTTCCTGCAGTATTCCGGGGTTTTCTGGTCTTGGGCAGATTGTGCCAGAAATTGCGCGCAATGATCGGGGTTCGAACAATCTCTGCAACGCAGGACCGCATCAGAGATCTGGTCAATCGAGACGTCACCGCCTATGGCCGCATCTTCCAGATCGACCCCGACGTGGGTTGCCATCTGGTCGACCAGTTCCGCATGTCGTTTCAGAGTATTTTTGCCAAGCATTGCGCTGTCTCCCTGTCGCACAGTTCTGGCAGGATAGCGCAGCGGCCCGAACAGGCATTTGACTCAGGTCAAGACCCGGCACCGATATGGTCCAGATAGGCGCGGGTCGCATCCTGCACCCTGCGAAACCGGACACCGCCCAGTTTTTTGCCGCCGTACCAGCGGGTGACAATGATGACGTGGCCCTCCAGTCCGGCCCTTTCGAGCATGCGCAGGATAACCATTCCGGCACCGCTTTCTCCATCGTCAGCCTTGAGAGCCCCTGTCGGCAAGATCGCCGCCCAGGTATTGTGCGTCGCCTTGGCATAGGCTTTGTCGGATTTGAGATCTTGCAGCACGGCATCCACGTCCTCGCGCATTTGCACCGCAGCTCCCGACACCGCGTATTTTGACCCACGATCTGTCAGGATTACACCCAGCCTTGTTATTTGGGTCATTGCGTCAGCCCAAGTTTTCGGGCGGTGTTCTTAACCATCTGCACACGCTGCGCATTCGGCGGATGTGACGCCAGAAAACTGTCCTCCGGGTCCGGGATGCGGTCAAAGTACTTTGCGCCGATCAACGGGTTGTATCCGGCATTGTGGGTAATAATTGTGCCCAACTGGTCAGCCTCAAGCTCGAAGGCCTTGACGTTCAATTGAACACCCACTTCCGCCCCAATTTTCTGTGTTCGCTCCAGGTCTTCGCCCTCTTCTCCAAAGAGCTTGCCCAGATTGTTGAATATTGCAGCGCTTTCTTGCGCG
Source organism: Ruegeria sp. CDSB013 (assembly GCF_059611165.1). Taxonomy (NCBI): domain Bacteria; kingdom Pseudomonadati; phylum Pseudomonadota; class Alphaproteobacteria; order Rhodobacterales; family Roseobacteraceae; genus Ruegeria; species Ruegeria sp. CDSB013. Next base: position 111,038 of record NZ_JBXWPA010000003.1, on the reverse strand, counting down.
TTTTTCGACTGGCGGGGGATATGGCGCAGAAGGTGATGGGCCGCTTCATGCCCAAGGACAAAAGCCAGTTCATTTGGGTTTTGTGCTGACTGAATCATGGAACGGGTCATAATGATCACCGGCTGGCCTCTGTTATCCAAGGTCTGAAACGCATTCGCTTCCGCCTGTGGATTGAGATCAACAAGAACCGTGAAATCGCAATTTTTGACTTTGGCCCGCTTCAGACACTCTGCCCGGGCTTCCTTGCCGATGGAGCGGCTGACATCTCGAACCGCGGCCGCCTCTACCTGATACTCACCCAAGGTCCCCGACCATTGGGTCGCGGGCTGCAATCGCATCTCGCCAGCACTACAGGCCGCCAGAAAAAGAGGAAGAAACAAACAGATCAGACGATACATTCATAATCCTTTGAAACGGTTGGCCCGTTTTCACGACCATAGCGCGGAGCCGCGCCAATCACCACAGCCCGATTGGTAAGGTACGGGTTGCATTGCATTCGGCTGACCTGCACTCTGCTTTCATGTTTTCGATTGAGCATGAATTCGACTCGACAGTCATTACTCTGGTGGACGAAGGCCCCAAGCCTTTGCAAGAGGATGTCGTCATCAACAGCTTCGCCGAATGTGTGACGCTTGAACAATTGGACCCGCGCACGGATCAGATTCAGAGGATCACGTTGTCCCCAGAACAGGTGCGCGATCTGGCGGCGGCTTTGGACTTGCCGGAAGGCGTGTACCAAATCCGGGAAACACCGGATCAGGGTGAATAGACAAATACCTTGTCGCGCGACGTCTGCCCCCGCTTGAGGATCAGAGTGGACGGTGCCACCCCCATGGCCACGGCCAAAATGTTGCGCACCGCCTCGTTTGCCTTGCCATTTTCGGGCGGCGCGGTGACGGTGATGCGAATGTTTCCCTGATCGGTTAAAATCCCATCCTTCGCAGCTTTCGGCGTGACCCGGACCTCGATCCCTTCATCGGGTACGGCGTGCGCGCTCAGATCCGGTACATTTCGCAGCTTTGGTTTGGCCATCTTCCCTCTCTTCTTCTTGAACATCCTTGCACGAACGCTCAGGGAGTGAAATTGATCTCCTGCATCCAGCCACTTGCCCTTGAAACCCGCCAGATGTTCAACCACATACACAACCGCCTATGTAAAGGAAGTTAACATATGTCCTTGAAGAATCCGGCCGCTCTGGAGTTTCTGCAATCGCGACGGTCGCGCCCTGCGAAAACGCTGATTGAACCCGCCCCGACGCGGGACCAGCTGTTGCCCCTGCTGACCGCCGCCGCACGCAGCCCGGATCATGGCAAGCTGGAACCCTGGCGTTTTATCGTGCTTGAGAAAGGTGCCATGCCGCGCCTGGCGCAGCTGACCGAAGACTGCGGTGCTGCCCTTGGTAAAACTGCTGAGGATATCGCCAAGGCCCGCAGTCAGTTTGACATGGGCCATCTGGCGGTCGCCGTGATCGAGGTACAAAAACCCTCCGCGAAAATCCCGGTGATTGAACAAACCTATTCCGCCGGCGCAGTGTGCCTGGCTTTGCTGAACGCGGCGCTTGCTGCGGGTTGGGGCGCGAACTGGCTGTCCGGTTGGCAGACCCACAACCGGGACTTTTGCAAAAAGGCGTTCGGGCTACAAGATAATGAGCGCGTCGCGGGTCTGGTCCATATCGCGACCGAGGGCAAAGCACCGCCCGAAAGACCCCGCCCTGACGTGGATGGGTTGACGCAGTGGGTTTCGGAATGACCATTCTCAACGCCTTTTTTGCAGCGCTGGGACAGATCGGCGACCCAAAGTTCCGGGCTGTCCTGTTGCGCGGCGTTGGTCTGACGATTGTTTTGCTGATCGCCGCATGTGCTTTGGCGATCTGGCTGATAAACAGGCTGTCGGGGAACGAGATCTCTCTGCCCTTTATCGGTGCCGTGCCGTGGTTGAACGACGTGCTGAATTATTCCGGCATCTTTGTCGTCCTGATCCTGCCCGTATTTCTGATGGTCCCGGTGGCCTCGGCGATTACGTCGATGTTTCTGGAAGACGTCGCGCAAGCGGTCGAAGACAAGCATTACCCATCTTTGCCTGCTGTACCCGGCATTCCATTCAGCGAAAGCCTGCGCGACGGGCTGAGCTTCATGGGAGTTCTGATCGTTGCCAACCTGCTGGCCCTGATTCTCTATGCAATCTTTACCCCACTCGCTCCCTTCATCTTCTGGGGCATGAACGGTTTCTTGTTGGGGCGGGAATACTTTACGCTGGCGGCCATGCGCAGGTTGGGTCGCGAAGGTGCACGTAAGCTGCGCGCCAAACACGCAACGACCATCTGGATGGCAGGCATTTTGATGGCGATCCCGCTATCCGTGCCCCTGGTGAACCTTGTGATCCCAATCCTTGGGGTCGCAACGTTCACCCATATCTACCACAAGCTATCAGGGTCTATGGCTTAAAGATCAGCGCTGCGGCTCCAGCTGGTTCAGCCAGTCGAAGTCTCGCACGGAAATCATGCCGGACAGGATGATGCCTGCGATAATGGCCCAGAGCACCACCGTGATACCGGTGGTGATCCACATCTTTTTCTTCAGGTGATGCTCTTCAGGTGCGCCCGCGTGGGTGCCCGGAACGATATCACCCAGATCGCCCTGCGTCTTGATGCGGATTGGCAGCACCACCAGCAAGGTCATGAACCAGATCACAGCGAACAGAACGGCCGCACCAGTAATCGACATCTTATCCCCTCCGGGGTTAGGTTACACCTGTTCCAGTTCGACCAGGCAGCCGTTAAAATCTTTGGGGTGCAGGAACAGCACCGGTTTACCATGCGCACCGATCTTGGGCTCACCCGAACCCAGCACGCGCGCGCCGGTTTCTTTCAGGTGATCGCGGGCAGCGATGATATCCTCGACCTCATAGCAGACATGGTGGATGCCGCCAGCGGGGTTCTTTTCCAGAAACCCGTTGATCGGGCTGTCATCGCCCATCGGATAAAGCAGTTCGATCTTGGTATTGGGCAGTTCGATGAACACAACTGTGACGCCGTGATCCGGCTCATCCTGCGGCGCGCCGACTTTCGCGCCCAGCGCGTTGCGATACTGCTCCGAGGCGGCCTCAAGATCGGGTACGGCAATGGCTACGTGGTTCAGGCGACCAATCATGGAACTCTCCTCTGTTCTGCGTTGCAGCGGTTATGGGGGCTGATTGAACAAAGAACAAGTGCGCCAAATTGCCGTTAACGCCCTGTTAGCCAGAAGTTCCTAGCGTGACGTATCTGCTGATTAGGAGTTCCGCCATGGACGATTCGAGCCCCTTCGCCTCTCCCGCGCAGCCGACGGCCACGCGGCCCCTGCTGGGACAAACTATTCTGGTTGTGGAAGACAGCCGCTATGCCTGCGACGCCATCCGCTTGATGTGCCTGCACAGCGGCGCGCGCATCAGGCGGGCGGATTGCCTGCAATCGGCACGGCGTCACCTGCAGATCTACCGCCCGTCTGTCATCATCGTGGACATGGGTCTGCCGGACGGGTCCGGCGCGGATCTGATCGCTGATCTGTCTGAGGCTGCGCCCCGCATTGGGGCCATTCTTGGCATGTCCGGGGATGACCACATGAAACGCACCGCAATGCGGGCCGGTGCCGACGGGTTTTTAGCGAAACCCCTCAAATCGCTGGCCTATTTTCAGACGTCCATCCTGGAACGTTTGCCCGAAGATCGCCGACCCAGCAGCCTGCATGCCGTCCGGGATGAGATCATTAACGCCGATCCGTTGGCCTATCAGGATGACATGGCGCATATCGCCGACATTCTGGCCGGTCCGAATGATCAGCGCACGCTGGATTACGCGGCACAGTTTCTGCGCGGGGTTGCCCGCGATGCCGAGGATACGGTTTTGGCCGAAGCGGCCCAGCGGCTTGCCGAGTCGCGGGCAGACGGAACCCCAGTAACGGCCGTGGCCGCTCAGGTCGCCGGGATTGTGCAGACCCGTTTGGAACAGCGTGAGGCGATTTGAGATGATGACCGCTTACTTCATAACCGCAACGATCTTGTGCCTTTGGGTCTACTGGCAAACCCGCGCCACCGCCCGCGATATTCGCTCTAGCCGGAAGTCATTTAGGGACCCATGGGAATAGGTCGCCAACAAACGGGCTATGCAGACCTGCGACCAAGCGATGAATACCGGTCCATAGCCATGACCTTTGTACAAGCACAAGCCATGAAAAAACCCGCTGCAGGGTCAGCAGCGGGTTTTGCTATTCTCAGTCCTGAGGGATGATCCGCAGGCCCAGCTCCATCATCTGATCCGAGGTCGGATCGGATGGTGCGTCCATCATTAGATCCTCGGCACGCTGGTTCATAGGGAACATCATGACCTCGCGGATGTTGGCTTCATCGGCCAGCAACATCACGATACGGTCGATACCAGCGGCGCAGCCACCGTGCGGCGGGGCACCATAATGGAAGGCGTTGAACAGCGCGCCAAAGCGGCTTTTCACTTCTTCTTCGCCGTATCCAGCCAGTTCAAAGGCTTTCAACATGATTTCCGGCTTGTGGTTCCGGATCGCGCCCGACACCAGCTCGTACCCGTTACAGGCCAGGTCGTACTGATAGCCACGCACGTCCAAGGGGTTCCCCAGCAGCGCTTCCATCCCGCCTTGCGGCATCGAGAACGGGTTGTGCTCAAAGTCGATCGCACCGGTTTCTTCGTCCTGCTCGTAGATCGGGAAGTCCACGATCCAAGCAAAAGCAAAGCGGTCTTTCTCGGTCAGGTTCAGTTCCTCACCGATCACGTCGCGAGCCTTACCAGCGACCTTTTCAAAGGCTTTCGGCTTACCACCCAGGAAGAAGGCAGCATCGCCAACGCCCAGACCCAGCTGCTGACGGATCGCCTCGGTGCGCTCGGGGCCGATGTTTTTGGCCAGCGGTCCTGCGGCCTCCATCCCTTCGCCTTGATCGCGCCAGAAGATGTAGCCCATGCCGGGCAGACCCTCTTTCTGAGCAAAGGCGTTCATGCGGTCGCAGAACTTGCGGCTACCACCGGTCGGCGCGGGGATGGCGCGGATTTCGGTGCCTTCCTGCTCCAACAGCTTCGCGAAAATCGCGAAGCCAGACCCGCGGAAGTGGTCAGAGACCACTTGCATTTTAATAGGGTTGCGCAGGTCCGGCTTGTCGGAACCGTACCACAATGCAGCATCCTTGTAGGAGATCTGCGGCCACTCCTGATCGACCTTGCGGCCACCGCCGAACTCTTCGAACACACCGGTCAGAACCGGCTGGATCGTGTCGAACACGTCTTGCTGTTCGACAAACGACATCTCAAGGTCAAGCTGATAGAAATCGGTGGGCGAACGGTCGGCACGCGGATCTTCGTCACGGAAGCACGGTGCGATCTGGAAATACTTGTCAAAGCCCGACACCATGATCAGCTGTTTGAACTGCTGCGGGGCCTGCGGCAGCGCGTAAAACTTGCCCGGATGCAAACGCGACGGCACAAGGAAGTCGCGCGCGCCTTCAGGCGAAGATGCGGTGATGATCGGCGTCTGATACTCGCGGAAGCCCTGATCCCACATACGTTTGCGCATGGAAGAAACAACATCCGAGCGCAGGGTCATGTTCTGCTGCATAGCTTCGCGACGCAGGTCCAGGTAACGGTAGCGCAGACGCGTTTCTTCGGGGTATTCCTGATCTCCGAACACCATCAGCGGCAGTTCGTCAGCCGCGCCCAGAACCTCAAGCTCCCGCACGTAAACTTCAATCTCACCGGTCGGCAGTTTCGAGTTCACCAGCTCCGGGTCACGTGCTTTGACGGTGCCGTCGATGCGGATACACCATTCCGAACGTACTTTCTCAAGCTCGGCAAAAGCTGCACTGTCGCCATCACACAGAACCTGTGTCACACCGAAATGATCGCGCAGATCGATGAACAGCACGCCGCCGTGATCTCGTACCCGATGCACCCAACCGGACAGGCGGACGGTTTCACCGACATTGGCGGCGGTCAGTGCGGCGCAGGTGTGGCTGCGGTAGGCGTGCATGGATTTATCCCTTCGGGCGTAGAATTCGTCGCGCCGGTACACCCTGTCAGGCTTGGAAAGTCAAGGCAGGTCGCGCCGTCAAAACGGCCTTTGCACGTTGCCGGAATAGAAATAGATGCCCAGACCCGCCGCAAAGATAACATTACCCGCAATAGCGTGCAGCAGGACCGCGTAGAAAAACGACCCGCGTTGGCGGTAGGCCCAAGTGAACAACAGCCCTCCGCCAAAGGTCATGATGGCGACAATCCAGCTCCAGTACATCAGGTGGGCCAGCGAAAACAAGGACGCGTTCAGTAGGTAAGCCGCCTTCCCGTTTGGCAGGATCGCCTGGTAGCGGCGGAAGAACAGCGACCGGAACAAAAGCTCTTGCGGAAGGGCCGAAGCAATCGGGTAAGCCAGCCAGATCACTGCCAGGAATTCGGGCCGGTAGAGAAGCATGCGAAATGCAACATCCGGTCGCTTCGCCATGACGACCGCCGAGCAAAACGCCGCCATGGCAACAGTGAAGAGAGCGAGCTCGCGCCACGTCCAATTGCGCCAGTTGTACCGAAGTTCGGCCCAGGCAAAACCCGGCGTGTAATGGAGCAGGATGATACCGATGGCCGTGAAGGTGAACAGCGACGGAAACATCCAATTCGGAGGAAAAAAGACCGCGATCAGAACTGGTACTGCGACAAAGAACAGGCCGAACTCCAGCCGTAGCCGCAGGTGATGCGTCCCGTCATGCGCCCAATCGCTTTGTTTGCTCACAATACCGCCAATTCCGCCCGGATCAGGCCACGTAAGGAATTCCCTACGAAAACTTTTTCCGCGTTTTTCAGATCGGTCAAGGACAAGACGCTTTCGGTAACCTGTTTATTATCAATCAGTTCTTCTCGCAGAATCCCCGGAAGCAAACCACAGGTCAGCTTTGGCGTCAGACGACGGCCGTCCGGCATATGCAGGAACAGGTTGGTGATGGTCCCTTCGCACAGTTCTTCACGTTCATTCAGAAACAGAAATTCGTCTATTCCGTCCGGCAGCGATGCGCGAGCCGTATCATAAACAGAGCGTTGTGTCGTCTTGTGCTGCAACCAAACATCCGACGCGGAAAGCCGCATTTTGGTGACCGCGACCCGCCATAATGGTGGGTTATCGGCCAGTACTCCGGTTGTCACATCGTGTGTTCCATCAACTGCCAGCGTAAGCCGGCAACGCAGAGGTGATTGCCCTACGACAGCGTCCAGTGTCTGGATGGCGGCGCACACATCGAAAGGAATGCCCATGGCCGCAGCTGACCGAGCCATACGGGCCAGATGCCGATCTCGGCGAACGAACCCTTGCCCGGGTCGAAAGGCCAGTGTTTCGATCAGGCGGAAGTCAGGGTCAGCTGGTGGGCAAAGCGAGCTTTCCATAGCGCTTCCTCATATTCCGATGGGGCCGTGCTGTCCCAGATCACTCCACCGCCGACATTGAGGGTGGCCGCGCCATTCTCGACCATCAGGGTCCGGATGGCCACGTTGAATTCGGAACGCCCGTCCGGCGCAGCCCACCCGATTGCACCGCAATAAACATCGCGAGGCCAGGGTTCGAGATCGGACAAAATCTCCATGGCTCGAATTTTGGGGGCACCGGTAATGGAGCCGCAGGGAAACAAAGCCGTCAGGATATCGGACAGCTCGGCGCCCATGTGCAGCTGCGCCTGCACCAGCGAGATCATCTGATGCACGGTCGCATAGGTTTCGACCTTGAACAGTTCGGGCACCTTGACGGATCCGGGCATCGCGACGCGGCTGATATCGTTGCGCAACAGATCGACGATCATCAGGTTTTCAGCCCGGTTCTTTTCGTCGACCGCCAGGAACGCGCGACGCCGGGCGTCTTCAGCCATATCCTCGCTGCGGGGTTGGGTCCCCTTCATTGGGCGGGTTTCGATCCCGCGGTCCGCGTTCGTGCGAAAGAACAGCTCAGGAGACCGGCTGAGCAGATCGGGCAACCCATCCTGCTGGATCAACGCGCCATGACCTACGGGCTGTCCGGCCGTGAGCGCGGCATAAAGCGCGGCGCTATCGCCCTCTACAGTCATATCAATCGGGAATGTCAGGTTGGCCTGATAAATATCCCCTGCCCCAATGGCGTCATGCACGTGTTGAAACGCCTGCGTGTACCGCGCCTCGTCCCAGCGCGGCTCAAACTGGGTCACGCCACCGGATGCAACCGGCAATTCCCGCTGAATGGGGCGATCATAAACGCCGAAGCATAGTAAAGGCAGCCGGCGGCCTTCTGGCAAACGCTCAGACAGGCGCGGTTCCAGCACGTACCCTAGCTCATAGCTGGCATAGCCAGCCAACCAAGCCCCTTGCGCGCGCGCCTCGTCCAGCGCCTCCAACGCTTGGGGCACGTCCTCCGCATTGTCCGCGCGGATCATTTCGGCTGGCCGGTCAAAACTGGTTCCTGATCCGGCTGGCCCCTGATCAAAACGAATACGCAATTGCATCCTCATTTGTCGTGCTGCGCGGTATAGAGAATACGCCGCCAAGGGAAAGGGGGGAAAGCGGCAATTTCGCCCCTGTTTCCGATCCCCCTTGCACCTTTTCGCGCGGTCCCTATAACGCAGGACAATTTGGGCGCTTGGGGGTGCCCTGAATCGCGGACAATCGAAGGAACGTGGCCATGCCGAGAAGAACCGACATTCAGTCGATCATGATCATCGGGGCGGGCCCCATTGTTATTGGTCAGGCTTGCGAGTTCGACTATTCCGGCGCTCAGGCCTGCAAGGCACTACGGGAAGAAGGGTACCGGGTCATCCTGGTGAACTCAAACCCCGCCACGATCATGACCGACCCCGAATTGGCCGACGCGACTTATATCGAGCCGATCACGCCCGAGGTTGTCGCCAAGATCATCGAGAAAGAGCGCCCCGACGCCCTGCTGCCCACTATGGGTGGTCAGACTGGCCTGAACACCTCACTCGCGCTGGAAGAGATGGGTGTGTTGGACAAATTTGGTGTCGAGATGATCGGCGCTAAACGCGACGCCATCGAAATGGCTGAAGACCGCGCCCTGTTCCGCGAGGCGATGGACCGGCTGGGTATCGAAAACCCAAAGGCCGAGATCGTGACGGCCCCCAAGGACGAAAGCGGCAAGAAAGACCTGGACGCCGGTGTGGCACTGGCCCTTGAAACCCTTGAAAATGTGGGCTTACCCGCCATCATCCGCCCCGCCTTTACGCTGGGCGGCACCGGCGGCGGCGTGGCGTATAACCGCGAGGATTATATTCATATTTGCCGCACGGGCATGGATGCCTCGCCCGTTGGCCAAATCCTGATCGATGAAAGCCTGCTGGGCTGGAAAGAATACGAGATGGAGGTGGTGCGCGACACTGCGGACAACGCCATCATCGTCTGCTCCATCGAAAACGTCGACCCCATGGGTGTGCACACCGGCGACTCGATCACCGTTGCCCCAGCCCTGACGCTGACCGACAAAGAATACCAGGTCATGCGCAATCACTCGATTGCCGTGCTGCGCGAGATCGGCGTCGAGACCGGCGGATCGAACGTACAATGGGCGATCAACCCGGTCGACGGACGGATGGTCGTGATCGAGATGAACCCGCGCGTATCGCGTTCTTCGGCGCTGGCGTCAAAGGCAACCGGTTTCCCGATTGCCAAGATCGCCGCCAAGCTGGCCGTCGGTTATACGCTGGATGAGCTGGACAACGACATCACCAAAGTCACCCCGGCCAGCTTTGAGCCGACCATCGACTATGTTGTCACCAAGATTCCGAAATTCGCGTTCGAGAAATTCCCCGGCTCCGAGCCCTACCTGACCACCGCCATGAAATCGGTGGGTGAGGCCATGTCTATCGGCCGTACCATCCACGAATCGATGCAAAAGGCGCTGGCTTCGATGGAATCGGGTCTGACCGGGTTTGATGAGGTGGAAATCCCCGGCCTGAATGTCGGTGTCTGGGACGAAGCCGACGACAAGGCCGCCGTCATCAAAGCAATCAGCCAGCAGACGCCCGACCGTCTGCGCACCATCGCGCAAGCAATGCGCCACGGGCTGACCGACGATGAGATCTTTGGCGTCACCAAGTTCGACCCTTGGTTCCTTGCCCGTATCCGCGAGATAATCGAAGCCGAACGCCAAGTGCGCAAAGACGGCCTGCCCGTGACCGAGGAAGGCATCCGTAAGCTCAAGATGCTGGGCTTTACTGACGCGCGTTTGGGAAATCTGACTGGTCGTGACGAAGACAACGTCCGCCGGGCGCGCCGCAATCTGGGCGTTACAGCCGTGTTCAAACGCATCGACACCTGCGCCGCCGAGTTCGAGGCGCAGACGCCCTATATGTACTCGACCTACGAAGCCCCCATGATGGGTGACGTAGAATGCGAGGCGCGTCCGTCTGACCGCAAGAAAGTCGTCATCCTTGGCGGTGGCCCGAACCGGATTGGTCAAGGCATCGAGTTCGACTATTGCTGCTGCCACGCCTGTTTCGCGCTGACCGACGCTGGTTATGAAACCATCATGATCAACTGCAACCCCGAGACCGTGTCGACCGACTACGACACCTCGGATCGTCTTTATTTTGAACCTCTGACTTTCGAACACGTCATGGAAATCCTGACGAAGGAACAGGAAAACGGGACGCTGCACGGCGTGATTGTTCAGTACGGCGGTCAGACGCCCCTGAAACTGGCCAACGCGCTGGAAGCCGAAGGCATTCCGATCCTGGGCACCACTCCGGATGCCATCGATCTGGCCGAAGACCGTGAACGCTTTCAGGCGCTGGTTAGTGATCTGGGTCTGAAACAGCCCAGAAACGGCATCGCTTCAACCGACGCGCAAGCGCTGGATATTGCTGAAGAGATCGGTTTTCCGCTGGTAATCCGCCCCTCTTACGTTCTAGGCGGCCGCGCGATGGAAATCGTGCGCGATATGGACCAACTGAGGCGCTACATCAACGAGGCCGTGGTCGTCTCGGGCGACAGCCCTGTGCTGCTGGACAGCTACTTGGCCGGTGCGGTCGAGCTGGACGTGGATGCGCTGTGCGATGGTACCGACGTGCATGTTGCGGGCATCATGCAGCATATCGAAGAGGCGGGCGTACATTCCGGCGACTCGGCCTGTTCGCTGCCGCCCTACTCTCTGTCGGCAGAGATTATCGATCAGATCAAGGGCCAGACGTTCAAGCTGGCCAAGGCACTGAACGTTGTCGGCCTGATGAATGTGCAGTTCGCGATCAAGGACGATGAAATCTACCTGATCGAAGTGAACCCACGCGCCTCGCGGACCGTACCGTTTGTGGCCAAGGCGACCGACAGTGCGATTGCTTCGATTGCAGCACGCGTCATGGCCGGTGAGAAACTATCGAACTTCCCTATGCGCCCCGCATACAAGGATGGTCAGGATACCAAGATTGCCGACCAGATGACGCTGGCCGATCCGGACATGCCGTGGTTCTCGGTGAAAGAGGCTGTTTTGCCTTTTGCCCGCTTCCCCGGCGTTGACACCATTCTGGGCCCGGAAATGCGTTCCACTGGCGAGGTCATGGGCTGGGACCGCGACTTCCCGCGCGCCTTCCTCAAGGCGCAGATGGGCGCAGGCATGGTTCTGCCCTCTTCGGGTCGTGCGTTTATCTCGATCAAGGACGCCGATAAAGGTGCCGCTATGCTTGAAGCCGCTCAAGTTCTGACGGAACAGGGCTTTTCGCTTGTCGCGACCCGTGGCACACAAAGCTGGTTGGCCGAGCAAGGCGTTGCCTGTGAGATCGTCAACAAGGTCTATGAGGGTCGCCCGGACGTGGTCGATATGTTGAAAGACGGTCAAGTTCAGCTGCTGATGAACACCACCGAAGGGGCGCAGGCGGTTGAGGACAGCAAGGCCATCCGGTCCATCGCACTGTATGACAAGATCCCATACTACACGACAGCTGCCGCAAGCCACGCCGCCGCGCTGGCGATTAAGGCGCAGACCGAAGGCGATGTCGAGGTTAGATCGCTGCAGGGCTGATCGGCCTTAACCTGCTTACACGACCGAACGTTTCGCGCGCCCGTTGACCTTGTGTCCCCGGGCGCGCATCTTTTCTATGATTGAGCAGAAGGAAAAAAACAAATGCGCAGGTTTATCGTTTTCGCCGCAATGATGACGCTTGCAGCGTGTGATGTGCCCTTTGTCCCGCTGATCTAAAACAGCTTTCAGTGCCGTTTTTCTGTAACCCTCCGATATAAAGGCCGTGTGATACCGTCCCTAAATCGGGGGAAGCCGTGCGCCTTTACGTCACTTATGGAACAAATGACCTGTCGCGGGCCATTAAGTTCTATGACGCGATCTTTTCTGTCTTGGAACTGCCACGCCTTCCGGGATGGACCAAAGATCGTGCGGGTTGGGGAACCGAACCAGACGATGGGACCGGGTTCTGGATAAACACACCCTTTGACGGGAACCCTGCCGATGTGGGCAACGGGACGATGATCGCGTTTCCCACCCAAAGCGCCGCAACGGTCCGACAGTTTCACACTGCAGGGCTGGAGCATGGTGGCACAGACACTGGTGCCCCGGGTACAAGAGACTATTACGCACCTGATTTCTATGTCACTTATCTGCGTGACCCTGACGGGAACAAACTGTCCTGTTTTTATTATCACTATGACCCGGCGAGGGATCCGGGCGACTGAACCCGGCGCTAGAAATACCGATGAGCTGGCTATCTAAGCGCATGTAAGTTGGCGGCAACAATTCGAAATTGCCAGCAAGTTTAAGGCAACGACATTGACACAAGAGCACTATCCGATTTTTGCCTCCAGCAGCCTTACGGAACTCGGGCTACGCCGCGAAATGAAACCGGGCCATGTTGGCCCAGACTATACCGAGCACGTGTACGACTATGACACGTTCTGGTACGATGCATTTTGGGACCGGGGCAGCCTGGTGGTTTTCTGCCCAAAACTGTTCGGCCTGTACCACGTGATCCGAGAAGGCCAGTTTTATCTGGATGAAGACAAAGTCGGGAAACCCCGCCTGAAGTCCGATGAGTTCTATGATGTATTGTTCATCCGGGCATCAAAGAAGCCACAAACCCTAAGGTTTGAATGGGCCGGTTCAAGCGTCGAGTCGCCCGTGAATTCGGTCGAACAGGATTCTGCCCCTCACACTGGGAAAAACGTGGCCGTAACCTTGTCGCGTGACAACGACCTGACCTGGATTGAAGATTTTGCTCGTTACCATTGTCAGATGCATGGGCTGGAGCAGATGCTGTTCTTCGACAATGCCTCAACCTGGTATGGGCTGGACGACATCCGCGAAGCGCTGAGGCGAGGTGGGATCCATAACCCAACGGTGCTGTCCGCGCCTTTCAGGTACGGCGTTGTTTCGCAAGACAGAAAGGGCAAAAACCGTCACAATACGATGTTTCTGCAGACTTCGCTGCTGAACATCGCGCGCTTGCGTTTTCTTTCGGGCGCTCGCGCGGTTCTTCAATGTGATGTTGATGAACTGGTCTGGTGCAAAAGCGGTTCAATTTTTGACCTCACCCAAAAACGGCCAACCGGGTTTGTCCGCCTGGGTGTGGAATGGCGGTATCCGGATGCAGGCTGCACCGAAAATTTTCGACATTCCGATCACATCCGCAAAAAGGCGGACGACAAACTGTGCAGAGCCAAATACTGCATCGCGCCCTCTGGTCCTCTTTGGTTTACGTCATGGCACGTCCACACAATCGGGCTGTTGAAGTCACGAGGCAGTCTGATCACCCCAAAATCCAATGGCATCTGGCATTGCAAGGCAATCACGTCGAGCGCTTGGCGAAGTTATGATACTAATGCCCGATCCAACTATGACATTGCCCCTGAAACGCAGGCGGCCTTAGACCGAGTCAATTGGTCGAAAAACCCGGCTGGATAGGACACTAGCCGGGTTTGAGAAATTCGACAAAAATCTGAGCTGTTACGCAGCGGCTTCTTTAATCTCACGCTTTTCATCTCGCGCGAAGAAGATCATGTAGAAGACGGGTGCCGCGACCATCGTCAGAATTGTCGCGAAAGCCAGACCACCCATAATCGTCACCGCCATGGATTTGAAGAACGCATCCGTCAGCAACGGCGCCATGCCCAGAATAGTGGTGATTGCGGCCAGCATCACGGGGCGCAGACGCGAGACCGAAGCCTCGATGATCGACTCGCGCAGGCCCTTGCCGGTTTCGCGGACAAGATCGATCTCCTCGACCAGTACGATGCCGTTTTTGATCAGCATCCCTGACAGGCTGAGCAGACCCAGCAGTGCCGTGAATGTGAACGGCAGACCCGTGCCCAGCAGTCCAATGACCACACCATTCACGGACATCGGCACCAGCAACCAGATGATAATCGGCTGACGGACAGCGTTGAAAATCAGCACCGAAATCAGCACCATGATCAGCAGGCTGACCGGTAACTGACGGCCCAAACTTTCGTTGGCGTCACCCGCGTTTTCGAACTCGCCACCCCACTCCATGCGATAACCAGCAGGCAGCTCCATCTCTTCGATTGCAGCGCGTACTTCCGAGTGGACCTGAGCCGCCGTCAGGCCCGCAGGGATTTCGGCCCCGACCGTGATGGTCAGCACCCTGTCGCGGCGGTGAACCAACGTATTGAGCGATTGGTATTCAAACCCGTCGACCATCTGTTCGATTGGAACAAATCTGTTTGACTGATCCGAATAAACGACCTGGTCAACGATCGAGTAATCTCCGTCCGCAGGGCGGCGAATAATGATCGGGATCAGGCGGTCGCGTTCACGGAACACACCCGCCCTGACACCATCGGTCGAGAATTGCAGCGTTCCGGCGATATCTTCACGGGTCACCCCAGCCGTCTGCGCCCGTTCGGTTGCGTAGATAGGCTGAACAGCCAGCTCTTTTTCACGCCAGTCGTGGTGAACATGCAGGGCATTCTCAGAGGCCGCGCGCATCCGCAGGATCGCTTCATCCGCAAGCTGCCGCAGAACCGCCGGATCACTGCCCGAGAACCGCGCCTGGATCGGATCACCGCCGCCGGGACCAAAGATCAGACGTTTGGTGCGGAACTCACCTTCGGGGAATTGCGCCGAGCCAAACGCCTCAAGATCCGCCTGCAATGCAGGGATGTCATCTAGAGTTTCGGTGCGGATGATCATGTGACCATAACTGGGGTTCGGTTTCTCTGCCGAGTAGGTCAGCAAGAACCGGGTTGCGCCCTGCCCCACAAATGTGGTGACGGCGACCACGTCTTCGCGGTTGTCCAGCCATTCCTCAAATACGGCCATGTCCTCAGCCGTCCGCGCGATAGGCGTACCTTGCGGCAGCTTGTAGTGCACGAAGAACAGCGGCGTATTCGAATCCGGGAAGAACTGTTGCTTTACCAGACCGAACCCGACGAAACAGGCAAAAGTGACGCTAACCAGCCCGGCAACGACCAGCCAGCGGAACCGCAGCGCCCAACGCAAAATCGCGCCGTAGACACGGAACATGATCCCGCCATAGGCATCCACGGCCCCTTCCTCGCCCTGTTTGAAGAAATAGTGACCAAGCAAGGGGGTCACCGTCAGTGCCAGTACCCAGCTCAGCAAAAGCGAAACACCTATCACCGCAAACAGAGAGAACAAGAACTCGCCCGTCGCATCGGGGCTAAGACCGATCCCAGCAAAAGCCATGATCCCGATTACCGTCGCGCCCAACAACGGGATTTGCGTCTTGGACGCAGCCTCATCCGCCGCATCGCGCGAGTTCTTGCCGCGCAACATGGCGATCTGCATACCCTCGGCAACAACGATGGCGTTATCCACCAACATACCCATCGCGATGATCAGCGCACCCAGTGATATCCGCTCCATCTCGATCGAGAACATCGACATGAACAGAAGCGTTCCCACCACGGTCAACAAAAGGGTCGAGCCAACGACAATAGCCGCGCGCCACCCCATGAAAACCGCCAGCACAATGACCACGATGGTAACGGACATGGCGAGGTTCACAAGAAAGTCGTTTGAGGCCTGTTCCACCACCACGTGCTGTTGGTAGATCGGCAGGATTTCGACGCCAAAGGGGATCTGAGGGTCAAGTTCCGCAAACTTCGCATCGGCGCGCTTGCCGACCTCAACAATGTTTTCGGAGGATAGGCCAGCGATCCCCAGCGTAAAAGCCTCGGTCCCGTTAAAGCGGATCATAATGTCCGGGTCGGTCTGGCGACCTCGGAAAACGTCAGACATGTCAAACAGGTTGATCACCTGCCCCTGCGAACCGACAGACAGACCGGCGATGGCGGAAACTGAGTCCGACCCTTCGGCGGTCAGGATCGTTGTACGGTCATTCTCTGAACGCAGCGAACCCGACGCGTTCACAGAGTCTGCGTTGGCAATAGCTTCATTGATGGACTGCAGCGGCACATTCTGGTTCACCGAGATGGCCAGATCGGGTTCTACAAAGATAGCCTCTTGCGGCAGGCCCATCACTTCTACGTCTGCGACGCCTTCGACGGTCAGCAATTCGCGCCGCAAGAAGGTGGACAGCTCGTGTTTTTCAGCGTCCGAAAACCCATCAGCCGTTACCGCATAGAACAGCCCGAACACGTCGCCGAACCTGTCATTGACCAGCGGCGCCTGCACTCCGGACGGCAGGCTGCGGGCCGTATCACGCACCTTGGCGCGCAGCTTGGTCCAGATTTCGGGCAATTCGGTTCCGTCATATGTCGATTGGATCTCAACTTCGATCAGCGAAAGCCCGGGCTGATTCACGGATGTGATCGTATCAACCTCACCCATTTGCTGGATGGCGGATTCCAGTGGCTCGGATACCTCCAGCGCCACCTGTTCAGCCGTTGCACCGGGATACTGGGTCACGATGACCGCGTTTTTAATGGTGAAGGCCGGATCTTCCAGACGTCCCAACGACAGAAACCCCCAGACGCCACCAAACAGGGCGATCAGGATTATCAGCCACGTATAGATCGGGCGATCAATGGATGCGCGCGCAATGTTCATTGATCCGCCCTTCAGTTTGCAAAGCCGACAAAGCGGCGAACGGCTTGGCCATCTGTCAAGGTGCTGCCACCCGCGACGACGATCTCGTCACCATCGTTCAACCCTGTCAGAACACGGACTTCGCCGGTCTGCGTGGGTTCGATGGTAACCGGCACTAGCTGGACGGCGCCTTCATCGGCCCCAACCGGTGAAAACACCATGACGCCCAGACCGCCCTCTGCGCCCGAAATGATGGCCGTTGCAGGCACAACGATACCTGTCCGGGCATCCTGGACCTTCACATTCACGGTCACCGACGAACCCGGCAAAATCTGCAATCCTTCGGGAGGGGTAAGACCAAACTGGATACGGAACGTCTGACCGACGCTTGAAGTTTCCGCGTCAAATTCTCGGATCTGCAGAGGGAAGACCTCGTCGCTGGTTGGAAACTTCGCCGTAATCGTAATGTCATCTTCTTGACCCGAGCGTTGGAACAGGATTTCCGGCACATCCACTTCGATCCGCAATTCGGACATATCGTGGATACGCACGATGGGTGCCCCTGCGTTTACAGTGGTAAAAGACTCGACCGTTCGACGAGATACCAACGCGTCAAACGGCGCGGTCAGTGTTGCATGTTCCAGATCGTATTCGGCATCGCGGACGGCGATATCCGCCAGTTGCGCTTCGGTTTCCGCGTCGTCCACCGCCACCTGGCTGGCTGTGGTTCCGCGCAAACGAGAAAGACGGGCCACGGTACGATCCGCCTGATCCTTTTGCAGGACAGCGCGGTCATAGCGGCGCTGGAATGGTTCCTGATCCAGTTGCGCGATCAGCTCGCCCTTGGGTATCACAAACCCCTCGGTCACCGGCATTTCGACGATTTGCCCGGAAACCTGAAAGGCCAGATCGACGGTTTGCCGCGCAGCGACGCGACCAAAAAACTGGCGCGAGAAGCCGGGCGATGTCTCTTGGACCATCATTAGTTTTACGGGCTTGGCGCTATCCTGCGCCAAAACGGAGGTGGCGAACACGGTCAGAGCGACGCTCAGTACAGTGAAGAGTTTCATTTCTTCAATCCCTCAGGAATTCCTGTTTTCATTATGTTTTCCCGGATCTTCCGGGCCAGTCGTGCAAATTCGGCAGTTTCGTCAGCATCCAGCCCAGAAGCTCTGCGGAACAGGTCTCCCGCCTCGGACATCAGAACCTGTCGCATCTCAAGCCCCTTGTCGGTCAGAACCAACAACCAAGCCCGACGGTCTTCCGGATCGCGCTGGCGGGTCAGGTACCCTGCCTCTTCCAGCGCGTCAGCGGTTGACGTGATGGTGGACGGCACCGTCAGCATGTCTGCAGCCAAAACGCCCATGCGTTTGGGTCGCTCAAGCTTGACCATCATATGGCATTCCTGATGGCTCAGCCCGACCTCTAGTGCGTCAAGGCTTTCTTCCAGTTTCCAGTAGAGCGCATAGACTCCCATCATCGCCTGCACTTCGGGGCTGAGGCAGCGGACCAGCGCACTGTCGTCATGGGTCATCGGTGAATCCGTTTGTAACTTTGGCCTCGCATATACTTCGAAATATGAACTATTCAAGAAGCGAAGCGGATTTCAGCCGAAACTTTGACATTCCCTTGGGTCAACGTCTCTTGATCTAACCCTTGTATGCCTGCATTTTGGGCGAATCCGAAACATTCAGGTCTTATCATGTACACGCCCGCGATCACCGGCTCAGGTGTTTTCACCCCCGAAAACGTCATCACCAACGCCGAACTTGTCACGGCCTTCAACGCCTATGCCGACAAGATGAACGCCCAAAACGCAGACGCAATCGCGGCGGGTGAGATTGAGCCGATGCAGCATTCGTCGGAAGAGTTCATCTTCAAGGCCTCGGGTATCGAGAAACGCTACGTGATGGACAAGGACGGTGTTCTGGACCCTGACGTGATGCATCCCTTGTTGCGTCAACGTGGCGATGACGAACCGGGCATCATGACCGAGATGGCCGTGGATGCGTGTAAAAAGGCGCTGGAACAGGCCGGGCGCAGCGCTGAGGACGTTGATCTGGTGATCTGCGCCGCCTCGAACCACGAACGCGCCTATCCTGCGGTTGCTATCGAGATACAGCAGGCCCTTGGGATCAACGGGTTCGGGTTTGATATGAATGTCGCCTGTTCTTCGGCCACTTTCGGGATTCAGGCCGCCGCGGACATGGTCCGCTCCGGCTCGGTCCGCGCCGCATTGGTGGTAAACCCCGAGATTTGTTCAGGGCATCTGGAATGGCGCGACCGCGATTGTCATTTCATCTTTGGCGACGTGGCCACCGCCACTTTGATCGAGCGGGTCGAAGACGCGAAGGGTCCGCATTTCGAAATTCTGTCAACACGCTGCGCGACCGAATTCTCGAACAATATCCGCAACAACAACGGCTTCCTGCGTCGTTCACGCCCTGACGGGGTGGTCGACCGCCGTGACATGCAGTTCATGCAGAACGGACGCAAAGTCTTCAAAGAAGTGCTGCCAATGGTCAGCAAGCACATCTCGGATCACATGGAATCTGAGGGTGTGGAGAATACAGACCTCAAACGTCTGTGGTTGCATCAGGCCAACAAGACCATGAATGACTTCATCGGCAAGAAGGTTCTGGGACGCGAACCCGAGGCTGGCGAACAGCCCAACATCCTGCAGGACTATGCAAACACGTCCTCGGCCGGTTCCATCATCGCGTTTTCCAAGTATTCAGATGATCTGACTGATGGTGACGTAGGGCTGATCTGTTCCTTCGGCGCCGGTTATTCGGTGGGTTCGGTGATAGTGAAGCGACACGGTTGATGCCGGGATCACACGGGGCGAACACCAAGCCAAGGACCGTCGCGGCTCTTTCGGGTTACCTCTAACCAACGGTCTGACCCTGACTTGCACCACTGGTTCAAGACTGGGTCTAGTGGCCGCGTAAACCTCGCTACAACCTGATCACTGTCCAACCTGACCTGCGCTAAGTCGGTTTCGGGCAATACGGCTCTTAGCGCATCGCCAAGCTCATTCAGGCCGTCCCGTGCCGAGATATCAGCAGTTGGAAACTGAGTCGAAATGTGAAAGTTGGAAATAGCCAATTCTTCTTCTTTTGGCATTCCCTGCAAACCGGCAACAATCAGATTGCGCCCTAAATCCTGACAGGCCAGCTCACAGCCTCTGTTCGAATTGCGCGGTCGCGGCCACTTCCAAAGATCGAATCTCAAATGAATCTGGAGTTGCCCCTCCGTTGGCAAAACGTAACGGCTTGGGCATGTTTTTATGTCCGCAACGCTTGTTGAACCGTCGATCAGCCAAACACCATCATCGGTTACATCCGTTGTCACCTCGGCCAACTCTTTCAGCCTGAACTTTTCGTCCAAGACCGGACGCACCAAAATCGCATTCGGAAAAGCCTGCGTACAGACCTTTAAAATTACCCGAGACGTTTCGAGCGTGATCCGGTCCAAGTAAGCTCGAAGGTAGGTTGTTTGTCCGGACAGGTCAGTGTTTCTGTCTGCATCAGGGCTGGTTTCCGTGGGTACAACACCCTGAACAGTGACACCAAAATAGTGGCAGAACTGCCTCAGCGAAATCGTTCCGTCTAAGGTCGGGCCAACATCAGCTGACAAAATCGGCTCGGCGCTGATGGGGTCGGCACCGGGTTTTTCAGCAATCTGAACGCTCAGCCGACCGCCTCGGTAGCGAACATAAACATCCTGTTCGTCATGGGTTTGGCCATAGAACTGGCTCGGACATGACCCGCCGCCGTTCAGCAAGGCAAGGTCAAGATTCAGAGGTTTAGGAAGCTTGGGCGTATGGAAGTCAAACATAGTTTATCGCGTGATCCCCATGCGAGGGGTAATTGACCGTAGCAAAAACAAAGCAAACCGCCGTCAGCTCACGCTTTCCTCTTCCAGGTGCAGCTTCATGTCCAGCAGGACCTGTTGCAGCTGGCTGGTTTCCCTCAGAAGGCGCTTGGCTTCGTTCACCGTGATGATGCCGTCCTCGATCGCCGATTGATATTCGGTCATCAGCATCGCAAACCGCTGGCTCAGCGCGATGACGTCGGAATTCACTCCGCCAGTACGGGGGCTGTCGTCATTGCGCCCGTCATAGGACAGGGTGATATTTTTCAGATCGGCCAGCGCCGAGGTGACGTGGGGGAAGTTTGCCACTGCTTCAAGCCGCGCCACCGCATCGACCGGCATGAACCGATCAGTATGTTCGACATTGTCAGAATAATAACGGCCCAACGTGGCTTTGGATTTGCCTGTAATCTCACACGCGGATTCGATTCCCACGTCTTTAACCAGCGCTTCAGTGTGTTTTTTCAGGTAGGCCCCGATATCTGCCATGTTTTTACCTTTACTGCCTGCACGCCCCACTAAATCTGCCATTGCGGGGGAAAGGGAAAAGAAAATTCCCATACTCGATTCATAATTGAAATGTCATATGTTGGCTATCCCTCAGATATGCGGGGGTTTTGTGAGTGAGTGGAGGCATTTAATGCCAGTAATGAGTGATTGCGGGTCGGTATTCTTGTCCTGCTACGGTTAGGCCGCATGTTGGCCGACGGCGTCGCTGTTGTTGAGGCGGGGGAATCCATCCCCAATGGGCTTACGCTCGACCTCTGCAACAATAACGGCGACGTCGCTTATTAAAGCTCTTGATGGCTTGCCCGATCAAAGCAGGCGTTTTAGACCCGACCCATGGCAAAACTATACTTTAATTATTCGACGATGAACGCGGGAAAATCGACCGTGTTACTGCAAGCCTCGCACAATTACCGTGAGAGGGGGATGGACACCTATTTGATGACCGCGGCCCTTGATGGCCGGGCCGGTGTTGGCAGGATTGCGTCGCGGATCGGCATATCGGCTGATGCGGACACGTTCGCCGCTGGAACCGACGTGTTCGCGATGATTGAACAGCGCCTGAAAAAAGGGAACGTCACCTGCGTTTTTGTCGATGAGGCGCAATTTCTGACCGAAGAGCAAGTCTGGCAATTGGCCCGTGCAGTGGATGACCTGCGGGTGCCTGTGCTTGCCTATGGCTTGCGCGTGGATTTTCAGGGCTGCCTGTTTCCCGGCTCCGCTGCCTTGCTGGCATTGGCAGACGAGATGCGCGAAGTGCGGACCATTTGCGAATGCGGCCGCAAGGCGACGATGGTCATCCGTCAAGACGAAAACGGCAACGCCATCACCGAGGGCGCGCAGGTGCAGATCGGCGGCAATGAAACTTATATTTCGCTGTGCCGCAAACACTGGCGCGAGGCCGTCGGGCGCTAGACCGGGTTCGGCAAAGATCGCCCCGCGACGAAAGCAGTAACGTTGTCCAGCGCTATATGCCCCATATCGGTGCGCACCTCTTCGGTCGCGGTGCCAAGATGGGGCAGTATCGTCACATTCTCCATATCGCGCAGGGCCTGCGGAACGGTGGGTTCGAACTCATACACATCAAGGCCGGCGCCTGCGATCTGACCGGATTGCAGGGCAGCGATCAGGGAGGATTCGTCCACAACTTCTCCGCGCGCGATGTTGATCAAGATGCCCGAAGGTTTCATCGCCTCCAGCACCGGCGCATTGATCAGGTGGCGCGTTTGCGCACCGCCTGGAACGGCGAGCACCAGGAAATCGACCGCAGCCGCAAGTTCTTTCAGGTCTGGTATGTTTTCTGCGGGAAACTCCACCTCTTTCGGGGTGCGCGACTGGTACGCCACGTCCATCCCAAAACCGAAATGACAACGCCACGAAATGGCCTGACCAATTCGGCCCATCCCGACGATCCCAACGCGTTTTCCGGTCACATGATGCCCCAGCATTTGCGTCGGATGCCAGCCTTGCCATTTGCCCGAACGAACCAGCCGTTCCCCCTCGCCCGCGCGGCGCGCGGTCGACAACAGCAACGTCATCGCGATGTCAGCAGTGGCATCGGTAACCGCACCGGGGGTGTTAGTGACCTGAACCCCTGCGGCCTGCGCGGCAGCGACGTCGATATGGTTGTACCCCACACCGAAATTGGCCAGCAGTTTGCAGCGCGGTTGCGGCACTTCCGCGAAAATTGTGGCCGAAAACTGATCGCCCAGGGTGGGCACGACCACATCAAATTCGGCCAATGCGTGCCGCATTTCGTCGGGCGACATTGGCAACGTGCTGCTGCGGATCTCGACGTCGAACTCGGCGCGAGCGCGCGCCTCGACGGCGGCCGTCATGGGGCGTGCGATCAAAAGTTTCATCAGTGCATCCGCCCGCCGGTTGGAACCTCGCCATCCGGACCGATCAGAACGATCTCGCCCTTGTCGTCGGGCAGGCCCAGCACCAGAACCTCGGACATGAACTTGCCGATCTGGCGCGGTGGGAAATTGACAACG
The DNA here is from genome assembly GCF_059611165.1 of Ruegeria sp. CDSB013. Lineage (NCBI taxonomy): Bacteria > Pseudomonadati > Pseudomonadota > Alphaproteobacteria > Rhodobacterales > Roseobacteraceae > Ruegeria > Ruegeria sp. CDSB013. The sequence continues at coordinate 87,679 of NZ_JBXWPA010000003.1, read as the reverse complement.
GCCATCACCTGCTTGCCAACCAACGTCGTCGGATCGTAATGCGCCGTTATCTGGGCCGAGGTTCTGCGCTCGCCAATTTCGTCACCAAAGTCGATCCACATCTTGATCGCGGGCTTACGGGCCTCTGGGTAAGGCTCGGCGCGTACAACCTTACCGACCCGAATGTCGACCTTCAGAAAATCATCGAATGAAATCTCACTCACGGGACAGCTCCTTGGATCGGTCAGTTGCAGCCTTGACGGCGCGGTGCAACAGGTCGGGGAAACCTTCTTCTTCATGCATCAGCACTTCAAGCGCAGCTTGCGTCGTACCGTTGGGCGACGTCACGTTGACGCGCAATTGCGAGGGGTCTTCCTCTGCCGCCATGGCTAAAGCCCCTGCCCCGGCAACGGTCGATTTGGCCAGTTTCATCGCCAGATCAGGCGGCAAGCCCTGCGCCTGTCCGGCTGCTGCCAGCGTTTCGATCAGGTGGAAGACATAAGCAGGCCCCGAACCGCTCAGCCCGGTCACCGCGTCCATCTGCGCCTCGTCCTCAAGGCGAACTGTGTCACCAATTGCGGATAGTAGGTTTTCCGTTAGGGCTATATCGGCGTCTGAGGCGTTTGCATTGCCGATCAATGCTGTGATCCCCTGCCGGATCGCCGCCGGTGTATTTGGCATCGCCCGCACAATTGGGGTGCCTTCACCCAACAAAGCTTCAAAGGTGGCGATTGATGTGCCCGCTGCGACTGACACAAACAGGCTGCCGCCTCCGCCCAGCGCTTTGATCGCTGGCAGTGCCTCGCCCATCATCTGTGGCTTGACGGCCACCAATACGACCGCCGGGGCCTCGGGTAATGGAGTGTTGATATTGACGCCCTGCGCCTTCAGCCAATCCGAAGGATACGGGTCGATCACCCAGACGGCTGACGTAGGAAGGCCATGCTCCAACCAACCGGCGAGCATGGCCGAACCCATCTTGCCGCATCCCAGAAGAACCAGCCCCTGCTCGGCGACGCGTGACATGTCCATGATTGCCCCTCTCCATATCCGGTTTGGGGCAAATCTTTACGCGCGACCGTAGGCCTCTGCAATGGCGACCTGCATTGCATCCTCGGGATCGCGGTTGCCCCAGGTGACCAGTTGGATCGCGGGGTAATAGCGCTCGGCGCTCAGAACCGCGGCGGTGATCATTGTGTCGATCTGTTCCGGGCTGGCCATCTGGCCACCCGCCAGAACCAAACCGTACCGGTAGACCATCAGCTTTTGATTGGCCCAATACGTAAATGCACCGGCCCAGCACTGATCATTCATCTTATTGAGCAGCTCATAAAGCTCGTTCTCGCGCTCGGATGGAGGTTCCATTTCGAAAGAACACACCATGCGGAGCGTTTCGTCATAGTTGGACCAGGCCAAGGTGATCGAATAGGTGCGCCACTGTCCTTCGACAGCCATGGCAATCTGATCATCCCCGATCCGGTCGAAATCCCAGTCGTGGTGTTCGGCAAGATGTTCAACAATGTCGATTGGATGAAGGTCTTCTTCGAGAAACTGTTCGGAAAGGGCCATAATGCCACCTCACTAATCTCTAGCCTTTTAGGGGCTGGCAGCGCCCCAACGCTAGTTGCTTGCTCTACAAGCCGGGCTTCCCCAGTCTGCCTGTACTAGATATGGTGCGCCGCTGGCAGGGTTCTGGCAACCCTATTTGTTGGGGATAACATCAATAAGTTGTGGACAGTCGGCAACGGCGATCAAAATATTGGCGCCACCGCCAGCTTTGTCTTGATTAAATTTGGTAAGGCGTCAAAATACACAACACCGCACAATCCCAGCGTGGATTGCGCGGCGGTTTTCTTTTTTCAAAATCTCGAGTGTGCGGAACTTATTTGTCCAGCTTGGCTTCAAGCGCGGCAATACGTGCCTCAAGCGCTGCGTTCTCTTCGCGCGCCTTCTGGGCCATGGCGCGCACAGCATCAAATTCTTCGCGCGTGACGAAATCACGATCGGCTAACCAGCGGTCGATCATCGACTTCATGGCATTCTCGGCCTCTTCCCGCGCGCCTTGCGCGACGCCCATGGCGTTGGTCATCAGTTGGGAAACGTCATCAAGAATCTTATTACGGGTTTGCATGGCTTTACTCCGGTATCGCGGTTGGTCTCTATATGGGTAAAGAATGGCCCGGGCTCAAGGTTGACTTGCCCCGCTAACCCCGGGCAATGAGACGCACATGCAGGCTGTTCTGAATTTCCCCGACCTTTCGCCCGAAGTTTTCTCGATCTCGCTGTTCGGGATGGAGTTCGCACTTAGATGGTACGCGCTGGCCTATATCGCCGGTATTCTGATCGCATGGCGATTGGGTACTGTGGCGCTGAAGCGCCCGGCACTTTGGCCTGCAGATACTCCACCGATGAAACCGCAGCAGTTGGAGGATCTGATCACGTGGATCATCCTCGGCGTGATTCTCGGCGGGCGTCTGGGGTTCGTTCTGTTTTACCAACCGGCTTACTACCTATCGCACCCGTTGGAGATATTGATGATCTGGCAGGGCGGTATGGCCTTCCATGGTGGTTTGCTGGGGGTCGTCGTTGCGTCCTATCTCTATGCGCGGCGTTACCAGGTCCCGGTTTTGTCTTTGGCCGATCTGATCGCACACGCTGTGCCGCCCGGACTGCTGTTGGGGCGGTTGGCGAACTTCACTAATGCCGAGCTTTGGGGGCGACCCAGCGACGTTCCATGGGCAGTGATCTTTCCAGGTGGCGCCGCGCAGGACTGCCCTGGTGTTGTGGCCGGGATGTGTGCCCGACACCCCTCGCAGCTTTATGAAGCTGCACTGGAAGGTTTGTTGCTGGGCGCACTTCTACTGTGGATGGCCTATCGGCGTGGGGCGTTTCACAAGCCCGGTCTGGTGATGGGTGTATTTCTGGCAGGTTATGGCGCCTCGCGTTTCATTGTTGAGTTCTTTCGTCAGCCTGACGCACAGTTCGTCTCGGCAGGGAATCCGCTGGGGCTGGCGTGGCACGTGGGCGGCTATGGCCTGACCATGGGGCAAATGCTATCGCTGCCAATGATCGCGCTTGGCCTTTGGTTTGCACTGCGCGCGAGACGCACTCAATGAACCTTAAGGATCACCTACTGGCGCAAATTGCGCTGAATGGCCCGATGAGCGTGGCCGATTTCATGACTGAATGCCTGCTGAACCCTAAGTTTGGATACTACACCACCCGCGATCCGCTGGGGGCGCAGGGGGATTTCATCACTGCACCGGAAATCAGCCAGATGTTCGGAGAGTTGATCGGGCTTGCTCTGGCGCAAAGCTGGATGGATCAAGGCAAGCCGGACAGGTTCATTCTAGCAGAGCTGGGACCGGGTCGCGGCACACTGATGGCAGATATCCTGCGCGCAACCAGCAGCATATCTGGATTTCACGAGGCCGCAGAAATTGTTTTGTTCGAGGCCTCCCCTGCCCTGCGGGACAGGCAGGCGCAATTGCTGAGCTGTCACAACCCGCGCTGGATCGATACGCTCATCGACCTGCCCGAAGCCCCCCTGTTTCTGGTGGCGAACGAGTTTTTTGATGCCCTGCCAGTCCGCCAATTCATACGTGAAGGTGATGGCTGGCGCGAACGTCTAATCGGTGCGCAGGGCGAATCGCTTACGTATGGGCTGGGGCTGAACACGGCTCAGATCGGTCTGGCGGATCGCATGACCGACACCCAAGATAGCGATTTGGTTGAACTTTGCGCGGCCGCAATTCCGATCCTGACCGTGATCGCTGGGCGGATCGCCACTTATGGCGGGGCGGGTCTGATCGTGGATTACGGTTACTGGCATTCGCTGGGCGACACGTTTCAAGCTTTGCAATCACATGAACGTGTTGATCCCCTGCAAGCTCCGGGTCGGGCGGATCTGACCGCGCATGTAGATTTTGAGCCCCTTGCTATTGCCGCACGCGCCGCCGGGTGCGCCCATACAAAGCTGACACCTCAGGGCATGTTTCTGGAACGGCTGGGCATCACGGCCCGCGCACAGGCGCTGGCTGCGCCACTCGGCGGGTCTGAGCTTGAGGCGCTCATTGCTGCACATCGCCGGTTGACGCATCCCGAGGAAATGGGAAATCTGTTCAAAGTACTGGGCCTCTACCCTTCTTATGCTGCACCTCCACCGGGACTGGAACCATGACATTGGAAATTCTGACCTCGGACGTCCTATCGCCTGTCCGCCACGGGTTTTTCAGCCGTCGGGGCGGAGCGTCTTCCGGAATATTCGCGGGTTTAAACTGCGGCTATGGCTCGTCTGACCAAACCGAAGCGGTGGCAGTGAACCGTCAGCGCGTGGCCGCGGCGATGGAGGTCAACCCGGACGCATTGGTCGGGGTGCATCAAGTGCATTCCCCAACCGTTCTGACGGTGGACGCTCCGATAAATGGCGACAAACCCAAAGCGGATGCGGTTGTCACCGCAACCCCGGGATTGGCGCTGACGATTCTGACAGCGGATTGCCAACCGGTCCTGTTTGCCGATTCTGACGCGAATGTGATCGGGGCTGCGCATGCCGGGTGGCGCGGTGCTTTGGACGGTGTATTGGAGGCAACCCTGGACGCGATGGAGGCATTGGGCGCGCAGCGGGAAAACACCGTCGCTGTCATTGGTCCTACGATTTCTCAAAACGCGTATGAGGTCGGTCCAGATTTCCTGGATGAATTCGCAGCGGATTCGCCCGAAAACCTTAGGTTCTTCGCGAATGGCAATGGGGATCGACTGCAGTTCGACCTGCCCGCCTTCGGTCTGCACAGATTGCGGCAAGCCGGGGTGGGTCAGGCGGAATGGACGCGGCACTGCACCTATTCAGACCCGGACAGATTTTATTCCTTCCGCCGCTCGACCCACGCGAAAGAAGCCGATTATGGCCGTTTGATCTCCGCCATTAAATTGTAGAGCGCGCCCAAAATGTGGCGAAATCGCCGCTTTTTCGCCACATTTGTTGTGTCTGTTTGAGTCGAGACATTTTGACTTTTATTGTCCGCACTCAGGTGTTTATCAAACGATTATCCCGCGGTGCGAGGCATTCCAAAGAAGAGGATCTGCCGACCTTCGACTTTACTGTTTAAATCCTGAGTCAGCCTTATCGGTGCCGCATTGACGCGCCACACTGATCCTACACAGGAACCCGGGGTAGCTGCCCCGGTACGACTAGGAATAATAACATGAAGGTTAAATCTCGTTTTCTCAGTGCCGTTGTTGCGGCCACGCGAGAAAAGGCACCGGAAATGCCGTGGAAACGGGTTTCCAGTTCTTCGGTCAGGGTCGCGCGCCGCTTGGCACGCCAACGCTGATCAAAAGCCCAAGGAACCATGCTGCCGGTTCCAAGGGTCAAGACGCACATCGGAGGGGTGCTCCGGGCCGGTGTGTGACCAACCGCTGAAATTTCCAGCGGCCTGGTTCAGGGGTGTGTGTGCGCAGGTAACTTCCGCCTGTGTTTTAGTGAGTTTGTCTGGGGGGTCAGTGTGTTGACCAAAGGAAAGCGAAAGTTCATCGCGTTGCGACGCCGCAAAGGCGTGCGCCCTGAGGTCGCTATCTCATTAAAGACAAAGAAAACGCCGGTCAGGTTGCCCTGTACGGAGGGCTTTATCCGTCTGAACGGTATTTTAGGAGGGACGGAATAAGAATGACAATTCCACATTCCTTGACGCGCGCAGCCAGAAACGCGGTCAAAACTTCGGCCATGCTGCGCGAAATTCCGAAGACAAACGCAAGACCAAAGGCGCAGTTGCGGCGCTATGAGGTCAGTACCTTGATGCCGAACGGAGATGTTTCGCAAACGCGCCACATCGCCCCGGCATTGCCCATGTTCGAAGACGCCTTTTGTGCCTTTACACGCGGATCCCTGGTGGAAACCGAAAACGGCCCATTGGCGATCGAAGATCTGCTGCCGGGCGACTTGGTTCTGACACAGGATGGCGCGCTGCAGACCGTGTTGTGGAAGGGGTCGGTGACCCTGATTCCCGGACGCGAGGATTCGCGTGGCCGAACACGCCCGCTAACTCGGATCATGGCCGATACATTTGGAATGCAAAAGCCGCTGTCCGGCGTAATCGCGGGACCCGCAGCACGTCTGCTGGGCACACCTGCGCATCTGCGCCATTTACACGACGGGGGCGAAATTCTGACCCCTGTCCATGAATTCCAGGACGGTATGAGCGTGATCGAAACATTGCCGCCGACCCCGATTGAGCTGTTTCACATCTGCCTGAAACGTCATTCGGTCATCAAGGTCGATGGCCTGCAATTCGAATCATACCATCCGGGAGTCAATGCCGCACGCCAGGTTAGCCAATCGCTCAGATCGATCTACTTGAACTTGTTTGCGCATATCGAATCGCTGAGCGATTTTGGTCCACTGGTTCTACCACGCGCAGGAGACGGTGAGATAAATGCGCTTTCTGCGTGACAACGAAAACTAACTGCAATGTGGGGGCATTATGCAGCTGATAATTAGTTGGTTTCTATCATTAACGGTCGCAGCTTTTCTGCCGCCGTCAAAACCGCATCAAAAGCGAATGATGTTCACGCCGTCCGGTTCATTCGTTCTTCCAGAACGTCGAAGGGAACGCCGGGTTCGTCTTTGGCGCCGCGAATAACCAGCGATGTTTTTACGCTGGCTACATTGGGCGTAGTCAACAGCTCGCCCGTCAGGAACTGCTGAAAACTGCTCAGGTCGGGGGCGACGCATTTCAGGATAAAGTCCACCTCGCCGTTCAACATGTGGCATTCCCGGACCAGCGGCCATTCGCGGCAGCGTTCCTCGAACGCGTTCAGTTCGGATTCGGCCTGGCTTTCCAGCCCCACCATGGCAAAGACCTGAACCTCGAACCCCAACTCGCGTGAGTTCACATCGGCATGGTAGCCGCGGATAAGCCCGGAATCCTCAAGCGTACGCACGCGCCGCAGGCAAGGCGGCGCAGAAATACCTACGCGTTTTGCCAGCTCTACATTAGTCATGCGACCGTCTGCCTGCAATTCTGCCAAAATCTTGCGGTCAATCTCATCCAGCCGTATCGCGACCATGAAATGCTCCTAATTTTTCGGTTGTTATATCAGCACCCGACCAATGCGCAATTATCTTTCGCACCTGCGCAATATTCTATATTTTCAATGTTCTTTTTTTGGGCACCTTGCCGCAAATGCATGGCTGCCTGTCAAAAGGTTGGGGGTTTAAGCCCTGCGCGACGCTCGCTATATCCATCCGTCAGGGGCCACGCGCCCCAATCAGGCAGATCGAGTTGGGGGTACTATGGCCGAAACACGACACACCAGGGTTCTGATCATCGGATCGGGACCGGCCGGTTACACGGCCGGCGTTTATGCAAGCCGCGCGATGCTAGAGCCGATTCTGGTTCAGGGCATCGAGCCGGGTGGCCAGCTGACCACAACGACCGAGGTCGAAAACTGGCCCGGCGATACCGAGGTTCAAGGCCCCGACCTGATGGTGCGTATGCAGGACCATGCCAAGGCGATGGGCTGTGAAATCATCGGTGACATCATCAACGATCTGGACCTCAGCAAACGCCCGTTCACCGCAACCGGCGACAGCGGCACTGTTTACACAGCAGATGCCGTCATTCTGGCCACCGGCGCGCGCGCCAAGTGGCTGGGGCTGCCGTCGGAAGAGAAATTTAAGGGCTTTGGCGTTTCGGCTTGCGCGACCTGCGACGGGTTCTTCTATCGCGGGCAGGAAATCGTGGTGATCGGCGGCGGCAACACTGCTGTCGAAGAGGCGCTGTTCCTGACCAATTTTGCCAGCAAGGTCACTTTGATCCATCGTCGTGATGAGCTGCGCGCGGAAAAGATCCTGCAGGACCGGCTGCTGAAGCATGAAAAAATCGAACCCCTGTGGTTCCACGAGTTAGAAGAAGTGACCGGCACCGATGCCCCGCTGGGCGTCGAAGGTGTGCGGGTCAAAAACGTGAAGACCGGCGAGATTACCGAGATCCCCTGCAAAGGCGTTTTTGTCGCGATCGGACACGCACCTGCCAATGAACTGGTCAAGGACTCACTGGAAAGCCATATGGGCGGCTATGTCGTGACCAAGCCAGGTTCGACCGAGACCTCGGTGCCGGGTGTTTTTGCCGCCGGGGATCTGACGGACCACATCTACCGGCAGGCTGTGACCAGCGCCGGCATGGGATGCATGGCCGCACTGGACGCCGAGCGTTTCCTGGCCGAACAGGATTGATCTGATGCTGGAATTCTCTGGCCCGGCCTGGAGAATTCTCTTTCTGACGCAATTGAACGCCCCTTTGGCCCCTGCAAGGGCGCCGGAGGGGCGTTTTCATTACTCGGGGCAGACGGCGCTTTACGCATCGCTCAGCGCAGAAGGTCCCGGAGTTGCCATTCGGCGATATGTCTCGGCGGGCGATCCGCCACGGGTCTTACAACGGGCAACCGTGACAGGCGCAAAACTGGTCGACTTACGTGGACAGCGCGAGGCATCGGTCGTTTGGCAGGACATTCACGCCAAGCAGGGCACCTCGCCGACATGGAGGTTCTCGGACCGCGCGCGTGACGCAGGCGCTGACGGGTTGCTATACAGCTCGCGCTCGCGCCCCGAACTCAACCACATTGTCCTGTTCGACCCGTCGCCTTCGCTGATCCGTGTGAATACGCCGCCAACGGATTGGACACCGCCCTATCCGCAACCTGCGCTTGACCGCTAAGCTGCGGCGTATCAGACTCGGCCTCAGGCGAGACCAATGCAGGTGATCTGATTGAAAACTGTTCTGTGGCAAGGCGGGTGGGCAACCCGGCTGAGGATCGGCAGCGGCCTGGTTCTGTTCGCCTTTGCGTTCTTTCACTTCATCAACATCGGCCTTGGTCTATTTCACACAGACTACTTGCATGGCATGCAGGATGCCCGGCATGTAATCACACGCCACGATGTCGGCAGCATAATTCTCTATGCTGCTCTTTTGATTCACGCGGGGTTAGCCCTGTACTCGATCAGCCAGCGCCGGACTTTGCGCATGCCGTTCAGCACGGGGTTGCAGATGGTTCTGGGGTTGTTGATCCCATTGCAGCTGATCTCGCATATCGTGCAAACGCGCTATGCGAACACGGTCTACGATGTGAACGATGAAATGGGCTATATCATCGTTCTGATGTGGCCCAGCTTCGCGGTCTGGATGCAAAGCCTGTTGTTGCTGGTGGTATGGGTACACGGCTGTATCGGACTGCACATGTGGCTGCGGCTGACCCGCTGGTGGCCCAAGCTGGTGCCATATCTGATTGGCCTGGCTGTGTTTGTTCCCACATTTGCCCTTGCCGGGGTGTTGACGGAGGGGCGCCGGATCTGGGCTGATTTTGCAGACCCGTTTTTGCGCGAACAATATATCGAGCATTACAACTGGCCAACTCCCGAAGACTTCCAGCAGCTGTTCAGTGTCAAGGACAATGCGCTGACGGCGTTCTGGGTGGCCCTTGGCGCGTCCCTGACGGTTTTTGCGATCCGCAAGCTGTGGCGCCGCCGACATTCCGTGCGCGTAAAGTACGCTCAAGGCCCTGAGGTCGTTGCCGAAAAAGGAATGACCCTGCTTGAAATTTCCCAGGCCAACGGCATTCCACACACGGCGCTATGCGGTGGCAAAGGGCGCTGCACCACCTGCCGCGTGATTGTCGAGGAGGGCGGGGATCAACTGCCCGAACCCGGTGAGGTCGAAGCCCGAAGTCTTGCTGCGGTCAGTGCCCCGGCGGGCGCCCGGCTGGCATGCCAAATCCGCCCGATGGCTCCGATCACGGCGTTTCGAATGTTCCGCCCGGATGGCGCCCGACACCGGGCACATGCAAGCCAGGGTCAGGAACGGCAATTGGCGGTCCTGTTTCTGGACATGCGCGGCTTTACCTCGCGCACAGCTGGCCAACTGCCCTATGACATCGTTTTCCTGCTGAACCGATTTTTCGACGCCATCGTCCCCGCGATCACGGCCGAGGGCGGAGTGGTCGACAAATACATGGGCGACGGCCTGTTGGCCGTGTTCGAAACCAACGACGCCCAAAGCTCTGCTCGGGCCGGGATGAAAGCGGCCATTGATATCAGCCTTGCCTTGCAGCGTTTCAACCAGCAGCTGGAATCCGAGGGCAGCCCCCGGATCCGCATCGGAATGGGCCTTCATCTGGGGGACCTTGTTCTGGGTGAAATCGGTGCTGCGGGCCACGCCGCCCGTACAATCATCGGCGACACCGTAAATGTGGCCAGCCGGTTAGAGGCCGAAACCAAAACCCTGGGCTGCGAACTTCTGGTCTCGCAAGAGTTATTGCTGGTGGCAGGATATGACGGCGATATGCGGCAGGTTCGCCCATTCGAGCTGCGTGGCGTGACGCGACCGATTCCCGCCCTGCCCGTCCCCAAAGCCGTGGATCTGAACGCCAATGTCACTGCATAAGAACACTCGCCCTGAATTGGGTGGAATTGTTGCCCACATCGGGAACCAGCTTCGCAGATTGCCACGCAAACCGGAATTTCCTTCCATTGCGTGGAAAAACCGCGCATATCGTCCTTTGTTTCACCAAGGTATATGGACTTCACCCAAAAGCCGGGGCAAACGCCCCGTAATCAACGGCAAAGCAGCACTTTTACAAGAGTATTCCCATGACGATGTTAAGTAACCTGGCCCCAATCCCCGAATTGTTCGTGTCCTACGATTCAGCACAGAAACTGAAGGTGGAAGCCGCCGATCTGACCAGCTGGGACCTGAGCCCGCGCCAAATCTGCGATCTGGAATTGCTGATGAACGGCGGGTTCAACCCTCTCAAAGGCTTCCTGAGCCAGGCGGACTACGACAATGTCGTTGAGAACATGCGGCTGGCCGATGGTACCCTTTGGCCGATGCCCATTACTCTGGACGTAGACGAGGCGTTTGCCGACAAAGTCGAATTGGGCCAGGACATCGCGCTGCGCGATCAGGAAGGCGTCATTCTCGGCACCATGACCGTCACCGACCGTTGGACACCGGACAAAGCCCGCGAGGCCGAGAAAGTCTTTGGTGCCGATGACGAGGCGCACCCGGCGGTGAATTACCTGCACAACGTGGCGGGTAAAGTGTATCTGGGCGGACCCGTGGTCGGCATTCAGCAGCCCGTCCACTATGACTTTCGCGCGCGCCGCGACACTCCGAACGAGTTGCGCGCCTATTTCCGCAAAGTCGGCTGGCGGCGTATCGTGGCGTTCCAGACCCGCAACCCTCTGCACCGCGCGCACCAGGAACTGACCTTTCGCGCCGCGAAAGAGGCGCAGGCCAACCTCCTGATCCATCCGGTCGTGGGCATGACCAAACCTGGCGACGTCGATCACTTCACCCGCGTGCGCTGCTATGAGGCAGTGCTGGACAAATACCCGGCCTCGACCACATCGATGTCGTTGTTGAACCTGGCAATGCGCATGGCCGGCCCGCGCGAAGCTGTCTGGCACGGGCTAATCCGTGCAAACCACGGCTGCACGCATTTCATCGTGGGTCGCGACCATGCGGGCCCGGGCAAGAACAGTCAGGGCGAAGATTTCTATGGCCCCTACGATGCGCAGGATCTGTTCCGCAAGTACCAGGATGAGATCGGCGTCGAAATGGTCGACTTCAAGCACATGGTTTTTGTGCAGGAACGCGCGCAATACGAGCCGAACGATGAGATTTTGGATAAGGACAATGTCACTATCCTGAATATATCGGGCACCGAGTTACGCCGTCGTCTGGCCGAAGGTCTGGAGATCCCGGAATGGTTCAGCTTTCCCGAGGTTGTCGCCGAATTGCGCAAGACCCGCCCACCGCGCAGCCAGCAGGGCTTTACTGTGTTCTTCACCGGCTTTTCGGGCTCGGGCAAATCCACCATCGCCAACGCGCTTATGGTCAAACTGATGGAGATGGGCGGCCGCCCGGTTACTTTGCTGGATGGTGACATCGTTCGGAAAAACCTGTCGTCCGAACTGGGCTTTTCGAAGGAACACCGCGACCTGAACATCCGTCGCATCGGCTATGTGGCCAGCGAGATCACCAAGAACGGCGGCATCGCAATCTGCGCGCCAATTGCGCCCTATGCCACGACCCGCCGTGCGGTCCGGGAAGAGATCGAGCAATTCGGCGCCTTCTGCGAGGTTCACGTGGCCACCACCATTGAGGAATGCGAACGCCGCGACCGCAAGGGACTGTACAAGCTGGCCCGCGAAGGCAAGATCAAAGAGTTCACTGGAATCTCGGACCCGTATGACGTTCCTGCAGACCCAGAACTGAGCGTCGAGACCGAAAATGTCGAGGTCGACAACTGCGCCCATCAGGTTCTCCTGAAACTGGAAAGTATGGGGCTGATTGCAGCATCCTAATTGCTACAACAAACAAGCAAAGCGGCCAGCAGTGGCCGCTTTTTGTGTTGGATTGACAAGCGCACGCTGCCTTGGTGCAAATGCAGACCCTAACCAAAACGCAAAGTGCCCATGACCCGCGACCTGCCTGCAATTGCCAGTTTCTGGTTCGGTTCAGACCTGAGCTGGCTCGAGGCGCTGTGCATTCAATCCTATCTGGATAACGGTCACCGGTTTATCCTGTATACCGTGCATGATATCGAAGGCGTGCCTAGCGGCACCGAGATACGGCCCGCTTCTGATATCCTTTGGCCAGCGCCGTTTGATTTTCGACCGGAAGACCGGTTGGGGGTCGCAGTGTTTTCCGACATTTTCCGGCTGCGGTTGATGCAGAAAACCCCGTTCATCTGGGTCGATCTGGATGCCTACTGCGTCAAGCCATTCGACTTTTCCTCGTCTTACGTTTTCGGGTCGTCGCAATCAGGCATCATTCCCAATGGCGTTCTGCGCTTGCCGGAAGGCTCAGAGACACTGGCGCTATGGATTGATTTCGTGATCTCTGCCAACCCGACCCAGCCCTGGCGTGGCGGTCGGCTATTTCGACACAATCGCAGGCGCATCCGAAACGGAGAAACCTGGGGCATCGAGGCACTTCCCTGGGGCAGCTCAGGCCCCAAGGCGTTGGAGCATTTTCTACGCCAGACCGGCGAGGACAGCCACGCGATGCAGCCGGATGTGTTCTATCCTTTGGACAAGGAACAGCTATGGAAACTGCACGATACGCGCATTTCCACGGCCGAGATCGAACGGGATAAGGTGCATTCAGTCCACATTTACGGACATCAGAAAAAATTTATGGCCGCCAAAACCGCCGGGCTGCCGGTCAGCGGATCATATCTGCAGCGCCTTTGCCTTCGACATGGGATCAACGCGCTGGCGAACCCGATCTTGCCGGTGGGGTGGCTGACCCCGCAGCCATCAGAAGACTAGGCCGCTTTTATCTGTTCGCGCAGGGTCCGCACCGCACGGCCTTCAAAGTCACCGAACTCTGCCGCCTTGCTTTGCGCAGCTTTCAGATGCTGCAGGCGTTCGGCATAGTCGTCAGCGGACAGGCTGTTGATTGCGCGCTGAATGTCGGCCTCAGACTCACAGAGGATTATACCGGCTGTGTCCATGAAGTCCCCGATATTCGGGCACCCCCAATAGACCGGGACCGTTGAACACAGGACCGCATCCGTAAGCTTTTCCGAAAAATAGTTCTTCTCGCGCACATTCTCGATCACAACGGAATAGCGATACGGAGCCAGCCCGTCGGATTTGCGATCAAACGGCGTGTATCCCAGCCCCATGATATCAACGTCAGCGCCCGTTTCCCGCACCCAGTCAATCACCGAATGGCGAAGTTGGTGCCCTTCCAGATCGCGCTTGGCTGAGGCGATGAGCGAGCAGGATTTCGTTTTCTCTACGTTGAGGTCTCGCCAATCCGGCACCATGGTCACGCCGTAGGGCAGAAACACAGCGTTCGGAAGGTTCTGCAGCAGCACGTCATGAAACGTCATCACCCGAAAGAACCGCCACCATGTGTAGCGGAGCATCTTGTCGTGCTTGGCGTGAATGGCCGACGGCTCGCCCATCATCAGCGAAATCCGGGCGCGGGTCCCTCGGCGCAGGCGCAGGTGAACGGTTGAATTGGGGTACATGATCAGGTGATCGGTACGCTCAAGATCGCCAACCGTTTTGCCCATCAGGCGGTCGGGGCACCCTTCGGACCAGATCAGATCGGACAATGGAACCGAAGCCAGTTTCGGACCCAACCGATGCCCATAAGGAAGGATGGCGATCGCAGGTTCAGTCATTACAGTTGCCCGGGCAAATTGACCTGACCACGCATCAGAATATAGCCACGGCCCGCCACCTTGATACCGGTCATCGCATCGGCAGGTCCAACGCGTGTAACGGTCGCTTGGCCGGGGCGGCCCAAGTCGTGGCCCTGTTCTGCTGCAAACGTGTCCTTAGGCATCAGGCCATATTTCCAGAGATAAGCTGCCATCGCCCCGGTTGCGGAGCCGGTGAACGGATCCTCGGGCGGGCTGGGCGGCAACATCAAAAGGCGTGAGAACGTGTCGCCCGCCTCGCTCGCGCCCTCCAGCGTCACAATAAATGGCTCGGCCATGTCCGATCCGGAATACCCTCCGGCCTCTATCACCTTGCGCAGCGGTTCTTGTGCCAGCTTTGCGGCACGTAGCGCTTCGAGGTCGCGCAGCACAGTGACGCAAAACGGCAACCCTGTGGATACCATCTGAGGTGGCGAGATGATCGCGCTTTCCGGTAGGCTGATGGCAGCGGCAACCAGGTCGGCAGGAACGATCGCACCGAATTGCGGGGCAACCTGCGTCATTTCAATCTCATCACCGTTGAGTTGGATTGAAACGATCCCTGCCCCGGTGTCCAGTGTCAGCGCATCCCCCTGAAACAGCCCACGCGACCGCATCGCCGCCACAGTGGCTATTGTGGGATGCCCCGCAAAAGGGATCTCACGGCTGGCTAGAAAATAGCGCACTCGGACGTCGGCCACGTCAGACGGCCCGGTAAAGGTACATTCGACCAAGGACGTTTCGCGCACGTAAGCGGTACAGACATCTTCGGGCAGGACGGCCCCACCATGCACCACGGCGCATCCATTGCCGCCAAAGGCACGGTCGCTGAATGCGTCCACCCAGTCGAAATCAAACCAGCTCATGTATGGTGCCTCCGCCCTGCTATGGTGCCTCCGCCCTGCGAACCTGTATTGGTTCGCATATCTCACCCGTGGGGCGGCGGATGTCACGGGAAAATCACCTTCTGCGGGGCCGTTTCAGTGAACGGCCACCGGCGAGAAGTCATGTTCGCGCGCCAGAACAAAGGCTAGCTTGCGGTCTGCAACCAGCGCCAGTTGCTGGCCATCGGAGTCGTGAACAGCGTAAAGCTGATCCAGATCACCGGCCTGTTCGCGCACTTCGCGCGGCAGGTCAGCTACATCGACAGCTTTCACATAAACGATCCGATCGCCTTCGGTGTTGATTTCAATCGGTGTATTCATTGCTCTTACCCCTTCCGTATGTTGATTGTCTGAACCACGGTTTCCGGCACGGCGCGGGTCAGGTCCACATGCAGCAGACCGTTTTCCATGATCGCCTCGCCAACCTCGACTCCGTCCGCCAGCACGAACATGCGCTGAAATTGACGCGCCGCGATGCCGCGATGCAGAAAGATGCGCCCCTCGCTATCGTCGCGTTGACGGCCCCGGATCACCAGCTGGCGATCCTCGATGGTAATCGACAGGTCCTGTTCCGCAAAACCGGCCACAGCCAGGGTGATGCGATAGGAAAAATCCGAGGTCTGCTCGATGTTATAGGGCGGGTATCCTTCGTTTCCGGCCTTTGCAGACCGTTCTAGAAGGCGTTCCAATTGCTCGAACCCCAAAAGATGCGGGTATGAGCCAAGAGTAAGTTTCGACACGTATTTTCGTCCTTTATTGCCAAAGCGACGTGTGGTGCGGTCCCGTTTTGGCAACCGCGTATGATAGAATATGGGAATATGCAGGGATGTCCACAAGGTCTGGCCGGATAAACCCTGACACACTATCTTGTGTGGAAAGCACCACAACAACAACCGAGTCGTCCATGAACGCGCCCACTGACATTTCAATGAAAACAGATGAAGTTCTTCGGGTCGAGCTGGAGGTATTTCGCCGCCAGCACCGCGATCTGGACGAAGCGATCGAGGCGCTGCAAGCGACGGGGACGTCGGATCAGTTAACGATCAAGCGGCTGAAAAAGCAGAAACTGCGCCTTAAGGACATCATTCGCCTGATCGAGGACCGTCTGACCCCGGATATCATCGCCTGAAGGCCCTGTACCGCATTGCCAGATAGGCCGATTTGGCTATAGTGCGCGCTCTTTCGACAGGCAAGGGCGACAAGTGGATGAGCGATGTGAAAGTGGGGATCATCATGGGCAGCCAGTCGGACTGGCCCACGATGAAAGAAGCCGCAGACATTCTGGATGAACTGGGCATTGCGTATGAAAAACGCATCGTTTCGGCGCACCGCACCCCTGATCGCCTGTGGGACTATGGTAAAACCGCCGTTCAGCGTGGCCTGGATGTGATTATCGCCGGTGCGGGCGGTGCTGCGCATCTGCCGGGGATGATGGCCTCAAAGACGCGCGTACCGGTGATCGGCGTGCCTGTGCAGACCCGTGCCCTGTCCGGCGTCGATTCGCTATACTCCATCGTGCAGATGCCCAAAGGCTTTCCGGTGGCGACGATGGCTATCGGCTCCGCCGGTGGGGCCAATGCCGGGTTGATGGCGGCTGGCATCCTCGCCTTGCAGGACGCAGCACTGGCTGATCGGCTGGATGCCTGGCGCGAAGCTTTGTCTGCTTCTATCCCCGAGGAACCCCAAGGATGAGCCGTATCGGCTTTATCGGAACCGGACATATCGCAGCCCCCATTGCGCGTTTTCTTACGGACAAAGGGCACAGCATTGCCGTTACAGAGCGAAACGCCAAAGTCTCAGCTGAGTTGGAGGCTGAACTGGACGTAACGGTCACGAACCCACAAGCGGTTATCGACGCATCGGATATCGTTTTTCTTTGCCTGCGCCCTCAGATCGCCCCGGAAGTTCTGGATAACCTGAGTTTTCGCTCGGGTCAGCAAATCGTATCTGTGATGGCAGCTGTATCGGCGGACCAGCTTGCATCCCTGTGCGCTCCGGCGACTGACTTCGTTCAAACAATCCCTTTGGGGTTTTTGCGGCAAGGCGGATGCCCGCTTGCAGCGTTTGGCAACGATGCCTTGCTGGCCGAACTGTTCGAACCCGAAAACCCAGTTGTAAAAGTCGAAACCGAGGCGGCGTTGAACGCACATTTTGCGATCTGCGCGATGGTGCCGGGGATTCTGGACGTTATGGCGACAGGTGCCGAGTGGTTGACCGAGCAGACAGGCGACGCGGATGCCTCGGAGTTCTACACAACACAGCTGCTGTCTGGATTTCTGCAGACGATGCAAACCGGGCAAGCCGGGCGTCTGGCCGAGGAACGGGACGCGCTGGCGACGGATGGAACACTCAGCCTGCAGATGACGCAGGCATTGCATGCGGGCAAAGCACATGATGCGCTGCGCTCGGCCCTGCAGGCGATTGGAAAAAGGTTGGAGACTGATTGATGACGGACATGCTTGCTCCGGGGGCGCGGATTGGAATTCTGGGCGGTGGCCAATTAGGCCGGATGTTGTCCGTCGCGGCGGCCCGGTTGGGCTTTGTAACCCACATCTTTGAGCCGGGAGCCAACCCACCCGCCGGTCAGGTGGCGGATCATGTGACGACTGCAGCTTATGATGACGCTGCGGCACTGAAGGCCTTTGCCGAGTCCGTCGATGTCATCACCTATGAATTCGAAAATATCCCGACCGAAGCGCTGGACCTGTTGGAAGCACATTGCCCTATCCATCCGGGGCGCGAGGCGCTGCGTGTCAGTCAAGATCGACTGACCGAAAAGACTTTCCTTGCCGGGTTGGGTTTGAAGACAGCGCCGTTCGCCGACATCACCAATCTGGACAGCCTAAAGGCAGCGATTGACCAGATTGGCACGCCAGCCATCCTGAAAACACGTCGTTTCGGCTATGACGGCAAGGGACAGGCGCGGTTGCGCGGCCCTGAGGATGCCGAGGCCGCACTGGCCGATATGGCAGGCGCGCCCGCAATCCTCGAAGGGTTCGTCAATTTCAGCCACGAGGTATCGGTCATCGCCGCCCGCGGTATCGACGGGCAAGTCGCCTGTTTCGACCCAGGTGAAAACGTGCACCGCGATGGCATCCTGCACACCACCACGGTACCCGCCCGCCTCGCCCCGGCGCAGCGAACCGATGCCGTGCTGTTGGCCGCGAATATCCTGAACGCGCTGGATTACGTCGGTGTCATGGGTGTCGAACTGTTCGTGACACCGCAGGGTTTGATCGTGAATGAAGTTGCGCCAAGGGTGCATAACTCGGGCCACTGGACGCAGAACGGCTGCGCGGTGGATCAGTTTGAGCAGCATATTCGCGCCGTAGCCGGTTGGCCGTTGGGCGACGGTCAACGCCATTCAGACGTGGTTATGGAGAACCTGATAGGCGACGATATGGACCGCGTGCCGGAATTGGCGCGGGAACGCGACGTTGCGCTTCATCTCTATGGCAAGGCTGAAGTCAAACCGGGCCGCAAGATGGCGCATTTCAACCGCATCACGCGGTAACTCAGCCCACGAACCGTGCGGCGATATCACCGGACATGAAACTAACCCGCCCGCCAGCCAGCGTAGCAGCGACGTGGTGGGACCGAGCATCAAGTATCACTAGGTCTGCGCGTTGACCCGGGGCAAGAGTGCCCCGGTCCTGCAACCCAAGAACCCGTGCCGGACCGGACGAGACCAACGCCCAGGCTCCGGCCAGATCCAACAGACCGGATTTGGCCAGCATCAAAGCCGCTCGCCTGGGACTGGGATAATGGTAATCCGAGGCCAGCGCATCACACAGCCCCATGGTGATCAGATCCAGCGCACTAACGTTGCCCTTGTGCGATCCGCCGCGCACCACGTTGGGTGATCCGAGAATAACGTGGTCCCCAGCAGCCCGAGCGGCCTCAGCCGCCTCTAGCGTTTCGGGAAACTCGGCAATCTGAGCACCTCGCTCCCGCCAATCGGCGCGAGTTTCAGCCGTTGCGTCGTCATGGCTGCCCATACGGACACCCTGCTCGGACAATGCCGCACAGAGCGCGTCCAAGGCTGCGGAAACCTCATCGCCTCGGGCATGCATGGACAGCAACATCTCAAAATGTGCTTCAGGATTACGCCCGGCCTTAAGCGCCTGCCCCGTCAGGCGCGGCGGCTTGCGCCCCTCGGCCAGCCTGTCATGTGGCAGGTGATCGTTGAACACCACGTATGGCACACGCCACGCGGCAATACGTTCAGGCAGGCTCGGATATTCCTCGAGCATGTGGGTTTCGAACCGTAGCTGAGGCAGCAAATCGGTGACGACGCGATCTTTGACCGACGCAATAGCATCGAACACTTGGCCAGCGAATTCAGGGCCGCGTACGCCGCCCTCCCAACTTAGAAACTGGGCCAGGACCGCCGTCGTGATCCCGTTGGCGGCCAGTTCGGCCTCGACCGACAGGATGCCCTCGTCCATCTGCTTCATCGCCCCTCGTCGCGGTGCGATGTGACGCTCGAACCCGTCGCCGTGCAGGTCGATGATGCCGGGCATCACCAGATATCCAGACAGGTCGATTGTCCGTCCCGCCCGGTCCCGTTGCACGGCCCCGTCAGAAATGGACAGATCGGCACGAGTCATGCCCTGATCCGGCAACAGAACCTCTGCGCCGGACAAAGTCAGAGAAAGTGCGGTCATTCAGAGCGCTCCGAGTCCGGTTCCGAGCAATCCTGCCCAATGCAGATTTCATCGATGATTTCCATCACCCCATCCAGCCATGTGATCTGCGGATCAAACTGACCGAACTCGATGAAATGCAGCGCTTGCGCCATCACGCGTGGATTGTTCATCATGAACGTGTGAGTCACCGGTAGGACGATATGATCCGCCATCCCTTCGACCTTGGTCGTTTCAACCGAAACTTTCCCGTCATCCGAGCCATCGATCATCGAAGAAAACAGTGGGTTCAACGAATTCTCCCCGGCGATCACACCAAGTTCGAAATCCACGGGGGGCAGTCGTCGTGGGATACCTTCGGGGCCCGTGCCCAGCGCCAGACCGGCCGGGCCATTCAACATCCCGAACACCTCATACGCGCTAAGTTCGTCCACCAGCTGGCTGCCCTGATTGGGCGGGCCGAGCATGACTACGCGACCCAGGTTTTCCGGATGATTGTCCTGCAGCCAATAGCGCAACAGAATACCGCCCATCGAATGCGCGACAACATTGACTTTGTCGTCGCTGCATTCCGCAAATGCACCCGGCAGCGTCTGTGCAGCCAGATCGGGAATTGGCAGGTCGGTAGAGGAATACCCCGGGCGCACGACGGTATAATCATGCGTTTTGAACAACTGTTCCATGACGGTAAAAGACGCTTCGGTCCGTGCCAACCCATGCAGCAGGACCACGCATTTTGCCTGCACAATGGCAGGCACAAAGAACAGAAAGAGGGCAAGCAAATAACGCATAGCCGCCAGATAAGGCCTAACGTCCAGCGAATAAACCCCTACCGCGGCGTCCTGCGCAGAACGGCCAGTGCAATTCCGCCCAATACCAGCCCGGCCCCCATGATCAGGCGCAGGCTGGCGGCCTCGCCCAGCAGGAGGACACCGCCAATAATGGCTATAATCGGAACGCTGAGTTGCACGACGGCCGCCGTTGTGGGCGTCAATTCCCGCAGAACCTGATACCACAGCGCATACCCCATCCCTGATGTGACCGCACCGGCCAACGCGGCCAGCAAGTATCCGTTAGCAGTCATGTGCCACGCCCCTCCTGTCGCCAATAAAGCCAGCGTTGTCACTGGCAATGCCACGACGAAATTTGCAGCAGTGCCGGATAAGGCATCCGGTTCGGACTTGCCAACCAGCGAATAGATCGCCCAGCCGATCCCGGCAGCAATCATCAGAGCTGCTCCGACCGGGTTGACCTGTATCGATCCGGACGGCCAAAGCACGTAGCCCAACCCCAGCAACGCGATTGCGGCGCCCGCGATCTGCCGACCAGTGGGCAGCGTGCCTTTCACTGATGTCACAGTGAACATCGTCACCTGCACCACCCCGAACAGGATCAGCGCGCCAAGACCCGCGTCCAGCGTCAGATAGGCGACAGAGAATCCGATCATGTACAGGGACAACGACCCCGCCCCGGCAACCCTGCGCCGGTCAAACAGGGGCAATTGACCAGCCCTCAGAAGAACCAACCCGGCCAGCACCACTGCACCGGCCAAAACCCGCACCACGGCAAAGGCAGCGGGATCGCTGGCGCCACTATCAATCGCTAGCCGATTAAGTATCGAGTTGGACGCAAAGGCGCACATCGTCAGGCACGTGAGTAGGAACAGTTTCATATCAACCGCATAGCCGGTTTCGGCGCGTTTTGCACACTCACATTCCTGCGGGATGGTCCGCAAAACGAAACGGGGCCGCCCGAAGGCGACCCCGTCCCTAGATACTAAGGCTTCCCTCTCGGCAGCTTGGCCTTACAGCCAAGCGCCTGTCGGGACCGTCAGAATTCGCCGAGGCGAATTCGACGTCTTACATCATGCCGCCCATGCCGCCCATGTCGGGCATGCCGCCGCCAGCAGGCGCGCCGTCTTTGGCAGGCTTGTCAGCAACCATTGCTTCGGTGGTGACCAGCAGGCCAGCAACCGATGCTGCATCTTCCAGCGCAGTGCGGACAACTTTGGCCGGATCGATAACGCCGAACGAGAACATGTCGCCATACTCTTCGGTCTGAGCGTTGAAACCAAAGGCCGCTTCCGAAGATTCGCGAACTTTGCCTGCAACAACTGCGCCGTCGACGCCCGCGTTCTCAGCAATCTGGCGCAGCGGCGCTTCGATGGCTTTACGCACGATATTGATGCCTGCGTCCTGATCAGCGTTTGCGCCTTTCAGAGTGTCCAGTGCTTTACCTGCCTGAACCAGCGAAACGCCACCGCCCACAACAACGCCTTCCTGAACGGCTGCGCGCGTTGCGTTCAGAGCATCGTCAACACGATCCTTACGCTCTTTCACTTCAACTTCGGTCATGCCACCTACGCGGATAACAGCAACACCGCCTGCCAGTTTGGCAACGCGCTCTTGCAGCTTCTCACGGTCGTAGTCCGACGAAGTTTCTTCGATCTGAGTGCGGATCTGAGCAACACGTGCTTCGATCTCGGCTTTCTCGCCAGCACCGTCAACGATGGTGGTTTCGTCTTTGGTGATTTCGATTTTCTTGGCGGTGCCCAGCATATCCATGGTGACGGACTCGAGCTTCATGCCCAGATCTTCACTGATGACCTGACCGCCGGTCAGGATTGCGATGTCCTGCAGCATGGCTTTGCGGCGATCGCCGAAGCCAGGTGCTTTGACAGCAGCAATTTTCAGGCCGCCGCGCAGTTTGTTGACAACCAGAGTTGCCAGCGCTTCGCCTTCAACGTCTTCAGCAATGATCAACAGCGGCTTTTGCGACTGGATCACCTGCTCGAGCAGCGGAACCATCGGCTGCAGCGAGGACAGTTTCTTTTCGTGCAGCAGGATCATGCAGTCGTCGAGATCTGCGATCATCTTGTCAGCATTGGTGACGAAGTAAGGCGACAGGTAGCCACGGTCGAACTGCATACCTTCGACAACATCGGTCTCGGTTTCCAGACCTTTGTTTTCTTCGACGGTGATAACGCCTTCGTTGCCAACCTTCTGCATCGCGTCTGCGATTTGCTGACCGATTTCGGCTTCGCCGTTGGCCGAGATGGTGCCAACCTGAGCGACTTCTGCCGAGTCTTTGACTTCACGCGCCATCTCTTTGATGCCTTCAACGACTTTGGCAGTTGCCAGGTCGATGCCGCGCTTCAGGTCCATCGGGTTCAGGCCCGCTGCAACCTGCTTAAGACCTTCGCGAACGATTGCCTGTGCCAGAACGGTTGCGGTGGTGGTGCCGTCGCCGGCTTCGTCATTGGTGCGGCTGGCGACTTCTTTCACCATCTGCGCGCCCATGTTTTCGAACTTGTCTTCCAGTTCGATTTCCTTGGCAACCGATACACCGTCTTTGGTGATGCGCGGTGCGCCGAAGGATTTGTCCAGAACCACGTTGCGGCCTTTGGGGCCCAGGGTCACTTTGACAGCATCGGCCAGGATGTTCACACCTGACAGCATGCGGTTGCGGGCATCGGTGTCGAACTTGACGTCCTTAGCAGCCATGTTGTTTCTCCTTGAGAAAAATGTTGGAAATGAAGATCAGAGAAGCGCGAGCGCTTACTCGATGATCCCCATGATGTCGCTTTCTTTCATCATCAGCAGCTCTTCGCCGCCGACGTTGACCTCGGTGCCCGACCACTTGCCGAACAGGATCTTGTCGCCAGCTTTTACAGCCATTGCGATCAGTTCGCCGCTGTCCTTGCGCGCGCCTTCACCGGTCGAAACGACTTCGCCTTCGCTAGGCTTTTCTTTTGCACTTTCGGGAATGATCAACCCGCCTGCGGTTTTTTCATCGCTTTCGGTACGACGAACCAGCACGCGGTCATGAAGCGGTTTCAATGCCATCTTTGCAGCTCCTTGGGCTCAAAGTTTATTATCCTCCCCTCGCCGGCTGGCGAGGCGTTAGCACTCAAAGGCAGAGAGTGATAACGACGCATAGCTAGGGGGTCGCAAACCCCAAGTCAACAAGCTGTGATGGATTTTTTAGTTGCGAGGCTCAGCTGGTCTCTTCCCAGCTATAGGCCCAGTGTTTCAACCCTTCGGCCCCTGTAGTCGACAGTGCATAGACCCCCTTATCAACCTTGTCGAACCACCCGTAGTGATTGTCCCGCATCAGGCGCGTGGCCTGGGCGACGCCGGTGGATTGGGCAACTTCCGCCCCCTTTGTCGCTCCGCATTCGGCCAGATGGGCTGCACATTTCAGCGCGTCCTGACGATAGGCCGTCACGATCCCGTGCCGGGTGGCTCCACCTGCGTTGGGGTCACCTTCAAGCCGGTCAAATTCACGCAGCAGGCGAGCCGCCTTTACTTTGTTTTTTCGCGGTGCATACGGGCCAGGGTCACATTGCACCTCGACCGCGCCGTCAGCACGTACAGTGATCAGACCAAGACCAAGCCTGCGGCACAGCGCCAAATTGTCCTTTAACGCACGCCGCGCGGTTCGCCCCTTGGGTTTGCACACACCGATATAGACCTGGTCAGTCACCCTTAACCGCGTGATTGCCTGATGAAACAGCGCCAATGAGAACCGCAGCTTCAGCTCAACGATCACCGGCTCATCACCATCCCGAATGGCGACGATGTCGGCTGCGCCGACTTCGCCTTTGACGGTGTAGCCCTGACGCTCGAACAGCGCCTTGATCGGCGGGTATAGATCCTGCTCACGGTCCATTCCGCCATGCTATGCAAATTTGCCGCGAACGCCAGCCGTCACCTGCATCCGGCTTGAATACATTGCCGCGCAAAGGCAATGTCGCGATCACACTAAAGTTTCCGAGATGATCCTTATGCGCTTGTTTGCACCGCTGCTTTTCCTATTCCTGCCCGCCACCGTACAGGCCGCATGCGAAGGGACTGATCTGAGGCCGGGACTGAGCCCCGCGGTAAAGTCCGAACTGCAACAGACAGTGGCCGAGATCCCGTTTGCCGAAGGCAATCACTGGATCGCATCCAAGGGTGACACGATCCTGCACCTTGTTGGTACGTTGCATGCCAATGACGCACGCATGGACGCAGTGGTCGAACGGCTAACGCCGACCCTCGGCGATGCGGACGCGTTTTATTTCGAGGTCACTCGGGAAGAAATGGACGCGTTCGAAAAAGACCTGGCCAAGGACATAAGCCCGGTGATGATCACCTCGGGACCCAGTCTGATTGATCTGATGTCCGAGGAAGACTGGTCCGCCCTGTCGATCGGGCTGTCCGAACGCGGTATCCCCGGCTGGATGGCAGCCAAAATGCGGCCCTGGTTTCTGAGCATGATGCTGGGCGTCCCCCCGTGTATGATGCAGGACCCCAGTGCGAACCACGGGATGGACGCCCGTCTGGACCAGCTGGCTGACGAGTTGGGTATCCCCAAACGCTCGCTAGAACAGATTGCCGATCTTATGAGTATGTTCGACAGCCACCCCATCGAAAAGCAGGTTCAGTCCCTTGTGCGGATGGCCGGTGCCATGGGCGGTAGCGAGGATCAACTGGCGACGATGGCCAACGCCTACCTGGAAGAGAAACATGTCGAAATCATCCAGCTCGCCCGTCTTCAGGGATTGGAAGACTCGGGCCTGTCGCCCGAAGTATTCGACGAGGAATGGAATGATTTCGAGCAAAAACTCCTGGTCGAGCGCAACAGCAACTGGATGCAGAAAATTCTGAACATTCAGGACCAAAACGTCGTGATCGCGGTCGGTGCCGGGCATCTTGGGGGCGACTACGGGCTGCTGAACCAATTACAACAGGCCGGGTACACCCTGACCCGCGCCCCGTTCTGACCAACCTCGATTTCAGACCAACCGTCGCAGCGTAAACACTGTCGGGTGACAACCCCGGCGGACCGCCCTATAAGGCGCGCAAAATGATCACCCTCAGGACGCTGACATGACAACGCTCGTATTTGGACATAAATCCCCCGACACCGACTCCACAGGCTCACCTATCCTGTGGTCATGGTACCTGAACGAAATCAAAGGCGAACAGGCCGAGCCAGTTCTGCTGGGCGAACCCAACACCGAAGCGGCATTCCTGCTGCAGCGCTGGGACCTGCCCAAGCCGCGCATCATCGAAGACGTGGCCGAGGGCACGCCGGTTGTCATCGTGGACACCAACAACCCGGCCGAGCTGCCAGCCAGCGTAAACAGCGCGGACATCCGGGCAATCATCGACCACCACAAGCTGGTCGGTGGCCTGGAAACCAAAGGCCCGATCGACATCACCGTACGCCCGCTGGCTTGCACCGCGACCATCATGATGGACCTGATCGGTGACGACGCCGCCAAGATGCCCGACGCCATCAAAGCCGCCGCATTGACCTGCATCCTGTCAGATACGCTGGAATTCCGCTCTCCCACCACCACCGCACATGACCGCGCAGTGGCCGAGAATCTGGCCGCTGATCTGGGTCTGGACGTCGCGACCTATGCCGCGGAAATGTTCGCAGCCAAATCGGATGTCTCGTCCTTCTCGGACGCCGAACTGATCCGCATGGACAGCAAGGAATATGAGGTCGACGGTACCAAGTTCCGCGTTTCGGTTCTGGAAACCACCGCACCCGGCGTCGTTCTGGACCGCAAGGCCAGCCTGGCGGGTTCGATGGCTGACGTAGCCAAGGAAGACGGCGTTGATCAGGTTCTGCTGTTCGTGGTCGATATCCTGAACGAAGAGGCCACTCTGCTGGTACCCAACGATCTGGTCAAAGGTGTCGCCGAAAAGAGCTTTGGCGCAAGCGTGGACGGCGATGCCGTAGTCCTGCCCGGCATCATGAGCCGCAAAAAACAGATCATCCCGAACCTCAAGGTTTGACGCGGACAAACATCCCAACCGAAAGGCGCCCCACCCGGGCGCCTTTTTTCTTTGCTACTAATGTTTTGCGCGAATGGCATCCGTTGGTAGTCTGACATCAATAGCCAGACAGCGAATTGGGTCAGACGACGTTCATGAGTTCCCGCAAGTTCAGCACCACACGCGACATCCTGAGATTTGAAGGCAAGGACAAATCTGCCTATTGGCGACGGTTTGCCATGCTTCTGACCTTATCCGTGGTGATCGCCACGATGGGCATGCTGCGAGATTCCGGTGCGGTCGTCATTGCCGCAATGCTTGTTGCGCCATTGATGACCCCGATCCTTGGGGTTGCGGCGGCGATGGTGATGGGATGGCTGGGTCGCGCGTTCAAACTGGCTTTGATTGTCTGCGGTGCCGCGGTAATCAGCGTCTTGCTGGCGTGGCTTCTTGTCTATGTCGCAGACGTCCCGCGCGGCATTCTGATCCCCGATCAGGTTCTCGCCAGAACGGATCCGGGCACCGAGGATCTGATCGTTGCCCTCGCCGCCGGAGTGGCCGCAGCTTACGTTCAAATCAACCGGTCCGAGGCCAGCCTGCTTCCCGGTGCAGCCATCGGCGTGTCCTTGGTGCCACCTCTGTCTGCATCGGGTGTTTTGCTGTATTTCGACGAGCCCGCCGAGGCCTATGAAGCCGGCCTGCTGTTTGCCACCAACCTTGGAGCAATCATTCTGTCGGCCTGCGCGGTTTACATCGTATATGCGGCGCGCGCGGTGGTGTTTAGCAAGGGTCGGCGCAAGCTGAACTTCACCGCAAGCGTGGTGGTGACACTGGCATTCCTGGCCTTCGTTGTCCTTCAACTGGGAAAGTCGACCTACAACCGTTACCTCGAAACCCGGACCGAGGCGCAGTTGGCGCAAACGATCCGGGACTGGGCCGATCCGGTGTCGGTCGAGATCATCCGCGTGGACGTGAATGCCAAACGTAAACACGCCGATATTTGGCTGATCGTGGACCTTCCGATTGAAGCGGCTTACAAAGTATCCTCGATCGCCGGTTTGCTGCCCGAGGCCCTGCGTGACACGCCTTTGGTCGACGTACTTCAGAAAGAACTGGGGCCGGGTTTTCTGGTCGTAGTGCGTTTCCAGAACAGGATCGGCGCACAGATCATATTGGGCACCGAAAACGTCCAACAAGCACCCGATGTCGAAGAAATCGTCGAATGACGCGATCAGACACACCGTGTTCGACCAGCAATTGATATTGCGGGATGGCCAAGAGGTGAAAGCTTTGCCATAGCTGTCACAACTCAGAATTTCAGGTCCCGAGGCTCCCATGACCCAGATCATCCACACGCTTTCCGAGATTTCAGGCCGCTACAAGTCACTGTTCGTTGACCTGTGGGGATGCGTTCACAACGGCATCACTGCCTATCCCGATGCGGTCGCGGCTTTGCAAAACTACCGGGCGCAAGGCGGGATCGTTGTGCTGGTCACCAACTCACCCAAACCGCGTGCTGGCGTGGCTGAGCAGCTTGGGCAGTTCAATGTCCCCGCAGATGCCTATGACACCATTGCCACCAGCGGGGACTCGGCCCGGTCCGCTATGTTCCGTGGGGCGGTTGGTGAAAAAGTCTATTTCATGGGGGAATGGGAACGCGACGCGGGATTCTTTGAGCCGCTGAAAATACTACACCATCCGATCCACATCGAACGTGTCCCGCTGGATGAGGCCGAAGGGATCGTCTGCTGCGGGCCGTTCGACCCAATGGCGGATCCGGCGGTCAATCGCGCCGATTTCCTCTATGCCAAGCAGAAAGGCATGAAGCTGCTCTGCGCCAACCCCGACATCGTTGTCGACCGGGGCGAGATACGCGAATGGTGCGCGGGTGCGTTGGCGAAGCTGTATACCGAGATGGGAGGCGAGAGCCTGTATTTCGGAAAACCCCACCCGCCGATCTATGATCTTGCGCGGCGCAGGCTGCAGGAATTGGGTCATGACATCCCTGATGGCGACATTCTTGTGATCGGCGACGGCCCGCATACGGACATTCTGGGTGGTATGGGCGAAGGGATTGATTCTCTGTTCATCTCGGGTGGTTTGGCCGCAGCGGAAACAAAAACTGAGCATCATCCGCACCATGAATCCCTAAGTGATTATATTGCAAAGGAAAACATTAATCCTACCTACACAATCGGTCGATTGAGGTAGTCAGAAAAGACTTGATTTTCTGCAGTTGCGAAGTAATAAAGTTGCCAAACGGGGGCGACTTGAGTTGTTTTGTTGCCCATTGAACTCGAGTGAGGGCGACATGTTGGATAATCTTCCACGCGGCACGATCTGTATTGAAGACATCGAGATGGGCATGACCCGCCACCTGCGCAAAGTGGTGACGGACGAAGATATCGAGATGTTCGCGCAGGTTTCAACGGATCGGAATCCGGTACACCTGGACGACGACTATGCCCGCGACACGATCTTCGAAGGTCGCATCGCCCACGGCATGTTGACGGCGGGTCTGATCTCGGCGGTGATCGGCGAGCAGCTGCCGGGCCACGGCACGGTCTATATGGGGCAGTCGCTCAAATTCCTGGCGCCCGTACGCCCTGGCGACATGGTCTATGCCGAGGTCAAAGTGATCGACATCGATTTTGCCAAACGCCGCGTGAAGCTGGATTGCCACTGTGCCGTCGATGGCAAGAAGGTGTTGGTGGGCGAAGCGATGGTTCTGGCCCCGTCGCGCAAATTCGATTGAAGTCTCGATACCTGTATCCTTTTGAAGGGCGCTGGAAACGGTGCCCTTTTTTGTTGCGCAGCATTTGGACCAATCAGGTGCTTGAACCCGGTCTCCAGTCCCGCTAGGCAAGCTGCATGCAGATCATCCGTGATTTCCAGTTTGTCGAGCCAGAAGACCGCGGTGCCAGTGTGGCAATCGGGAACTTTGATGGCGTGCATGTTGGCCATCAGTCGGTGATCGAACTGGCACAACGCGTGGCCCCGGATGCTCCGCTTGGCGTTCTGACGTTCGAGCCTCACCCTCGCGAGTATTTTGCACCCGATGCCCCGCCATTTCGTCTGATGCGCGGAAACGCACGTGCGCACCGGTTGGAGAAACTGGGTGTCCAAAAGCTGTACGAATTGCCGTTCAATGCGGCGCTTGCCGGTCTGACGCCTGAAGAATTTGCTCGCAATGTCATCTGCGAGGGGCTTGGTCTATCGCACGTGGTGGTCGGCGCGGATTTCTGTTTCGGCAAAGGTCGAAGCGGGACCGCCGAAGACATGGTCCGGTTCGGGCAAGAGATGGGATTCGATGTCACCATTGCACCCTTGATGGAACGATCTGATGACGTCGTATCCTCAACCGGGATCCGCACCGCACTTTCTGATGGCCGCCCGCGCGACGCCGCAGCGATGCTAGGCCATTGGCACCGGGTCGAGGGCGAGGTGATCGGCGGTGAACAACGCGGGCGCGAGCTTGGGTTCCCTACCGCGAATATGTCCATCGAAGGGTTGCACCCACCAAAGTTTGGCGTCTATGCGGTGCTGGTCGATGTGCTCGATGGCCCCCATCAGGGCAGCTATCTCGGAGCATCTTCGGTTGGCGTGCGCCCCATGTTCAACGGAGAAGTCGCGAATATAGAGACTTTCCTGTTCGATTTCTCTGGCGACCTGTATGGCTCGACCCTGTCCGTCGGGTTGGTCGATTATCTGCGCCCCGAGATGACCTTTGACGGGCTGGATGTCCTGATCGCGCAAATGGATGCCGATTGCGACAAGGCGCGCACCCTGCTGGCCGCGCTATGACCGCCGACCCGATTGATCGCAAAGGTCTTACCCCCCGGTTCTGGGAACGCAAACCGCTGACCAAGATGAACCAGCGCGAATGGGAAGCCTTGTGCGACGGCTGCGGCAAGTGCTGCCTGAACAAACTTGAGGATGAGGACACCGGCGAGGTTGCCCTGACCTGCGTCGCCTGCCGTCTGCTGGACGATGAGACCTGCCGCTGCACGCAATACGATATCCGCCATCAATTCGTGCCGGAATGCATCGTGATGAAGCCCAACAACATCGACGATCACGCCTATTGGCTGCCCGAAACCTGCGCCTATCGGCTGCTGTGGGAGGGGAAACCGCTTTACGACTGGCATCCCCTGATATCAGGTACACCGGACAGCGTGCACGCCGCCGGCATGTCAGTTCAGGGGCGCACGGTGTCCGAATTCGAAACCCCCTTGGAAGAGTGGGAAGACTATATCATTGAGGAACCCAGCTGATGTATTTCGCCTCTGACAATTCCGGTCCGGTTCACCCACAGGTCATGGCCGCATTGAACGAAGCCAATCAAGGCTATCAAATGGCCTATGGCGCGGACACCCTGATGAACGAAGTGCGCGATCGTATTCGCGGAATCTTCGAAGCGCCAGGGGCCGCAGTTTATCTGGTGGCCACCGGGACAGCCGCGAATTCGCTGGCTCTGGCGACGCTCTCAAACCCATGGGAAACCGTGTTCTGTTCACCTGTCGCGCATATCCATGAGGATGAATGCAACGCGCCCGAGTTCTATAGCGGCGCAAAGCTTACACTCGTGCCGGGCGGCGACAAGATGGAGCCCGCAGCGCTACGCCGCTCGATTTTGGCCGAAGAAACACGTGGCGTGCATGGGCCCCAGCGTGGGCCCGTGTCGATAACTCAGGTGACAGAGCGTGGCTCGGTTTACTCACTGGCCGAGTTGGAGGAGCTGTGCAGTATCGCCAAAGAATACGACCTGCCAGTTCATCTGGATGGTGCCCGATTCACAAACGCGCTTGTCACGCTCAATTGCTCTCCTGCCGAGATGACATGGAAAGCGGGCGTCGATGCGGTCAGCTTCGGTGGCACCAAGAACGGTCTGATGGGCGTCGAAGCGGTGGTTTTCTTTGACGAATCCAAGGCCTGGGAATTCGAACTGCGGCGCAAGCGTGGTGCGCATCTGTTCTCCAAGCATCGTTACTTGTCCGCCCAGATGGCCGCATATCTGAATGATGATCTGTGGCTGCAGATGGCGCGACAAGCCAACGCTAACTGCGCGCATCTGGCCGATGGTCTACGCGGCAAAGGCGCAACCTTTCTACATGAGCCGCAAGCCAATATGATTTTTGCGCAGTTTTCGCGCGCGCGTCACAAGCAGTTGCACCAAGCGGGTGCGGTTTATCATCTGTGGGGCGCAGAGCTGGACGGTGCGGATGACGACGAGATCCTGGCCTGTCGACTGGTCTGCGACTGGTCGATCAACTCAGATGATATCGACCGGTTCATCGGCTTGTTGTGATTTCAGGGATTAGGGGCGTCATCCTGTACGCAACATGGTTCAGGATAGACCACCCCAAAACTTTCGAATGACAGCAGCCGTCTGATCCGGGTGCGTGATTGGGACCATGTGATCAGCACCCGAAACAACGCCCGTTCTGGCATTGGGAAGCCGCCGGGCAAGACCTTCTCCGATCGCGGGCATGACGGGGTGCGTCTCAGACCCGCTGAGGATCAGAACCGGCATGGATGCGCGGTCCAGAACGCCAGGGTTCAATATCCCCTTCTGATCAAGGAACAAAGCGTCATCAACGGCGGGCACAACGTGAATACCGCGGATCATTCCCGCGCGGGTTCGTTCAGGCAAATCGGGCCATCGTGGTCCGTCCTGCACGCCCCACATCCGGTTGAACAAACGGGCGGCCTGCTCAAAATTTCCGGCCGCGAGCGCATCAGAGACAGGTTTCGCCTCTTCATCATGTTGCCGCACCAAATCGGGCGTGTCCTGAATCGCAACCGCAAAGAACACAGGCTCGATCAGGACCGCACTGCGGACCAGGTCCGGAAATTCGACAGCCAACCGAAGGGCAAGCATTCCACCGAAGGAATGCCCAATCACGTCCATCGGTTCGGTCAGATGCGCGGCCGACAGTTGGATCACTTGGTCAAAGAAATCCCCTCTCCCGTCCCAATCGGAACTGCGGCCATGGGACGGCATGTCGGGGGCCGTAAATGTCGCCTCGCCCTCTAGAGCCGTCGCCAGCCCCGACCAAGCCCCGGAATGCGCGATTGTGCAGTGCAGGGCGAGCACCTCGCGCGCGCCCTGCCCCAACGTTCTGACAAAAGTGTTGTCTGCCAGGGGGGTGTCCCTCACCCCTTCAGTTCCGACAAATGACGATCCAGATCATCCAGCCGGTCCTGCCCCCAGAACCGCTGATCATCTTCGGTAATATAAAACGGCGCGCCAAATACACCGCGGTCCACGGCCTCTTCCAGATTGGCGGCATAAGTTTCCGCGCCCACCAGAAGGCCGCTATCCGCCAGCCCTGGATCAAAACCGGCCTGCGTTAGGCAATCGCGGATCACATCATCCTGCGCGATGTCTTTCTCCTCGGCCCAACAGGCCCGCACGAAAGAATGCGCAAGTTTGCCGACATCCCCTGATCCATCCTTGATTGCAGCGATGATCGCATAGGACGATGGTGCCGCATTGGTTGGCCAATGCGCGGGTTGCAGATTGAACTCCATACCAAGCTGTTTGGACTGTCGCTGTAGTTCCTGAGCCCGATATTCGATCCGCGAAATATGGCGGTCTTTCGGAGGAGTGCCCCCCGTGCGCCCAAACAGGGCGACAATATCCAGCGGTTTGTAGTTGATCTTCGCGCCATGTTTCGCCGCCACCTCTTCCAACCGCATACCTGCAAGGTAGGTATAGGGCGAGAGTGTCGCAAAATAGTAGTCAATCTGGGTCATCTGCACTTTCTCCGCTGCGTTATCTTTGCTGGACGTTAGACCCGTGCTAAGCGGTGTCAACATCACGAATCTGTCACATTGCCATTGCTGCCCGGGGACCTCAGCCGATGCCGACACTCAACGAACCCAAGCTTATCGCTGGGAACGCCAACCTTCCTCTTGCCGAATCCATCTCGCGACGCATGAGCCTGTATCGCGGCGTCGATCAGAATCTTGTCGATGCGCGGGTCGAACGCTTCAATGACGGCGAGATTTTCGTCGAAGTGTTCGAGAACGTGCGCGGTGAGGATATGTTCATTGTCCAACCGACGTCGAATCCGGCGAATGACAACCTGATGGAGCTGCTGATCATCGCTGATGCGCTGCGTCGTTCTTCCGCACAGCGTATCACCGCCGTGATCCCCTATTTTGGTTACGCCCGTCAGGACCGCCGCACCAAGGCACGGACGCCGATCAGCGCCAAGCTGGTGGCCAACATGCTGACCGGTGCAGGGATCGAACGGATCCTGACAATGGACCTGCACGCAGCGCAGATTCAGGGGTTCTTCGACATGCCCGTCGACAACCTCTACGCCTCGCCGATTTTTGCGTTGGATGTGAAACACCAGTTCCAGAACAATCTGGACGAGCTTATGGTCGTATCACCTGACGTAGGCGGCGTGGCCCGAGCGCGTGAGCTTGCCAAGCGCATCAACGCCCCCCTGTCGATCGTAGACAAACGCCGCGAAAAGGCTGGCGAAGTGGCCGAGATGACAGTGATTGGCGACGTCAAAGACAAGATCTGCCTGATTGTCGACGACATGTGCGACACCGCCGGTACGCTATGCAAGGCCGCTCAGGTACTGCTGGATAACGGCGCGAAAGAAGTGCACTCCTATATCACCCACGGTGTCATGAGCGGCCCGGCGGTCGAACGTGTGACAAATTCGGTGATGAAATCTCTGGTGCTGACCGACACGATCCAGCCCACCAAAGAGATCACCAACGCCAAGAACATCCGCATTGTGCCGACTGCGCCAATCTTTACGCAGGCGATCCTGAACATCTGGAACGGGACAAGCGTGTCTTCATTGTTCGAGGATAAGACTCTGACACCGATCTACGAGTCGATGTATCACATGGATTGACCGAGTTGGGCGGCGTAACAGCCGCCCTTTTTTGTCAACACAGCAAGACAGGACGTACCCGTGACAGCCTCAAAACGCATAATTCTTTCCAGCGACCACGCGGCTATCGAGCTGCGCCAAGCGGTCGCCGACCACATCGCAGCGCAAGGCTGGGAGGTCGTCGACATCGGCCCCAAAACGCCTGAAAGCACACACTACCCTATCCACGGAAAAGCCGCAGCTCAGGCTGTTGCTGCTGGTGATTGCCAGCTTGGGATCGTCCTATGTGGTACGGGTCAGGGGATCATGATGGCGGCCAACAAGGTTCCCGGCATTCGCTGTGGCGTATGTTCTGACGCCTTTTCGGCCCGCATGATCCGCGCGCACAACAACGCCAACATGTTATCGATTGGCGCGCGTGTCGTGGGTGAAGGTCAGGCCCTGGATATCGTAGATGCGTTTCTGGAGGCCGAGTTCGAAGGCGGTCGTCACGCAACCCGTGTGGACATGATTGGTCAGTAAGACTGCGCTGCAACAGGAGGCGTTGGATAACCCAAGTTTTTTGAAATACTAAAAAAATCGGTACTTTTCCCAAGACGATGGAATTTACCTTTACACTGAACCGCTTCACCATGGCCCTTTCGGGTGTTTATTGGGAGGAACCCAATCCTCGCCCCATTTGGACAAGCTTGGGTTGTCTGGATCTTGCAATGGGCAACGTTCCGTACTTAGGGCCGCCTTTGTGTTCGTGAGACACTCGCAAATCTCACAAATTTTTGCGTCTTTCCCAACTACTACTTTCGTTCCGCGATATACCAGATTGTTTGGCGCAGGTACCTGATGCGCACAGGCTCGGCAGGCCGCAAGCCTTTTTTCAATGACCCAAGGCCTCGCAGGCTTTAGCCCATCCATTCCCCACTTTAAGATACTGTTCGAAGCTTTCTTAACCAACTTCATTGAGCCAGGCTTTTGCTCAGACAACAAGTTATCGCGAACATGACGCAATTTGCGCGTCGCCATCAAAACGCGGGCAAAACTTGGGTCTTCAATTGCACGTCTCGTCACAGTCAAAGGTGCCGGAGCCTCAAGTTCGAGTAAGACACCTAACAACTTAGCTGCTTCTTCGATTGTATCCGCAGTTTGTATCTCGTTCGGTAACTCGAATTGCATTAACTTTCCGACCCCCAAAGTCATCCTATCGTTCGGCTCGTATTCAGTTTTGTTTCTCTTGAAACCCAATCTCGTTTGATTGACGAAGTCTATGATTACGGAGAGAGGCTAATTTAAAACATAGGAATCCCCTAGTTTATTGTCCAATCGTCCGCGTACGACACTTCCCCGAAGGCCGTCCAAGTCACCCTTATGCGTGCGATACGGGTATCCGACCAAGTTTTAAATACGGCTGTGAAACCTTCGGTTGTGACATTTTGTGCTTTCACTTCGGCCCGCAACGCAGAAGAAGTATCTACGTCCCACAGTGAAACGCTGACTTGAACTACAGGTGGTTCGCGGAAAGCCTCGCTGAAACTTATCTTGGAACAGCGTTCACGCGGTCCTTCGCCGGTCCACATTTCTCCGCCTTCGGCAAACTCAGAAAATAACACCACGTCGCCCTGATCAATACCAACAGGATGGGTAAGAAATTTTTTCATTCATTCATCTTTTTTAATATCCACCAGAGGTTAACCCGGTACGTCACTAAAACTCCACAAAAAAACGGCCCCAAACAATGGGGCCGTTTTTATCAATAGAACGCGAATGGCCTTACAGGCTCATATGCGTTCCAAGGGCTTCCATGTCGGCCAGCAGTTTGGCAGCGTCATCGACAATTGTCTGATCATCGCCTGCCTTGGCTGCTTCGTGCGAAGCACGCGCCTCGGCGACCAGATCGTCCAGATGCGACCGTGTCACTTCGGCGACCGGAATGGCTTTTTCGGCCAGAACCGACAGGCCATCGCCATTGATCTGAGCAAACCCGCCGGTGACCAGATATTCACTGGACCCTTGGGGTGCCTCGACCTTCAGGATGCCCGGGCGCAGCGTCGTGATGGTGGGGGCATGATCAGGCATCGCCGTCATGTCCCCGTCCGCGCCGGGAAGCTGGACCGCGGTCGCGCTGAGCGAAGCAAGGCTTCGCTCGGGGCTGACGAGGTCAAATTGCATCGTGTTTGCCATCAGGTTTGCTCCTTAGGCAGCTTCTGCGGCCATCTTCTCCGCTTTGGCGATCACGTCGTCGATGCCGCCAACCATCAGGAAGGCTGCCTCGGGCAGGTGATCGTATTCGCCAGCCACAACGGCCTTGAACGACGCGATGGTGACATCCAGAGGAACCTGAACGCCGGGCGAGCCGGTGAAGACCTGTGCCACGTCGAACGGCTGCGACATGAAGCGTTCGATCTTACGGGCACGGGCCACGGTCAGCTTGTCCTCTTCCGACAGTTCGTCCATGCCGAGGATGGCGATGATGTCCTGCAGCGACTTGTAGCGCTGGAGGATCTGCTGAACGTCGGTCGCAACCTTGTAGTGCTCTTCACCAACGATGGCCGGGTCGAGCAGACGCGAAGTCGAGTCGAGCGGGTCAACCGCCGGGTAGATACCCTTTTCCGAGATCGCACGGTTAAGAACGGTGGTCGCGTCCAAGTGAGCAAACGAAGTTGCCGGTGCAGGGTCGGTAAGGTCATCCGCAGGCACGTAGATCGCCTGAACGGATGTGATCGAACCCGACTTGGTCGAGGTGATGCGTTCCTGCAGGGCGCCCATGTCGGTGGCCAGTGTCGGCTGGTAGCCCACCGCCGAAGGAATACGACCCAGCAGAGCCGAAACCTCGGAACCCGCCTGCGTGAAGCGGAAGATGTTGT
Organism: Ruegeria sp. CDSB013; assembly: GCF_059611165.1. Lineage (NCBI taxonomy): Bacteria > Pseudomonadati > Pseudomonadota > Alphaproteobacteria > Rhodobacterales > Roseobacteraceae > Ruegeria > Ruegeria sp. CDSB013. Next base: position 50,460 of record NZ_JBXWPA010000003.1, on the reverse strand, counting down.
CGACGAAGAACAGAACGTCGGTACCGGACTGGTCGCGGAACTGCTCGGCCAGGGTCAGGCCGGTCAGAGCAACACGCGCACGTGCTCCCGGAGGTTCGTTCATCTGGCCGTAAACCAGGGCAACCTGCGATTCCGACAGGTTGTCAGGCTTGATGACGTTCGATTCGATCATCTCGTGGTACAGGTCGTTTCCTTCACGGGTCCGTTCACCAACACCCGCGAACACCGAGAAGCCCGAGTGCACTTTTGCGATGTTGTTGATCAGTTCCATGATCAAAACGGTTTTACCAACGCCGGCACCGCCGAACAGGCCGATCTTACCGCCTTTGGCGTAAGGGGCCAAAAGGTCAACAACCTTGATGCCTGTGACCAGAACTTCCGACTCGGTCGACTGTTCTGCGAAGGTCGGCGCAGGCTGGTGAATTGCGCGGGATTCGGTTGCCTCAACCGGGCCCTTTTCGTCGATGGGGTCGCCAACAACGTTCAGGATGCGGCCCAGAGTGGCGTTACCAACGGGAACCGAGATCGGTGCGCCCATGTCGGTTACAGCCTCGCCGCGGACCAGACCTTCGGTTGCGTCCATCGCGATGGTGCGGACAGTGTTTTCACCCAAGTGCTGAGCAACTTCCAACACGAGGCGCTTGCCGTTGTTGGTGGTTTCCAGCGCGTTCAGAATTTCAGGCAGCTGATCTTCGAAGTGCACGTCGACGACGGCCCCGATGATCTGTGTGACTTTGCCTTTTGCATTCGCCATGTTTCGTCTCCGGTTTGTCTCTACAGCGCTTCGGCGCCGGAAATAATTTCAATCAGCTCGTTGGTGATCACGGCCTGACGCGAACGGTTGAACTGGATCGTCAGCTTGTCGATCATCTCACCCGCGTTGCGTGTTGCGTTGTCCATCGCGGACATACGTGCACCCTGTTCCGAGGCTCCGTTTTCGAGCAGAGCCGAGAAGATTGCAGTCGCAACCCCCTTGGGCAGCAGGTCGGCCAGAATAGCCTCTTCGCTGGGCTCGTAGTCGAACACGGCACCACTGTCGTCGCCCTCGGTGTCCTCGAACGAGGCAGGGATAACCTGTTGTGCCGTCGGGATCTGGGTCACAACGTTGACGAACTTCGAATAGAAGATCGTGGCAACGTCGAACTGACCCCCGTCGAAGCGGGACAGAACATCCTTCGCGATGTCTTGCGCGTTGGTGTAACCCAGACGCTTGACCTCGCTCAGGTCGATATGTCCAACGAACAGATCGCCAAGATCACGCTTGAGCGCGTCGCGGCCCTTCTTGCCGACAGTCAAAACCTTGACCGTCTTGCCTTTCAGGCGCAGCTCTTCCGCTTTGACACGGGCCAGCTTGGCGATACTCGAGTTGAAGCCGCCACACAGGCCGCGTTCAGCTGTCATGACAACCAGCAGATGGACATCATCACTGCCCGTACCACGGAGCAGCTTGGGGGCGCTGTCGCTGCCCCCGACCGATGCCGCCAGCCCCGCCATCACGGCATTGAACCGTTCGGCATAGGGACGAGAGGCTTCGGCAGATTCCTGGGCGCGGCGCAGTTTTGCAGCCGCGACCATCTGCATGGCCTTGGTGATCTTGCGGGTCGATTTGACCGACTCGATCCTGTTTTTAAGATCCTTAAGATTTGGCATGTGCCCGCCTCTCCCTTAAGCGAAGGTTGCGGCGTATTCGTCCAGCGCAGCCTTGATCTTGTCGGAAGCGTCGCCCTTGATCTTGGGATCTTCGTCGGTGATCCACTGAAGCAGGTCGGCGTGCTTGCCGCGCAGGTGCGCCAGCAGGCCAGCTTCGTAACGGCCAACATCGGACACGTCGATCTTGTCGAGGTAACCGTTGGTGCCGGCGAAGATGACGCAGACGATTTCAGCGTTGGTCAGTGGCGAGTATTGCGGCTGTTTCATCAGCTCGGTCAGACGCGCACCACGGTTCAGCAACTGCTGGGTCGCGGCGTCAAGGTCGGAACCAAACTGCGCAAACGCAGCCATTTCGCGGTACTGAGCCAGTTCCAGCTTAACCGGACCGGCAACCGACTTCATCGAGTTGGTCTGAGCCGAAGAGCCCACACGCGAAACCGACAGACCGGTGTTCACAGCAGGACGGATGCCCTGATAGAACAGTTCGGTTTCCAGGAAGATCTGGCCGTCGGTGATCGAGATCACGTTGGTCGGAATAAACGCCGAAACGTCACCACCTTGCGTTTCGATAACCGGCAGAGCGGTCAGCGAGCCAGCACCAAAGTCTTCGTTCAGCTTCGCCGAACGCTCCAGCAGGCGGGAGTGGAGATAGAAAACGTCGCCAGGATAAGCTTCACGTCCGGGCGGGCGACGCAGCAGCAGCGACATCTGACGATAGGACACAGCCTGTTTCGACAGGTCATCATAGATGATCAGTGCGTGGCGGCCATTGTCGCGGAAGAATTCGGCCATTGCGGTTGCGGCATAGGGTGCCAGGAACTGCATCGGCGCCGGGTCGGACGCGGTTGCGGCCACAACGATCGAGTAGTCAATCGCGCCGGACTCTTCCAGTTTCTTCACCAGCTGCGCAACGGTCGAACGCTTTTGGCCGATCGCAACGTAAACGCAGTACAGCTTCTTCGACTCGTCGTCGCCTGCTGCATCGTTGTAGGTTTTCTGGTTCAGGATCGCGTCCAGAGCAACGGCAGTTTTACCGGTCTGACGGTCACCAATGATCAGTTCCCGCTGGCCACGGCCAATCGGGATCATGGCGTCAACCGACTTCAGGCCGGTTGCCATCGGCTCGTGAACCGATTTACGCGGGATGATGCCCGGTGCTTTGACGTCAGCAACGCCACGCTCGGTGGATTCGATGGGGCCTTTGCCGTCCAGCGGGTTACCCAGACCGTCAACAACACGACCCAGCAGACCGTTACCAATCGGAACGTCCACGATCGAGTTGGTGCGCTTGACGATGTCACCTTCTTTGATGTCACGGTCGGAACCGAAGATAACGACACCAACGTTGTCGCTTTCCAGGTTCAGCGCCATGCCCATGATGCCGCCGGGGAATTCGACCATCTCACCCGCTTGCACATTGTCCAGACCGTATACGCGGGCAATCCCGTCACCGACGCTCAGCACGCGACCGATTTCGGCCACTTCGGCTTCCTGACCAAAATTCTTGATCTGGTCCTTCAGGATTGCAGAAATCTCTGCAGCTTGGATTCCCATTTATCCGACCTCTTTCATTGCATTCTGTAGGGAGTTGAGCTTCGAACGGATCGAGCTATCGATCATCTTCGAGCCCACTTTAACGACAAGACCGCCAATGAGGCTTTCATCAACGGTCGCATTTATTGTCACGGTCTTGCCCACACGCTCGGACAGCGTCTTGGACAGTTTTTCCAGTTGTGTCTTGGTCAGCGCTTTGGCCGACGCGACATCGGCGGTCACTTCGCCACGTTCGTCCGCCAGCATGTCGCGCAGAACCTGCACCAACTCGGGAACGACGAACAGACGGCGCTTCTGTGCCATCAGAGCCAGCGTGTTACGCATGATAGCGTGCAAACCCATTTTGTCAGCGATTGCGGTAATGGCGCCTTCTTGTTCGGCACGCGAAACCAGAGGCGATGCGATCAGGTCGCGCAGTTCGGCGCTTTCGCCCAGTGCTGCTGCCAGATCGTTGATTCCGGTTTCCAGACCTGCGAGGTCATTATTCTCTTTGGCGATCTCAAAGATCGCGGTGGCATAGCGCTTGGCAATGCCTGTGGAAATCGAAGCTGGTTCGGACACGTCCACCCTTCCGATATTTTGGGCCCCGAATTCGCGTTGCGGCAGCTACCCCGGGGGCGTGAAGAAACCCCGGCCAGACGGTCGGGGATCAAAATCACCGGGGATGTAGCAGAGCCGAACCCAGCTAGCAATATATTATCACGGCAACAGGTTTATCCACAAAATGTTCAATTTCAATTACTTAAGGAGGGTGCGACCCTTTTATCCGGCTGAAACAGACGAAAAATGTTACGAAAGTGTAGGTTTTTGCGATTCCTGTGTCCTTTTTCCCTCAATTTTTGCGAATTGAAGAGGGGAAATGACCGGGCTGCTCAGGCTGGTTTCAGAAGGCCATCAAGCGCCTTTATCGGACGACGTTCGGCATCCTTTGCAACACTGCCGCTGGGCGGTCGGATGTGTTTTGTCACCTCAACCATAAGCACTCCGCCTGCCATGACTGTTGGCAGCCTTTGGCCAGTCTTTTCGATCAGGCTCGCCGACTTCAGCCAGAAACGGCGGAATGATGGCGGCAGATACAGAGCCGAGCAATGGCTTTCCGGGATGAAGTGATGCGCCTTGAGCTGACTTTCCAGCTGCGAGGCTGTGTACGGTCGGCCAAAGCCAAACGGGGTCTTATCCGTCCGAGACCACAAACCAGCCCGATTGGGCACAACAAAGAATGCGCGCCCCCCTGGCCCCAACACGCGCCAGCACTCATTTAGCAATTGGCTGGGCCGCTGCGAGGTTTCAAGCCCGTGCATCACAATCAGCTTGTCGACATGACCTGTTTCAATCGGCCACAGGGTTTCTTCGGTCAGAACCGACACATTGGGCATTCCGGCGGGCCAGGGCATGACGCCTTGCGGGCCTGGCATCAAACCGATCACGCGGCGGGCGTCCGCAAGATAAGGACGCAGCAATGGAACCGCGAAGCCGAATCCTGCAACCGTTTGTCCCTTGGCCTCGGGCCATTGCTCGATCAATCGCCCACGGATCGCCGCTTGCGCGGCACGACCCAGAGTGCTGCGATAGTAGAAGTTCCTCAAATCCTGCACATCAAGATGCATTGCAGACACCTGGTCAATCGGCTTAGCTGGGCGCAGTCTAGCAACGAAAGGGCAAAAGGCCATGCCTCTTGAGGTCGTCACCATCCCATGTCTCAGCGACAATTACGCATTTCTGGCGCATGACGCCGCAAGCGGCAATACCGCACTGGTCGACGCGCCCGAAGCCGGACCCGTTCTGGCCGAGTTGGACAAGCGCGGCTGGACATTATCCCATGTTCTTCTAACCCATCACCATTGGGACCATGTGGATGGCCTGTCTGCCATTTTGGAAAAACACCCGGCCAAAGTTGTTGGCGCGGCTGCCGATGCGTACCGCCTGCCCCCGCTGGATCAGCAGGTCAGTGACGGCGATACGTTTGAATTCGGAAGCGAGCAGATTCGGGTGCTGGATGTGTCCGGCCATACTGTTGGCCATGTCGCCTTTTACATGCCGGACAGCGCAGTTGTTTTCACAGCAGACAGCCTCATGGCTTTGGGGTGTGGGCGCTTGTTCGAAGGCACGGCACCACAGATGTGGGCTTCTCTCAGCAAGCTGGCCGCGCTTCCCGATGAGACAATCGTATGCTCGGGCCACGAATACACGCAATCAAACGCAAAATTCGCGTTGACCGTCGATCCAACCAATGCTGCGCTGCAAAAACGCGCTGATGATATCAACCGCGCGCGCGCTGCTGGCGAACCCACGGTTCCTTCGACGATGGCGCTGGAAAAGGCCACAAACCCGTTCTTGCGGGCCGCAGATCCGGCGATTCAGGCGCATTTGGGAATGCAAAATTCAGACCCCGCAGAAGTTTTTGCTGAAATTCGGACTAGAAAAGACAGCTTCTAGTACCCAAATTGCCTTCCTCACGGCCACGGTCACGTGAAATGTGACTGTCAAGAGCAAGAAAACCCTTGAAGCCGGGCCACGATCAACCAAACTCTAATAGTATGAGGACATGGTTGGGATGGGGTTCCGGCCGAAGCCTGCCCCTTTCGACCCAAGACAGAGGAGCACCCGCGTGCCTTCATTCTCGAGCACATTAGAACAAGCCATCCACGCGGCCTTGGCAGCTGCGAATGAACGGCGTCATGAATTTGCCACGCTAGAGCATCTGCTTCTGGCGTTACTGGAAGAACCTGACGCCATCCGCGTCATGAAAGCCTGCAGCGTCGATCTGGAAGAACTGCGCAGCACTCTGGTTGAATTCATTGACGAGGACCTGTCCAATCTGGTCACGGATATCGACGGTTCCGAGGCCGTGCCAACGGCCGCTTTCCAGCGCGTCATACAACGCGCGGCGATCCACGTCCAAAGCTCGGGCCGGACCGAAGTGACCGGCGCAAACGTTCTGGTCGCCATCTTTGCCGAACGTGAAAGCAATGCCGCCTATTTCCTGCAAGAGCAGGACATGACGCGCTATGACGCGGTAAACTTCATCGCGCACGGCGTGGCCAAAGACCCTGCCTACGGCGAAAACCGCTCGGTATCCGGCGCGGATCAGGTCGAGGAAGAGGCTCAACCTGGCGTCACCGAAGGCGAACAGAAGGAAAGCGCGCTCGGGAAGTACTGCATTGACCTGAACGCTAAATCGCGCGCAGGCGATGTCGACCCGCTGATCGGTCGAGCTGATGAGGTTGAGCGTTGTATTCAGGTCCTGTGCCGTCGCCGCAAGAACAACCCACTGTTGGTTGGGGACCCGGGCGTGGGCAAGACGGCTATTGCGGAAGGCCTGGCACGTAAGATTGTTGGCGGCGAAGCGCCAGATGTACTGTCTGAGACCACAATTTATTCTCTCGACATGGGTGCTCTGCTGGCAGGTACCCGCTATCGCGGCGACTTTGAGGAACGCCTGAAGGCGGTTGTGACCGAATTGGAAGACCACCCCGACGCGGTGCTGTTCATTGATGAAATTCACACCGTGATCGGTGCCGGTGCAACGTCGGGTGGCGCGATGGATGCGTCGAACCTGCTGAAACCTGCCCTGCAGGGCGGCAAGCTGCGCACCATGGGCTCGACCACATACAAGGAATTCCGTCAGCATTTTGAAAAGGACCGCGCGCTAAGCCGCCGGTTCCAGAAAATCGACGTGAGCGAGCCTTCGGTCGAAGACAGCGTGAAAATCCTGCGCGGTCTGAAGCCTTATTTCGAAGAGCATCACGAGATCAAATATACCGCCGATGCCATCAAGACCGCGGTGGAGTTGTCGGCCCGCTATATCAACGACCGTAAACTGCCCGACAAGGCCATCGACGTAATCGATGAGGCCGGTGCGGCGCAGCATCTGGTGGCTGAGAGCAAACGGCGCAAGACCATCGGGGTCAAGGAAATCGAGGCGGTCGTCGCCAAGATCGCCCGCATCCCGCCCAAGAACGTCACCAAAGATGATGCCGAGGTGCTGAAAGACCTCGAGGCCTCGTTGAAGCGTGTTGTATTCGGCCAGGATCTCGCAATCGAGGCGCTGTCGAGCGCGATCAAACTGGCGCGTGCCGGTCTGCGTGAACCTGAAAAGCCCATCGGTAACTATCTGTTCGCCGGCCCGACCGGTGTGGGTAAGACCGAAGTAGCGAAACAGCTGGCGGATACGCTGGGTGTGGAACTACTGCGCTTTGACATGTCCGAGTACATGGAGAAGCACGCCGTCAGCCGTCTGATCGGCGCGCCTCCGGGCTATGTAGGCTTTGATCAGGGCGGTCTGCTGACCGACGGGGTCGACCAGCATCCGCATTGCGTGCTGCTGCTGGATGAGATCGAAAAGGCCCATCCGGACGTGTTCAACATCCTGTTGCAGGTGATGGACCACGGCGAGCTGACCGATCACAATGGACGTACGGTGAACTTCCGCAACGTGGTGCTGATCATGACCTCGAACGCGGGTGCGCAAGAACAGGCCAAGGCGGCTATCGGCTTTGCACGTGACCGTCGCGAAGGCGAGGATACGGCCGCAATCGAACGTATGTTCACGCCGGAATTCCGCAACCGCCTGGACGCCGTGATCTCATTCGCGCCACTACCGAAAGAGGTCATCCTACAGGTGGTCGAGAAGTTTGTTCTGCAACTTGAAGCGCAATTGCTGGATCGCAATGTGACCATCGATCTGACCCCCAAAGCCGCCGCGTGGCTGGCGGAAAAAGGGTATGACGACAAGATGGGTGCACGTCCTCTGGGTCGTGTCATTCAGGAACACATCAAGAAACCACTGGCCGAGGAGTTGCTGTTCGGCAAGCTGGCGAAGGGTGGTGTGGTCCGCGTGTCTGTCAAGAAAGGCGATTTGAACCTGGATATCCTTGGCCCCGATCAGCCAAGAATTCCGGGCGACAAACCTCCGCTTTTGACCGCGGATTAAGACGCCGCATTCGCCTAACAAGTCTAATCGCCCGGTTGTTCAGCAACCGGGCGATTTCGTTTCGGCCACAAACTTTTTCGACGGATCAGCCAAACCTGCGCGTTTCATTATCACTGATGAATTGCAAAGGGGATTTTGATGACCAAAACCGTCGCCGTTTGGAGCGTAGCATTCGCCCTTTCCGCCGTTGCCGCCATAGCAACCGCTCAGCATAGATTTCGGTATCATGACGAAACGGAAACGCAGCCATTGCGCCTGCAGGCCGCAACGGTTGATCCGGGCAACAGCCACTCTGAAATCTCTGAGACCCGCAAAAGTATACGCGTCTCGGCCAACGGGATCCCCGATCACCTTGTCGGGCGCTTTCCGAACCAAGGCAATCCGCACAGCATTTCCGAGCAGCGCGTCAACTTGAAAGTACCGACGAACCCGAAATCCAATCGATCCACCACCCCGCTTGAAATGGGTTGGAATTTTGGTGTGTCTCTGAACGGCGTCGTGTTCGACCCGCTGGCCGCTGAGTTCTGGCAGGGCAATCCCCGCTCAGGCTGGTCATACAATGCGCTTGGGGGCGCGGTTACTTTGGGGTTCGACGAAAACTATGCGCACGTTCAACCCAATGGAAAATACCATTATCACGGCATTCCCACCGGTTTTATTGAGCTGCTGAATTATTCACCCAACCGACATTCACCGCTGATCGGATATGCGGCAGACGGCTTCCCAATCTATGCGATGACCGGCGTTGTGGATGGGAAAGTGACACAAATTAAGTCGTCCTACCGTCTGAAGAACGGCAACCGCCCCGGAGGAAACGCGCCCGACGGAAAACATGATGGCACGTTCAATGAGGACTACGCCTATGTAGCAGGCGCCGGAAATCTGGATGAATGTAACGGAGCCTTTACGGTTTCGCCTGAATATCCATCTGGAACGTATGCCTATTTCCTGACTGAAAGTTACCCGGTCATCCCGCGCTGCTTTGCGGGCAAGCCCGATAGCAGCTTTCGGTTCGGTCGTCGCTAACCCGGGTTTCTTAACGAGTGTCTCGGTTACCTTTCGGTGAGTTTCAGCTCGATCCGGCGGTTTTGCGCCCGGGCCTCCGGGGTGTCTGCCGGGTTTACGGGCTGGAACTCACCAAAACCGTTTGCGGCCAATCGGCTCGGCGGGATACCCAGCGCATCGACCATGTACCGCACTACGGACAAGGCACGACCCTGACTAAGTTCCCAATTGTCGCGATAGCGCCCGGAACCGGCCAGCGGCACGTTATCAGTGTGACCATCAACGCGGATCACCCAGTTCAGGCCTTCGGGAATTTCAGCCGCCACGCTGCGCAGGATATTTGCCACCTTGGCGATGTCCTGCTGCCCGGCCGGTGACAAAACGGCCGAACCCGTGTCAAACAGGACCTCGGACGAGAATACAAAACGGTCGCCTTCGATCCGAACGCCTTCTTCATCCCCTAGGACGTCGCGCAATCTTCCAAAGAACTCTGACCGATAGCGCTGCAGGTCCTCGGCCTGCGCCGCCAATTCCTGATTTTGTCCAGACAGAGCTTCGGCCTCGGCCTCCAGCCGGGCACGCTCAGCCTCTTCCAACAGACGCCGACGGCGTTCTTCCGAGGCCGCGCGGGCCAAAGCTGCGTTCAGGTCCTGACCCAGGGTCTGAATTCGAATGTCCGAAGCGGCGTTGCGTTCTTCATAGTCGTCCAACAACGCCTGCAACCCGCCAAGTTGTTGGCGCAGCGCCGCCATCTGTTGATTCAACAACGCCGTCTCTCGCTGCGCTTTTGCGGAAATCGTTTTCTCATCTGAGATCGCTTCACGGGCCACAGCCAATAGGTTTGCACGCTCTTCGGCTAATGATCGCTGCGATTGTGCCTCGGCCTGCGCCTCGGTCTGCGCAGCCAAAGCGGCTTGCAGTTGCGCCTGCAACTCCTCTGCGTCCAGCGCACCAAACTGGCGCTCAAGTTCGGCCCTGGCAGCTTGAGCGGCAGCAAGCAGGGTCAGCGTATCTTCAGCTTCTTTGCGCTGCGCTTCCAATGCCAGCGTCATCGCCGTCAACTCGGCATCCGCATTCTGCAGACGATTGCGGAGGTTCTCGGCAGCGGCAGCCTCGGCAAGCTTGGCGGCTTCTTCCGCGCTGAGTTGGTTTTCCAGTTCACCGATCCGAGTGGATTGCGCAGCATCGCTTTGTTCGAGATCCGCAACCAACGCCTCCAACGCCTCGCGTTGGGCGGCTGCCAGCCGGGCGGCTTCGGCCTGTTCATCGATCTCCGACCGGCTTTGCGCCAGCGCGAGGTTCAGCGCCTCTTGGTCCTCCAGCAACTTGGCACGCTGGGATTCCAGTGTTGCAATTGCACTGCGTGCCCGCTCCTGATCCGTCAAAAGTGCGGCGACCTGCGCCTCAAAATCCGTGATACGCGCCTGCGACAGAGCAAGGTCCACTTCGGCCCGCGCCAGCGTATCTTCAGTTTGCGACAGGGTCGTGTTCAACGCGCCAAGACGGGCCTCCAGACGGGTATTCTCACGCTCCTCCAATCCCAACGCCCCGGCCAGCGCTGCGACTTCATCCGAGAGAGCGGTCAGTTCGTCTTCTTGCCCGGAAATGGTTTCGCGCAACACGAACTGCACCACCATAAAGATGGTCAGAACGAAGGTCAGCACCATCAGCAACCCGGTGATCGCGTCAACAAAACCCGGCCAAACCGAGCCCTGAAAACGCTGACCTGTGCGGCGGGACAGAGCCATGGATTACTCTCCTTCCGGAGCGGTGCGAACGGCGCCTCTGGGCAATGTCAGGGCTTTGACAAGCAGTTCGATATCCTTGCGCAATTCGCTCATGCTTTCCTGACGACCGGCCGAAATTTCTTCAAGGATACGCAAAAGCTGAACGTCCATCGACCGCAGGCGCATCCGGCTTTCGGCGTCAATTCCATCCCCTGTACCCTGATCACGCATGTGATCCAGAAGGGCGTCCTGCCCAAGGGCCACGCGTTCCAATGCGGCCGTCACCCCTTCGGATTCAGACTGTCGCACGTTCATCTCACCGATCGCGTCGACCAGTTGGCCCAGTTTGACCGACACGGCAGCACGATCAGCCTCTTGCCCCGAAAACAGGTCCTGCAGTGCATCCATCTGTTCGGACATCGCGTCCAGAACTGGGGTCAGAACCGCAAGCTCTGCGCCACCCTCATCTGCAGCCGCAAAACCAACGCGGGTGATTGAGGACAACCATTCCTCAAGCTCGCGGTAGAACCGGTTCTGGCCGTGACCTGCGAACAGTTCCAGCAAACCGACGATCAGAGACCCGGCAAGGCCCAAAAGGGACGACCCAAATGCCACGCCCATTCCTTGTAGCTGGGCTTCTAACCCCACCATCAGGCGGTTGAATACGGCCAGCCCTTCTTCGCCCTCTTGCGGGTTCAGGCTGCGGATCGTGTCGACAATGGCTGGGACGGTGGTCGCCAAGCCAAAGAACGTGCCCAAAAGGCCCAGATAAATCAGAACATTGGTAATATAGCGCGTGATCTCACGCTCTTCCTCGACGCGTTCCGCGACCGAATCCAGGATCGACCGGGTCGAACTTGAGCTGATCTGCGATCGTGCACCGCGTTCGCGCAGCAATGAGGCTAAAGGTGCCAGCAATTGCGGCGTGCGCGCGTCTTCGCGGACAACGCCGCCAACAAAAGCTTCAATCCAACGCACCGACCCAATCAGCTGTGTCACCTGAAAGAAACAGGCAAAAACGCCGATTATGAAAACCAGGATGATAAAGCCATTCAGGTACGGGTTGGCCTGAAATACCGGCAACACATAAGGCAGCGCCATAAAGACGCCCAAGCCTGCCAGGCCAATTGCGACCAACATCATCACAATTTGACGGATGGGATGCGAGAATTGGGGTCTCGCGCCCTGATGTGCCTGCGCCATGCGCGTACTTCCCGGTTCTTGCCTGCTCTGGCGTGAATCTAGCCAATATCCGCCGGGTACGCCAAGGATTTATGTGGTAATGCTGCGCACCCGTTGCGCTAACCACTCAAGATCGGGATCGCGCAGGTCGATCTCGGCCAGATGTTCAGCAGTATTATACAGGTATTCTGTGTTCGGACCGCGCCCGCCAACTGCGTGTGCTATGATCTGCGCCTGCTCTTCCAATGGCATACCGCCACAATATTGGACGTGATCCGCGTCGATCACATAGGTCACCGCGGTGACGACTTCGCCGTTGTTCAAATGCACATCAAGGTTTTTCTCGACATAGGCTGACGAAATCAGCTCACGCTCGCGCAACTCGTGCAAGGTGCGTTCTTCATGGCCGGTCTCGACCGAAAGTGCCAAGCCAGTGCAATTGGCATCGGCCTGTTCATCCAGTGCCAGCACAAGGCCGGGGTGTTCTTCGGTGCCGCGATGGTGGATCGAGCTCATGCAGAACGACCGGGCGTATCCATGCAATGTGGCGTGTTCGCTGCGGGCGACCGGAAAGCCCGGATTCCACAGCAGTGATCCATATCCAAAAACCCACATCGTCATAGCTCTGGTCCTTGCCCGTTTCGGCCTATAAACATCAAATTCAACGCGGGAAAAAGGGCCAACTGCCATGCGCGGTCTAATACGAGTAGTCATTTTTTTAACGGTTATCTGGAGCGCCTATTGGTTCGTTGCCGGATTCGGATTGCGCAACGCAATCACCGCCTGGTTCGACAATCAGCAGGAACAAGGCTGGCAGGCGGACTTTTCCGATGTTTCAACAGCCGGGTATCCGTTTCGTCACGTTACGCGCCTGAACAGTCCTGCTCTGGCAGACCCGGTCAACGGCACCGCGTGGAGCGCGGATTGGATTGAGTTCCAAAGTCCTGCGATCTGGCCCGGGCGCCAGGTGCTGCGCTTTGCCGACACGCCCCAGCGCCTGTCCTATTTTGATCAGACCGCGACCATTGAAGCCAGCGATCTGCAAGCCGAGCTGCAGCTGCAACCCGGTGTGGCGCTGGAGCTGGAAAAAATGGCTTTGACCGCGGGTTCATGGTTGATCACCGATGATGCCGAAGCGCTGGCTGGCGGCGATACGCTGACATTGGTTATGGAACAGACCTCTATTCCGGTAACCTATGCCATCGGCGCTCGAATAGACGGGTTTACCCCGGGAGATGGTCTGCGCGATTTGATGCGGTCTGCGACCACGTTGCCGCAGGCGTTTGAGACGCTCGAACTGGACATGACGGCCACGTTCTACAAACCGTGGGATCGTACGGCTCTTGAACAGGGCAGACCGCAGCCGGTGAAGATTGACCTGAACCTGGCCGAGATGAAATGGGGCGCTTTGCGTTTGTTTGCAGCGGGTGAGTTCGACATTGACCACCAGGGCATCCCAACGGGCGAGATTGCGGTCAAAGCTGAAAACTGGCGCGACATGATTGCAATGGCTAATGCCGCAGGTGCCCTGCCCGATCAGGCCGTTGATCCTGTGACGCGGGCACTGAACTTTATGGCCGGGTTGGGTGGAAACCCAAATGCGCTGGATCTGCAGCTTAACTTTCGGGACGGTTTCGTGGCACTTGGGCCGTTGCCGCTGGGGCCTGCGCCTCGCCTGATCCTGCGTTAACGGCAGTATGGCCCGCGACGATGGCGGGCGGTATCCAGATGGAAATGATCCCGATGATATCGGTCGGCGTTTGGCCCAAGTACAGTGCCAAACGGCCCGCACGCTTCGCGCCAGATCTTGACCAGTTGTTTTTGCGACGGGTTCTTGCGCCACCCTTTCAGGACCGACACAACCTCTCCATCGGCCATCTTGAAAGCCGAGATATCAATCGCGCGGCCTTTACCGTGCTCGGAAATACGGGCGCCTTTACGGTTGTTTCGCGTCCGACACGCGTAATGAGCTGCGACCTGCAACTGGACCACCGGCCCGCGTCTCTTGAAGGTCGGCTTGACTGCCTTTTCAACCCACTTGTTCAGCGAAACAGCCGTTCCACAATCCATCGTGGAAGGACGACTAAGCGTCACCCCCGAGATCGAGGTGATCTGCACTGCGTCCTTGATCCCACACGCCTTGATCTTACCCGGTACAGTGCCGACTGGCTTGCCCTGTATATTGATGTCGCCGCATACCGACCCCTTACGCAACTTACGCTTTTTGAACAGCGCCTCCTGCTCAAGGGCTTTGGGCCGCAGGTACGGCATCAGCGATGTGTCTGGTCCAAGCAGGGGCAGGTCTGCGGGACGGGCCGCAACCGCCAAAACCTGTGGCGACGCTGGCCGCAACTCCGGGCGTATCGTCGCCGGAGGCAGTTGAGGCAACACTGCGCTGCTGAGGACGATCTGTTGCGGGACCAGTACAGTGCCGGGCCGCGACAACGGTACTAACGAGCGTTCCAGTGAACCAGCCTGATTCGACGCTGCGCAAAGCGCTGCAAATGCAATCAGAGTGGTTCTCCAGCCCCGTGTCATGGGTTCGTTTTCCCCCGTCCGAAATCTGGCGCATCCGTGTCTTGCCCGGCGTCAATGATGCCGCGGCGGATCGCGCGTGTACGGGTGAAATAGTCGAATAGTTGCTCGCCGTCACCTGTTCTGATTGCGCGCTGCAAGGCAAACAGCTCTTCGGTAAACCGGCCAAGGATCTCCAGCGTCGCTTCCTTGTTGGTCAGGAACACGTCACGCCACATCGTCGGATCCGAGGCTGCAATGCGGGTGAAGTCCCGGAACCCCGCAGCGGAATACTTGATAACTTCGGTATCGGTGACCCGACGCAGATCATCCGCCACGCCAACCATTGTGTAGGCGATCAAGTGCGGCGCATGCGATGTCACGGCCAGAACCAGATCATGGTGATCCGCGTCCATTTCATCAACGTTTGAGCCCATGCCTTCCCACATCGCCCGTAGGCGGACAATCGCGTCCGGATCAGAGCCTTTGACCGGAACCAACAGGCACCAGCGGTTGTCAAACAGCTCGGCAAATCCCGACTCCGGACCAGAATGCTCGGTCCCCGCCAACGGGTGCGCAGGTATGAAATGAACGCCATCAGGGATTTCCGGTCCAACGGCCTGAATTACGTGGTGTTTGACCGAGCCGACATCTGTCACTGTCGCCCCAGGTTTCAATGCGGGCACAATTTCCTTTGCAACAGCCCCCATCGCGCCGACAGGGACGCAGAGCACGACAAGATCCGCTCCCTCGACCGCCTCTTGCGCGCTGTCGCAAACGCGGTCGCACAGACCGATACGGCGGGCCGTTTCGCGGGTGGCCTCGGACCTCGCATAGCCAGTCACCTCGCCCGCAAGCCCGGCGCGTTTGATCGCCCAGAACATTGACGAGGCGATCAGGCCCAGCCCGATCAAGGCCACACGGTCGTAAACTTGGCTCATGCGGCGCCCCCTTTGAACGCAGTGATGGCCGCAACAACGCGGCGGCAGGCTTCTTCGTCGCCCACGGTGATCCGCAGGGCGTTTGGCAGGTTGTAGCCCGCCACGCGGCGCACGATCAAACCCTGGGTCTTGAGATAGTCGTCACACGCTTCGGCCTCGGCTTGGTTGGCAAAGCGGGCGAGGATGAAATTGGTGCAGGACGCATTCGACGGAATCCCGATCTTGTCCAGTTCTTCCGACAGCCACACCCGCAGGCGCGCGTTTTCAGCCTGGCAGAAGGACAGGAATTCCAAGTCATTCACCGCTGCCTCTGCAGCAGCCAACGCGGTCAAGGACAGGTTGAACGGCTGGCGCACCCGATTCAGAACGTCGATAATCGACTGCGCCGCATAGCCCCATCCGACACGCATTCCGCCCAGACCGTACACCTTGGAAAAGGTTCGCGTCATGATCACGTTGTCAAACCGATCCACCAGCAATGCACCACCGTCGAACCCATCGACAAACTCGGCATAGGCCCCGTCGATCACCATCAGGCAGGTCTTGGGCAATGCCTCGGCCAGACGCAGTAATTCAGCCTCGGGGATCATGGTCGAGGTCGGGTTGCCCGGGTTGGTCACAAACACAATCCGCGTCCGGTCGTTCACGGCAGCCAGAATGTTGTCGACATCCACGTGGCGATCCCGCTCGGCCACCATCACTGGGGTTGCACCAGCCATGCGGGCGATGATCGGGTACATCGAAAACCCGTGCTCGGTATAGATGACCTCATCCGCAGGGCCCGCATAAGCCTGAGCGATGAACTGCAGGACTTCGTCACTGCCAACGCCGCAGATAAGTCGTGCCGGGTCCAGCGCGTGACGCTCGCCGATCGCCGCGCGCAGACTGGCGTGGTCGGTACTGGGATAACGATGAAGCGTTGCCGCGCTATCGCGAACCGCTTCGATTGCCTTGGGGCTTGGCCCAAACGGATTTTCGTTCGAGCTGAGCTTGATCACATGCTCCACCCCGGCCACATGCGACTGACCGCCTTGATAAAGCGCGATGTCCATAATGCCGGGTTGCGGGGTGATCTTGTTCATAAGAGGCTCCGTTGTTGGAGCCTCTCATACCCGTCTCAACGCGTTGAGAAAAGCGGCAATTCCGTCACGCTGCTTTGAAGCGGGCGGTCGCCGGGTCCGCGTTGTAATAAGGGGTAAATTCCTCAGTCCGGTGGGACAGGTCATTGACGCTGTCGATGATGAACTGAACCGTCTCTTCGCTCATAAGGTACGAGAAATTCAGGCGGACCCATCCGGGTTTCTTCATCTCTTCCCCTGCGGACAATGCGGCATGCAATTCAGCGGACGTTTCACGGTCGATTTCCAGCAAGCGATGCGCATATGGCCCGGCACACGCGCAACCACCGCGCGCCTGAATGCCGTAGATGTCGCTGAGCATCCGGGTAAACAGCTGCTGATGCACCGGCCGGCCAGAGTTGTCCCGCACAAGGAAAGAATAGATCGGCAAACGATGCGGGTTTTCAGTACCTAGCAAAGTCAGGTTCGGATTGTCGCCCCACCCTTTCAATGCCATTTCATTGTACCGGGCTTCGCGTTCAGCAATTTCATCCGTGCCGACGACATCCTTGACGATGAAGGCCAGCGCGGCGCGAATATCTCCGATCACATTGGGTGTTCCGGCTTCTTCTCGCGTGGCCAAATCCTCGCTGTAGTCATGGCGCCAGGGCGACACAAAGCTGACAGTGCCGCCACCAGGCCAACTTGGGCAAGTGCGGCGAACTGCGTTCTGATTGACGATCAGCACACCGGACGCGCCCGGGCCGCCCGGGAACTTGTGCGGAGAGACTACGATGGCATCCTTGCGCGCATCTTCTGGCCCCATGTCCATCGGCAAATAAGGTCCACCACCGGCGTAATCCCAGATCGAAACAGCGCCATGAGACTTAAGCAGCCGCGTGATCGGGTCCGGGTCTGTAATGATGCCGGTTACGTTAGAGGCAGCGGAAAATGAACCGACAATCAGATCGGAATCGGAATTGTCCACCAATGCCCGTTCAAGTGCATCCAGATCAACGCCACCTTCAGGCGCTTCGGGGATTTCGATGACCTGCGCTTTGCTTTCCCGCCAGGGGAGGATGTTCGAATGATGCTCATACGGCCCGATCAGAACAACCGGCCGGTCAGCCCCCTCAATTCCCATCAAACTGACCAGCCGGTTAAGACCCGCAGTGGCGCCGGACCCGGTAAAGATCACCGCGTCGTCTTCCTTTGCTCCAACAATGCGGGCTATTTCCGCGCGCGCTTCGCGGCGCAGACGGGTCATATACGACCCACAATAGGAGGCCTCAGTGTGGCTGTTGGCATAAAAAGGCAGCACCTCATGGGCGACAAAATCCTCTACCTGCTGCAGCGCACGACCCGAAGCGACGTAGTCCGCATAAACCAGCGGCACGTCCCCATTCAGACCGGGGATCAGAACATTCTCTCCGATCAGCCCGTCGCGCAGGGTTGAATTGCGAGTGGTGGATTGGAGGTCTGCGCGAAATTTTGACAAGGTCATGGTGAAATCTCCGTATTGCACAATCAAATATGATTGATCATTGCCGCGGAAACCTCCCCTATCTTTTGGTAGAATTCTAAAATTTTGTGTCATATGATGCGGAATGGCTGAAAATTTAGATCAAATCGATAAACGTATCTTGCGTGAGCTTCAAACAGACGCAACGCTATCTCAGCGTGAGTTGGCTGATCGGGTCGGGCTATCGCAAAACGCCTGCTGGCGCCGATTAAAGGCTTTGAACGAAAATGGTGTCGTTACCGGATCAACCGCGCAGATCGCGCGTGAGAAACTGGGGCTAAGCCTTGTCGTCTTTGTCATGCTACGCACCCGGCATCATTCGGCGGACTGGTTGCAGGCCTTTCGCCGCCACGTCCTGACCATCCCCGAAGTGGTGGATTTCCATCGCATCGGCGGCGACTATGACTATCAGTTGAAGGTCGTCACACAGGATATGTCATCTTACGATAAAGTATATCAGCGCCTGATCGACAAGGTCGAACTGGACAGCGTCACATCATATTTCGCAATGGAGGCAATCGCTGAGGGGCGCCCTTTGCCGATCTGATCCGCTATTCATCTGGCCCCAGTCGTCCCGGCGAAAGCACAGCCCGCCTCAATTGGGAACAGCGCCTCTTTCAAACAAAGAAAGGCCGCGCAGATGCGCGGCCTTTCGAAAATTCGATGTCGGCGAGATTAGTTCTTCGCGTAGAATTCGACGACCAGGTTCGGTTCCATGACGACCGGGTAAGGTACATCGCCCAGGCCCGGCGCGCGAACGAAGGTCGCGGTCATTTTCGAGTGGTCGGCGTCAATGTAGTCAGGCACGTCACGCTCGGCCAGAGCAACGGCTTCAAGAACAACAGCCAGTTGCTTGGACTTGTCGCGCACTTCGATCACGTCACCTTCTTTGACACGGTAGCTGGGGATGTTGACCCGCTGGCCGTTCACTTTGACGTGGCCGTGGTTCACGAACTGACGTGCAGCAAAAACGGTTGCAACGAACTTAGCGCGGTAGACAACAGCGTCCAGACGACGCTCCAGCAGACCGATCAGGTTTTCACCGGTGTCGCCGTTCACACGCACGGCTTCGGCGTAGATGCGGCGGAACTGCTTCTCGGTCAGGTCGCCATAGTAGCCCTTCAGCTTCTGCTTGGCGCGCAGCTGCAGACCGAAGTCCGACAGTTTGCCCTTGCGCCGCTGGCCGTGCTGGCCGGGGCCATATTCGCGACGGTTGACCGGGGATTTCGGACGACCCCAGATGTTTTCCCCCATCCGGCGGTCAATTTTGTACTTGGCAGACGTGCGTTTGGTCACGGCTGATCTCCTTCTTTAGGTCGAGGCCCACACAGGCCACTATGAAGGGCGTTGTCCTCTTGAGGTTTCCCCCATGACAGGAATCCCCTTGCGGGGTCCACCAACACCAATGAAGCCGCGCTTATATCCGCAGAACTGGCGGAGTCAACACGGCTATGGTTTTTTTGCTATGTGCGAATGCAGGCAGCCTGATTGGAACTTTAGTCTGCTACGCTTCGGACGCCCGCAACTGCGTTTTCCCAACCCTTATCCATCGGCGACCGCGTCGGGAAAGCGACAACGGTTTGGTCCGTGAGGCTGGAATTGCTTTCGCTTTCAAACTCGGTATACGCACTGACCCAGAATTCCTGATCGCGCGCCGGATACCCATTTTCAAAAACCAGCGTTGGATCTGCCTCTCCGGCGACCGAAAACAATAGCGCCGTGTACTTTTGCGCGCCATTGGTCAGAACGATACGACCCAGTGCTCCGTCTGCCAGATTCGGCAACGGCGCTATTCTGCTTAGCACTTTTGATGCGTATGCTTCGGCCTGGCCCGACAACACAAGGCCCTGCTCGGCCGGACTGGCCAACGAAAGGGCCTGCCCTCGCCACGACCAAGCGGCTCCTACTTTCAAAAAAGACTGAGGCGCCGCCTCAAGTCCGTTTAACTCTGTCTGCGTCCACGAAATGGATATGCGACCGCTGTCCCCGGCTGTCATTGTATCCGCCTGTACCTTTCAACAAATCACTGCTTACTACACCTACTTATCAGGACAGAATCTGGCGGAAAAGAGACCGAAGTGCAGCAATCACGTAAATGTTTCCGGTGTGTCAAGTCAAACTGATACTAAAAGTGAAAATAATTCAACCTTAGATTGTTTCTGACAAATGGCGACACACTAGTCTCAAGAAAGATCAAAGCGATTCTCTACTCAAACATTTGTTTTTTAATTGCAAATTAAGCCTAGGGTATTCGCCCTTCATGTACCACCAATTCCACGCGGTATTTTGGGAACCATGATATTCCGCTTCATCCAATGCTATCTGTGCATCCGATTTGAGCCGTCCGATCGTTGCATTACAGCAACTAAATTGGGCAGCGGTGCCAATCTGGGCCTGCCCCTACTTCAACTCATCAATGGGTGTCATTCGACTGCTTCAGCTTGTCCAAGTAAGCTCGTTTCGCGGCCGCCACCTCTTCATCGCTCAAATTCGACCGATTCAGGTCCAGAAAATAGTCCGCGCCACCTGCAGGCTGGACGTTCCGATTGTCACTTGTGATGAGCCTGTCGGATCTCACATTCAGAATGGACAGTGTCTTGATCAACGCGAAATCGTGATCGCCCAGCCCAGAAACGTTGACAGATTCGACCTCGGCGCGCGGTGAAACCACCTCTTTCACGCGGCGCACCACCATCTCAAGATCTGCACCCTGTTGCAACGCCTTGCCGTACTGTGACAGATCCTCGCGGATTCTATGGCTGCGAAGGTTTTGCCAATATGTAATTCTGATCCAATCAGCCGCGTTTCTGGTCGTAAATAGAAAGATAATGCGATCCCCGGCATCAGTCAGGCGCAAGACCTCATCCAACAGAGTTTTGGCAAGAACGTGCGTTTGCTCATATGACCAAACCCCTTTGCGACCGGGGATCAAACCAGCGAATTCTTCATTGCTGATCAGCAGGGGTTTGCCACCATGGTCCGCAAAAGGCTTCAGCGCCTCGCGAACGATTGCTCCGAAATTGCGAAGGGTGCGATCCTTGGGGGCGACCGCATACCGCCGCGCGGCCAGGCTGGCTTCTTGCAAGTCATCAGGCAAAAGAACATTCACGCGATCTTTCAGGTATCCCCGATTTTTCGAGAGCGTCTTTTGCAAGGTCGTTGTGCCCGTTTTATGAAAACCTTGATGAATTACGACCTTCAAAACATAACGTCCCGTTCGTCCTTGGCCTGCGTGCTGTTGGGCTTTCAAAAAAATGCCAAACCTGCTCAACACAGGTTTGGCGCTTCTTTGGTCAGACCAATTTGAATGTAAAATGACCCATAGTTTGCCCATTTGGCAAACACTTTTGGCATGCAAATCATAGCCTTAACCGAGACCCATCTTTGAATGTTACTCTTTGGCGCCCATAAAATACACATAGCATGCACATTAAATCTAAATACTATTTCTCATGAAATTTGAGCCCTCAGTTTGAGCTGATGGTTGTTTTAATGCCTTACGGCCCACGAAGTCGCCCTCTCGCACTACTGAAAATCAAAGACCAACTGCTGTGAGGCATTCAGCAGCCCGATTTTTCGCCCCATTGAAGCTTCTGCTTTCAAAGTAACTTCGGCAGCAGCACGTGCATCTTCCCCGGCATCATGGTGTTTGAATTGAAGCCCTAACACCTTCTTGAGATTGGCCAGACCATGCCCACCATTGCCCCCCAACTCCGGCCAGGCTTGGCGAGCGATGGTAACGCTGTCTGACCATACCGACTTCAACACTTGAAGTCCTGCAAGTCGGCACGCTGCGTCAAAGGCTTTCTCATCGTAACGGCTATGTTGAATAAGCGGATTTGCATTAAGAACCGGACGCAGGTCTGGCAGTACTTCTGCAAATTTGGGGGCGTTTTTGACAGTCGCAGCATCAATGCCATGCAATCGGGTGTTGCCTGCAGCGAATGGCGTGCAGGGATCGATGTATGCACTATAAGTTACAATTGAGCTGTCAAACCCAACAAAAGCGAGGCCAATTTGACAGATGCTCGCGATATCGTACCCGGCAGTCTCGACGTCCACAGCTATGAACCTAGGGTTGTCGCTCAGCGGTTCGACCTGATTGAAACAGGTTGGTAAAGACAAAGATGCAGCAATGGCCATGATAACGACTTTCACACGCTCACTGACTGATGCAAAGCCCGACCAGTAGCTGAGCAAAGCAGCCAGGCTTCTTTTCCTGACCACGCAGCACATGATAGCAGTCATTGGTACAGATTGTAGCGAACAGCGTAAGAGAGCCCGACCTGCTCATTCGACATAGCGCAGCGAAGGTCGGATTTTTCATGGGGTTGGCCACAAATGCGGCTCGAATCGCGGCCATCATCGCGTCCTGAGGCCCTTGTTCTTGCGCCTTGCTGGATGCCATCACCAGCTTGGAGGCAGGCGTGTTTCTATGTTTGTTTGCATAGTCTACCATCTGCGCGTTGCCCTTGGTGCTGACCGCAGCGCTGCAGAGTGCTCTGCCAGATGGGATGAATGGCCGTTTTCAAGAAGGCAGCCCCATTTTTGAAGCCTCTATATTAACCAGACATTAATGAATCGTTTTTTTCCATAAAAGATAATCCCTCCAAATGGCCAGTAGGCCGCCGCATTTTTGACATATTCAAATCACAGAGTTTATAGAGATGCTCTCAGTTAAAAAATAAACCTAATTCCAAAGACTTAGAGGGATTCTGAGTCAATGTCCTAGTAAATGTTTCCGTAATTGCAATACCTGCAATTGCGAGCCTTCCCCTAATAGAAATGAACTTATGGCAGCTTTCCGCCGCTAAAGGAGGTTATAAATGCCTACGAATTTTGTAAAATCAACAAGCTCTAGCGTTTCTCCTGCATTCGGTGTGTGGAAAGGTGCTCGACGTCTTGCCCGCGACGAGGATGGCGCGCTTACTATATTCGCCCTATTTATGTTTGTGGCTATTGTCGCCTTTGTGGGAATTGGTATCGATTTCATGCGCCACGAGAGCGAACGTGCAAATTTGCAGTACACGCTGGATCGGTCTGTTTTGGCTGCGGCGGATCTTGATCAAAAGGCGGAACCAGGATCTGTCGTTCGTTCGTACCTAGAAAAGGCGGGCCTTCTGGAAAATCTGACCAATATCAATGTAGTCAACGACACTGGTTATCGAGAGGTGTCGGCGACAGCCCAATCTGAGATACAGACCCAATTCATGCACCTCTCTGGTGTTGATACATTGATCGCACCCGCAGCGAGCACTGCCGAGGAAAGCGTCGGTGCTGCCGAAATCTCAATCGTATTGGACGTTTCGACCTCGATCGACTTGTTTCAATTAAAAAATGCAACGAAAAACATCATCACAAAGATAGGAAAGAAAAACGGGCATTGGAGCAACGAAGTTTCGTTTTCCCTGATTCCGTATTCCAGCCAGGTTAACGCTGGCGCAGATTTGCTGAAATACTACAATGTCGACCGTTTTCATGGCCACTCGCATTGCGTCAACTTTATCGACAATGAATTTAGCAAGCCTGATCTTTCTCTGACCAGAGTGCTGGAGCAAACGGCTCATTTCGACCCTTACACCGAGACAAAAGAGCCGATTCAAAATCCCGTTTGCCCAATCCGCCCTGGATCAGCGATCCTGCCATTCCAAAACAATGAAACAGTGCTTCATGACTATGTCGATGGCTTGACCAAGCTAAGCAACCCAGTGGCAGACGAAGATTCTGGCCTGGACAACGGTGCAAATTGGGGCCTTATTTTACTGGATCCGAGCACACGCCCAGTCATCAATGGTCTGGCCACTCCTGTATCCGCAGATGGTGATGGTATCGTCCCGGAAGCATTCAAATACCGCCCAATGGATTACAATAGTAACGTTCTAAAAGTTCTGATCCTGGTGTCCGACGGGGACAACACCGATCAGCACATGCTCAACCCCTCGATGCGTACTACCTTGTCGGATTTGTGGTATAATGAGGAAGCCGATCGTTTCTCAGTCTTCCAATCAAATGGCACCCCTATGTATTGGTGGCCTCATGATAACAGCTGGCAGGATCACCCTTACGGCAACGGGGACTCACGTTGCACGACCAAAGGCAGCAAAACTTCATGCGTTAAAGAAGACGAGCCCGGCAAGTCGGTACAGTTGTCCTACGTTGAACTGCTGAACCTTGTGTCCTTGGAATACATCGAAAACAATATTTTCACCCAGTCGCCAAGTGCCTATGGGCAGTGGGAAAGCAGCGCGTTCAGCAAGAAAAATGCAGTAGCCAAGGATGCGCGCACCAAGCACGTATGCAAGGCAGCCAAAGATGAAGGCGTGATTGTCTTTAGTGTCAGCGTCAATGCCCCTGCGAACGGTCAAAAGGTGCTGCAAGGCTGCGCAAGCTCTGCCAGTCATTACTATGATGCATCGGCGCCTGACCTTACAGATGCCTTTACTTCAATCGCGTCCTCGGTTCGTATGTTGAGGTTGACACAATGATGCGCCGGATGTTCTCCGCTCTAACTGAGCTTCGCCGCAAGGAAGACGGCAATGTGACTGTCGAGTTTGTTATCATATTCCCTGCCGTGTTTTTCCTGGTTCTTTCGGGATTGGAGCTTGGCTTAGTAACACTGAAACATGCGCAACTGGAGCGGGCTGTCGACATGACCGTTCGCGACATTAGGCTGAACACCGGCATTAACCCACAGCATGACGATATTAAGGCGATTATCTGCAACCGAGCCGGTTTTATCAGCAATTGTGAAAACAGCTTGCGTCTAGAAATGATCCGTCAAGATCCATTTGCGTCCATAACAGTACCGACCATCCCTGACTGCACTGACTTGTCCGACGAGGTGCGCCCTGTGCGGACTTTTCAAAACGGCCTTGAGAACGAGTTGATGGTTCTTCGGGCCTGCGCCAAGATCAATCCCAGGTTCCCGACATCCGCTATGGGCAAGGCAATAGTTAACGAAGAAGGTCAATACGCTTTGACCGCTACAACCGTTTTCGTACAGGAGCCTAAATAGTATGAGGATTAACCGACTTTCGATACACTGTTCAAAACGATTCCTCGGCCGGGAAAACGGCTCGATTTCCGTCGAAGCCGTTCTTGTCATCCCAATCCTCTTTTGGGCGATCATGGCGGGTTATACATTTTTTGACGCTTATAGGCAGAATGCCTCGAACACCAAAGCAGCACATACGATCGGTGACCTAGTTTCTCGAGAAACTCGGGAGATCAATAGCGAATACATTGACTCGATGGTGGAAATGTTCAAATTAATGGTGGCAAATGATACGGATTTGAAAATTCGAATTTCGTTAGTTCTTTACGATGCAGCCAACGACAATCATTCGGTGAACTGGTCTGCAATTCGCGGCGAGTATGTTGAAAAGTTAACGGACGACAATATCGGTCTATATAAAGATCTTCTTCCCCCGATGTCGGATCAGAATACGCTTATTCTGGTTGAAACCTCCAACACGCTTGTCCCGATCTTTAGAGTAGGCTTAGACAATATCGAACTGAAAAACTTCATTTTCACCCGACCGCGCTTCGCAAACAATATTAAAGCGAACGTCTAAGTGCCTGAGCTCGGCAACGAAGGGTCCCCGTAGGTGCCACCAAGGCCCAAGCGTTACTCCCCCAGATCAACAGCGGCGGTTCGATCAAGGCGCAACGGAATCAACTAAAGAGCCCAAACTACTGAATGCTGCACTGCACACGATTGTCCGCTGTTACTTGGTCGCCAAAGCGCGTTGCTAGATTTTTCTTCCCATCAAGCTTGCTGATGCTACGAATAAGTTATGACAGATTTTTCGAATGAATTTTTTGGCCAGCCAGAACAGCAGGACCTGCAACGCAGGGCGGACCGTATTTGGACATTGGTCAAGAATGACCCGACTTATTCCTGCCATGGCCGCGCGGTGGGCCTTAGCGCGGAGAACGACATCGATTTGGTGAAGCAAATTGCGATGACTCGACTACAGGGCGTTTGCATGGCCGAAGGAACTCCTGTCGAAGCTGCCGATCGTAGGCGTGAAGGGCTTGAACAGCACGGTCTGAAAACGGATCAGTTCGTTGACTGGCAAGGGAGCGCAGCATCGCTTGAAGCCGCGGCCATGGTTTTGGCGTCGCGCAAGTTACCCGATGATCTCGAACTCGTGCGTGTAGATGCGCAAACACCAGGTGATGACTTGGCCAAATTGGATACGCTCACACAGGCATGTGGAGTCCTGCTTCCGATGGGCGCGTTCATCCGCGGGCTGAGACGCCCGAGCGTGTGTTTGTTGGCACGTGACCGCAAGGGGGAAGTCGTCGCGGCAACAGCAGCCGTTGCGCAGTTTCATCCTGATCACCGGAATGCCGATCAGGCTTGGTGGGGTATGCTAGCGACAGATGAATCGCGGCGGGGCGAGGGGATTGCCCTGATCATGGGCGCAAATTCAATGCTTGCTATGCGTGATCTCCATGGTCTTGGGACTTTTTTCACAGGGATCCGTGAAGGTAACGCGCCTTCTGAAGGTTTGTGCAGAAAATTGGAGATGGCGCCAACTAATGACGTGCATCTCATGGCGATAGACCCGGACGTGTTCGCAGCTGGGCGGTTGACCAAATAAGTCGTGTCCTAATTGCGTCTTTGGAGTATGCGACTGCTCCAAACTGAGCGACACAAGCCGACATTCCCAGAGCGAATTCAAACGGCAGCTTTGTCCCGCATCTTACCATTTTAAGCGTCGTGTAGCGAACGCCTGCTTCTCGGCAATGGATGCATTCCGCATGGTCTGTATTTACCTGAACCGATTCAGAGCCTAAGTGCTGACAGTGACTGGGGCAGCGGCCTCTCTCAATGGAGATTTTGTGAAAGAGTCCCGGGCCTAACGCCCGTTCCTGCCGACGCAAATTCAGGAACACCCACACTGATAGGCACACTCATGCGCGACGCTGAGTGGCCCGTTTGTTGTACTTTCGTAAAATCGAGACATCCCAATGAACATCTCAAAGCACGAGCAACGTGTTTTGCATGAACTCGCTTTAGGCGGCGAGATAAAATTCGTGCGCGCTGACAACGGCAAGGTCAAATCCGTACAGTGCTTCACACGTGACGGCTTCGTATTCTCAGCTTGCACCTTGGACGTATTCACGCGGCTCAAGGAAAAGCGCTTCATCAAATCCATCAAAGGCGGCCAATACCGCATCACCAAACTGGGCAACACATCCGTGCGCGCCCAAATGAACCAGACTTGAGGAAACACAAAAGAAAAACGATGACATTGACGCCATTCTAGACGTCCACCGATTGGCATTTGGCGAGGCCGAAGGCGAAGATATAGCTCAGCTCGCCAAGAGCATCCTTGACCATCCGGAGACGATTTCGATCAGTGCTGCACGGGACAGGAAACTCGCGGGTAATGTGCTGTTCACGCGATTTGTCTTTGCGGATCATCCCGATGCGACATGCTACCTGCTCGCACCGTGCGGCGTTGTTCCAGAATACCAAGGCCATGGCGTTGGAAAAGAAAACATGGAGACTGGCATCGAGCACCTCAGGTCCATCGGAACGGACGCAGTGTTCGTGTTGGGTGTCCCGACATTCTACCCGAGATACGGCTTTGTGCCGACCCAAAAGCAGGCACCTTATCCTGAATTGATGAGAGCGGCTGATGCTTGGATGGCTCTGGAGTTGACCTCAGGTATAGTCGAAAGACTGAGCGGCCCGACAAAGGCTATCCCACAATTCATGCATCCGCATTGGTGGGATACGTCACAACACGGTTGATGTCTGCATCGCCAGCAGAACCAGGCACTCGGTTTCAATGAACGAGTGCCTGGTTCGTCCCGCGATTGAAATCAACTCCACCAAATGCCGCAATTTCCCAATTTGAATGCTATCGCCATCCAATAATACGGTTAGATAAAAATCATACCAATTAGTATGATTTTTGTTGACTTGGTACTCACGCCAACATAATCACACTTGAAAGTATGATTATGAGTGGCCGAACTTCATTTGCTGCTCCTACAACGCAAAGGATACGGCAATGTCTGAAACAACAACCGCTCAACCAGGCAAGAACCTTCGATTCAAAGGAATGTTAATCGCGCTTGTCGGTGCAGCTCTGATGAGCCTCGACCCGGTGTTCATCCGGCTTTCTGGAGTCGATGAACTTGAAACCACATTCCTTTTTGGTTTGTTTACCGCAATTTCCATGGCTGTCGTCATTCAGGTAACTGACAAACGGGGTTTGTTCAAAGTCCTGATCGAAAGCGGGTGGCCTGTGATTGTCGCTGGCATTTTGATGTTGGCCAGCAGCACTGGCCTGGTCTTCGCCATTAAGAACACCTCTGTCGTCAATACCTTCGTAATTCTCAGTGCAATACCCGCCGTTGCAGCTCTGTTTGGTTGGATTTTCTTGCGCGAACGTGTCTCCAAGCAAACGACGTTTGCGATCATCGGGGTTATTGTCGGCATTGTCGTGGTTGTTTCCGGTTCTACCGGTGGCGGTGCCAGCAGTTTATACGGCGACTTGCTTGCCCTGTTTGCCGTTGCCGTTCTGGCCCTGATGCTGACATTGCTGCGCAAATTTCCGGACGTTAGCCGCATGGGCGCGGTAGGCTTCGGTGGCTTCCTCGTCGCAGTGGTCATGTTCTTCTTCACCGAACCATCCTCCTTCAGCACCAACACATGGCTGATCATGGGCGTGATGGGTCTTCTTACGGCCCCGTTTGGCCGTGTACTGTCGATGGTTGCGACTCGCTACGCCACAGCGACTGAAGTTTCGATGACCCTGATGCTGGAAACCGTTCTGGCACCAGTTTGGGCATACATTTTCTTCACTGAAGCGCCGGGTGCCAACAGTCTCGCCGGTGGCGCCATCATCTTGATCACCATCACTGCTTACACGCTGTATCTGGCGAAACAGAAGGACTGAAGCCGCAAAGTTTCAGTCCTCTTTATGATGACAGGAGTTCAAAATGGACATCAAACAGATCTCAGCCGACTTCAGCGTAAGCTCGCAAATTTTTGAGAATGACCCGACAGCCGTGAAAGACGCTGGATTCAAGGGGATCATTTGCAATCGGCCCGACGATGAGATTGCGGGGCAGCCCAGGTTTGCCGAGATAGACAAGGCAGCGAACAAACTTGGATTGGCTGCCCGCTATGTGCCCGTTCAGCCCAGCGCGGTAACGAGCGAAGATGTGGCTGCATTTATCAAAGCGCTCGGAGATCTCGAAAGCCCGGTTTTGGCGTTCTGTGGGTCGGGTATGCGCTCTGCCTCACTGTGGTCCCTGCTGCACGCAAAGTAACCACTGACTGAACTTCCTGACCAATTTCAAAGCAAGAGGTGACCATGACTAAATTTGAGATTGTAGGTTATGATTTTTGCCCATTCTGCCAACCCACCTTAATCACGCTCAAGGAAAAGGGCGCTGAGTTCAAGGTTACTTACATAGAGCCCGACAAAAAGCCGAAGTGGGTGTACCAGTTATCGCCGCAGGGCGCGACGCCGTTTCTATTGGTGAACGGTAAGCCGCTATTCGAGTCTGCTGCCATGAACGAGTTCGCCAACGACGCAACCAGTGGCGACCTGCATCCCGAGGATGCGTTCCAGAGAGCGCAGAATCGCATGTGGATTGGTCGCAGCTATGATCTGCTGGATCACATCTATGAATTGAAAACCGCCAACGAACAGGTTGTGTTTGAAGTTGAAAAAGAGAAGCTGAGAGCCAAACTCTGCACGATTGACGAGGCTTTGGGCGATAACACGTATTTTAACGGGGGCGATTTCAGCCTGGTAGATACAGCGTTTGCACCTTCACTCCGAGCCATCGTGATGCTGGATGAACATTTCTCGACGGGCATACTATCTGAATTACAAAACATCGCTCGTTGGTCCAACAACGTCCTAAAAAGGCCATCGGTTCGGACGTCAGTTGTTGAACACTTTGAAGCCAATTCAGTGGCAAAAATCGCTGCTAGCGAAGCGTTCGTGGTTCGCTATCGCACGGTTAAGGCGGTGTGCGCACTGAACCCTAAGACTGATTAGAGTTAGCCAATACCATAGTCGTTGCGGCCTCCGCGAGCCGGACGATCTGCTGGTCGTTCGGCTGCCTTCTTCCAAGCAGAGCTTCATCCCGGTAGGCTGAAAGCATCGATGTATAAAGAAGTATCTCCTCGTGGGGGTCGGAAATGGACAGCCGTTTTTTGAAGAAATTATATAGTGCGGCATTTGTTTCATCAGGGGCCGCTGTAAAGAAAGTCTCTATGATCTCTGGCGATTTGACACTTTCTGCGGTCAGCAACCTAAAGACACGCATTGGTTCTTCTTGGATGTGCCAGCGGATAAATCCCTCTGCGAAGCCGACTAGCGCTTGTCGCGTATCAGAATGCTCAAGATGGCGAGTGAAGTCCGCATTGCTTGATTGTCCAAGGAACTTGATAGTTGTTCCAAACAATTCGATCTTGGATGGGAAGTAGCGATAGACGGTCTGCTTCGTCACGCCTGCTAGCGAAGCTATCCTGTCCATATTGGCGGCTTCATAGCCCGCCGAAAGAAATTCTTCCCTAGCAGCGTTCAGGATGGAGACGCGCTTCGCTTCTCTCTTTTCTTCCATCTTGCCCATACTGCAGTAACCACCCCCAATATTATCATCCCCATAAGTATGATAATATTGACTCCGGAGCAAGCGCAAGTTAATCATACCGTTCCGTATGATTATTAGAAAGTTCTCTAGATGCTTACCCTCAACCCAATTGGGTGAATCAAAACGCCCTACGAACGACTTGAAGATTGCCCGAACAATGTCGAGGCCGAAGGACCTGAATGTGAAGTCATCTTGTATCAAGAGTTTGCGCCGGGCTTGAAAGGTCTACGTGTCGGCCAATCGGTATTATTGTCATACTGGTTTGAATGTGTTGAAAGGCCTCTTGTTACACAAACCCGTGGACCAAAGGCCAACGGTAAGGAAGTTGGCACCTTTTCCCTACGTTCTCCGCATCGACTAAACCCAATTGCTGCCTCAACTGGTCCAATTCAGTGGATATCCGACGACAAACTTGGTGTGAGAGGGCTAGACTGCCTCAGCGGAACACAGCTCTTGGATATCAAGCCAGCGACAACATAAGCAATTTGATTTCCGGAATGCCGTTATTCGCGTAGCCGCAGCAAGAGCTTACTTTGGCGGCACTGCCGACAATGACCTAGATCGAAGCGAAAGACCAGTTTGGGTCAGAAATAATTGACGTTTGGGCCAAACAGCTGGATGTGGCCATTTGATGGAATGCGGATATTCCGCCGCATTGAAACAAATATGCGCGGTGTTGAAGATCGGCCAAACACCCGTTTCAGCTCGTCACCCTGGATGCTCTATTCACTCTACATGAGACCTTCACACTGCTACATCTTTTGGAGTGCCCGCAGCAAACAAACGGAAAGAAAGTCCGATCACAGACTTTGAAAGAGAATATGCCTTTGCGGGCGACATGGACGCGTAGTTCCGACTCATCAAAGAAGCGTTTGAAAGCGGAGATGAGCAAAAATTTGAGCACGCGCTTCGCGCCGTATGTGACGCGAGAGATAGCCTTCGTCGCGGAATTCTCAACATGGTAAGCCGCTCAATGTACAACCTATGTGTAGATAGTGGACCCAAATTAGAACGAAATGGGCAAACTATGGGTCATTTCACAGAAACCGACTGTTCCGTTGGGCATAAATAACCCATAATCGGCAGCCCCCAAAAACCAAAACATTGTTTTTTATATACATTTAGTATCACCCTTGATTATGCTGCGGCCACTTCGCCCATCTTGACAACTCATTGTCGCCCACAAAAAAATTTGGGCCACAAAAAAGCCGCCCCGAAGGGCGGCTGTTACTCCAGCTTTTTGTTCTTCTAGAATTCTGAGGTTCTGTAGAGCTCCACTCCCGCCGCTTTGGGTTCCCAAACTGGCAAGATCCCTCGAGATTTTAACTTCCTTCGGGCTTCCGGAACTGTTGTTGCCATTCTCGTCGCAACGTCGGTAATCTTTTGATAGTCCACCTTGAAACGGTCCACGCTAGCAGGGCTAACAAGATCGCGCATCTGCCCCATGTGTCTAGCTTGTCCGCAAATTGTCAGAACCGGTTCCATTCCGTCTGGTGGAGTTCGAAGAAGGAAGTCGACTGAGGTGGCAGAAAAGCCAAGCTTTCGCGCGACATCCGAAATCGATTTCCCGGGAGAACCGGTTTGACAACCGAGTTTTTCACCCACTTCTGCCACGTCAACAAGTACAGATTGGTAACGCAGTTCTTCGTCGAGAAGCTCAACTCCAGTTAGTTGCCTTTGGAGCAACAGTTCGACAATCTTGACAGCGGGCACTTTCAAGGCTTCAGCCGCATTGGCAATTCCCAACATACGCTCTGAGGGCTCAGAAATGGGCTGTCCGAAACTTCGCAAGCGATTCACAAAACTGTCCAGGTCGTTGGCGTCAACTCCCTGAGCAATGCTCCTTCGGCCATCTCTACAGCCCGCGATTGGTTTAAGCATCCCAGCTTCGATGAGCTGCGTCACTTGGGGCCGTTTGCAGCCTAGGTATTTTGGAACCTCTGAAATCGGAACCGAACGCCGCATCCTGCTGAGAAGGTCTTCAGAACGAGCAACGTCAATGGCTCCGAAATCCCGTTTCGCGTCATAGTCCGCAGGCAGCAGATCGGCGACCATCAGCGCATTTCGAACTGTTCTGGGGTGCACACCAAACTTCTGGCTCAGTGACACTACAGAATGACGCCGCCGCTGCAAAACGGGTTCTCCAAACAGAATCGTCCCCGCACCAATTGGCATGGTTTCCAGAATATGTTCACGGAAAACCTCCCGAAATGGCCCAATCGGTTTTCGGTTTTTTTTGAACTGAATCCACTTATAAAGAACACCGAACACACCTTGCGGCCCGGCTTGGACCTTGGAGCATGGCGTCTTCTTCTGCACCGCTTCAAGCCCTTCTCGAACGCCTTCAGGGCCACATCGAGTAAACTCGTACCCAACCGCCCCGGCCAAGTCCCAATCCGCTTGCGATAGATTTGGAAGATTTGCATTTGGACCAAATGCGATACACGCACCGAGCATTTCAGATGTACGTGAGGCTAGATCAATCAGCTGCCCATCTAGCCACTCTGGCCCAGGGCGTCCTTCAAGTCTGGCTTCAAGGTAAGATTGCAATTCAGAGACGCGCCTCTGTTTCCCAATTTCGGCCAGCTTCGCCAACCGCGCTTCGTCTGGCATATGGGCAGCCAAGTCCAGAAAGAGATTACCTCGGCCTCTCCCAGGCTCTCGGACCAAAGAAACGGAATGAACGGGACAAGTTCTCACAGGTGAAAAAGCCCAATTGATCTTCCCAACCGGCATTCTCAACGACTGATGGCAGTCCGAGATGTCGTTCAAGATGCATTGCGGGCAATAACTTACCCGATTGCCCGCAACGAATTCTGAATGAAACTCTTCATCTCGATGTTTGTAGTAGCGAAAGGCAAGCTGTGTGTATCCGCCCTGAGTAAGTCGCTCCGCAGGAATGCCGGTCAGCTGGCGCATCTGCTCAACCGCGTTGTCTCGGGTCCTTGCGAGGTCCTGAAGCGGAATACGTACAAAAGAAGAAAACTCTTTCGCAGACATATCACATTGAACACGGGCGAACCGGCTGACCCATGAAACAAAGCTCTCACCTGGCAAAATGGGCATCATTGGCAAAATTGTACTCAATGAATCAACCCCGTCCAACTTGCTGATGTTGCCGCCGGGTTCGTTCTGCATCAAACTCTTCGGCGTCGCTATCGATCTCCAGCGCTGCCCAATCATTGATCTCGAACACGTTTTGATCCCAAGAACAGCCTTCTTGGATGCTCCAAGCTTCAGCAAAGTGAGATCGCTTCAAACAGCAGCTCTCTTCGTAGAGGGCTTGTTCGATGGCCGCGAGGATAGTCTCGATTGCTCTTCCGAACAGACCCCGGCTGCCATGGATAAGTCGCGTCAGTGTATCCGGTTCGATGTCGGGTCGGATGCCGGCCATCAGACAGTATGTATCAATCAAGCCTTGAAGGTTTTGTTCGTGGTGGCCCACGACGAGCGGTCGAGACATGATTTTTCTGAACCGTCGGTCGACTTGCTGATCATAACGCGCCACCTCAAGAAGCCGGTCAGTACCACTGAGAACAAGGACTACTGCTTGGTCTCCTTGCATCAACGATTTCAGCGTTTTGAGCATGTCGTCAATCTCACGTGCTGAGCGTGACAGGAAAACGTCTTGGGCTTCATCGATCCAAAGCACGACGATGCCCAACAACGACAAGCGATGCCTCACGACACGCCAGATGTCCCAAGCGGGGGCCCGCTCTGAAACGTCGTTCATTCCAAGTTCTCCGAGAATGGCGCGGCCCAGGCTTTTGAGTGTCGCTGGACTTGGCACCTGAATGCGGATGTACCGAGGCAAGTCCTGCTCTGTCGCCGCTTGCAACGCCGGGTGGCGACTCAGGACCCTGTGAACCGCGGTAGTTTTGCCATCCCCCGGCTTTGCAACAACCATAAGCCCCCTGGCCTCAAGCCCTCCTGCATGGAGTTCCGGAGCAGGCAACCTACCACCTTGCTGGTCGGGTTGAAGCAAACGGTCAAGTTCACGCGTAATTTGGTGGTGCCGATTGTTTGTGAAGTACTTGGCCCGCAACGACTGCATAACAGTCTGAGGATCGATAACTGGGTTGGTCTGGTTCATTTGTCACCCTCCTCGTCGCTCTCCCAAACATCTTTTTCAACGAGTGGATGACGGTCCTGGTTACCCTCGTCCTCGGACAAGTAGTTCGGTTTTTTCGGAGCAACGGTAGTGCCAAATTGCGTTGGCCCCTGTTCCAGCCGTGTCTCAGACGAGGAAACGGTGAATCCGACAAACAGTTCCTTTTCCAACGCCTCCATGCGTGACTCAGAGTAGACCTGTGAAACCAGACCGAACTCGAGCGATTTTTTGAGGTTCATTGCGTCAATGGCTTCAAGCGCATTTGCGACGACATTTTGCTCCCACGCGCTTTGGCGCGGTTCAGCACTCTTCATCTTGCGTCGAGCTGCAACCCACTGTTGTGCATGAACACTGTCGAATTCATCGTAAACCGCTGGCACTTCATGCCAGTGTTCCCCAAGCTTCACAGAGATCGTCCCAATATTCTCAGGCAACCAGCTGACTTGCAGATCCTGCTTGCCACGATGCGCAAACCACTCCGCCAATTGCTCTGAGTGATACTGAACACCCAAAACTGTGACACCTGATTTGCTCAGGGTCCGTTCAAGTTTCTTTCCAAAAATCAGCCACCTCTTGCGCATATCAGGCGCTGCCTGAGCGGGGAAGTTGCCGTCCGCGATGTCTTTGTTCCACTGCTCGAGCGGTGTCCGGCCGTGCAGACCTTCATGAGGTGTATTATGGTAAACGTCCACAATCCAGCGTACCAGCGCAAAGCACAGATCTTCTGTGTTCAAGCAGGTGCGCTCCTCTGTCGGATGATCTCCGCGTTCAACCGAATTCGAAAACGTGCGACCATGAAGTCGGGCGGCAAGCCCCGTCGATGCAGTCTTGAAAAACCTTTCGACTGTTCCGCGCATACCAGGCATGCCGGCGATAG
Organism: Ruegeria sp. CDSB013; assembly: GCF_059611165.1. NCBI lineage: Bacteria > Pseudomonadati > Pseudomonadota > Alphaproteobacteria > Rhodobacterales > Roseobacteraceae > Ruegeria > Ruegeria sp. CDSB013. The sequence continues at coordinate 14,750 of NZ_JBXWPA010000003.1, read as the reverse complement.
TTTTTTCGACGGTAATACCCAGATCCAGGCAAGTGCTGATGAACTCTTGAGATTTGAATGCAGCTCCATTGTCAGTAACAAGGACTTCCGGCAAACCAAACATGTCCCAAGCCGCTTCGGCGCCTACGGCATCCACCCATGCACCTTTATCCTGTACCGCCATTTGCAAGCAATCGATTGCTGTGGCGGATTTAGGGTTCTTCGTCAGCTTCATCGCAAGAATGCAGCGGCTGCGGCAATCAATAATGACAGACAACCACCAACGTGTGCTCTTTGCCCCCTTTTCACCAAGCAAACCGAGGTCCTCAAGCTCTTTCAGGGTCAAAAGTTCGCCGAGACGTGTACTAGAAACCAGAGTGCGAAGATCGACCCGCCATTCGTCCATTTCGCACCGTTCAAGCGGCCGGGATGTCTCGATCCCTCGCCCAACTGGCTTGCACCGTTTCATCGCCTCGTCGTACCCGTACCGGTGCAGCAAAACTTCGAACTCACTGAAGCTCTTGATGCATTGACGCACCGCACTCCGACTAGGAACCCGAAGCGGGGTCAGACCCTCCTTTTTGCGATCTTCATTGACCTTTTCAAACGCCCTCTGAACGTCTTCTGTGGTTTTTACTTGAGTGGGACGGTTGAGATTGAAGTAACTATTTCGCGTTTCTGAATTGAGCAACTTCTGCTCTTCGGAGCTAAAATAGCTATACCGATTTCCGCGGTTGTGAACGCTATCGAGAAGACCAAGCTTGCCGTTTCGACGATATGCGGTCACCCACTTCCTCAGCGTGGTCGCATGGACGGGCTCAACGCTCCTTACAATCCGTCCGCCGCCCTGCCGACGCCGCCGCTTTCCAGACCGAATTTCTTCGTCGCGCATGCACTCTTCTGGGGTCCGCATCTCTTCCAAGGCAATTGTTGCGGCCAATTGACAAATTTCCGCCATACACTCCTTGATCGACTTGTCATTTGGTGAGACACGATCCTCGCTTTCCAGCTCCAGATAAGCGCTTACCAAGCTGTAGCGTTTCCAGAACCGCTCTTTCTGCTTTTCCGTCAAATCGAAAAGCGAGATAGAGTTATTGAAGTTTTGATTGCGATCCGCCTTGGGCAGGAAGTGGTTACGTTCATGCACAATTTCGCCAGAGGCGTTGCGACGGCTCAATTCTTCATAACCAAAAAACTCGGCAAGTCCTGATCCAGAAGTTGGGTAAAGGACATAGCCATTTGCCGTTTTGCCAGCCAACCGCATACGTTTCCCTGCAATCGTTACGCGGTCATACATCGAGATTTCAAAGCGGCTTTTTGTTGAAGTACTTGCGGTATTCTTCGCTTCAGCCATTTTCTTGATCAGATCATAGTGAACAGTCATGGGAATTATCCTTTCCGTTGGACAATTGTTTGGGGGTCGATGATTTCACGGGTAAGTGGCACAAGGTGTTGCGCGGAAACCAAGCGTACGAGCGCTTGCCAACCGTCTACGCCAAGCCCAGTTTTGATCGTCAGGTCGCGCAGCGAAGCAGCGCCAACAAGGTCTTGGGCTACATTCCAGGCCACTTCGTCGGCACTGGGCATTGGATGACGCGCAGCCCAGAACAACTGAGCATTCCGTTGTTCAATCCGGTCTGCGCTGTGCTCCGTCAGGATCCGTACTTCATCGCAAAAGCCAGACCGAGTGGAAAACCACGCAATCTCCTGCATTTGCTTCACAAATTCTGGCTTCGTAGCCCGGAGACTTGGCTTTACGGCAAAGGCAACTTTAGAGCCTCCACGAATGTGTGCGACGTAGTCGAACACATGCTCCCGGACCTTTTCGCTGAAGCCATTCCAACGGAACCGCACTTGATCGAAGATGTCTTCAATCTCCAGCTGGGCGTTCAATACCAGCAGATTGACCAACTCAAGACGAGACTCCGCCTGAACCCTTACACCCGGGTTTGAACCGATCACGGTGTAAGCAGTGCAATGGTGTTTCGCGGCCTTCGCAATGGCGCGGTCTGAACGAAAATCCGACGGGAGCCGAATTCCGTCAGGAAAGTTTTTCTTCATGTGAATACCTCACGTCTTATCGAGCCCACCGAACATGTTCGGTAGAAAAACTCGTGATTTGAATTTTGGTGGGAAGCAGGCGGCCGAAACCGCCCGATCACACGGCTATTCGCGTGAGATTCAAGAAACGTGGAGCAAAAGAAGGAGTGATGTCGCGATGGCTATCGCAACACGTCTTCAAGAACCCCAAATGTTTTGTAGTAAACGCCATGATAAGCGCCTCATATCGACTTAGTGCCTATAGGAGCTCACAGCAGAAGCAGGATATGTAAACCTATCGCTGAAGAGAGCTACCAACGGATCGGAAACTCAGAAAACCCGTATCTGATTGGGCGCGATATGTTGGTCAGCATTTTGCATGGGCGTTTCTCGTACTCAAAACTCGGAGGTCTGCGCAATCGAAAAGACGCGGGTGTAGTTGATGTGACTTTCACGCCGACAAAATGTGACAAATTTGTCAGATCATTCGACCGCGCTTCAAGCAACTGGCAGCCTCATTGATTAGCCGATTTGTGCATTTCGTCTTTTTCAACGAAAAGGCGCCTCCGAACTCAGCACTGCGTCACCGGCAGCAAATTTATCTACAACGAATGGCATATCTCTCAGCCTCGCTTTCATTTCGTGCACCGCCCAGGTTGGGATAGGTTTGACACGCCAATCAGCATATCAAACTTCCGCCAATATCTCAATAAAACATTGTTTTTAAACATTTATCCTTGGGAGTACTTGCGTTGCAAAAACCGACCCTGAATTAGGCTCTGCCTAATTCACTTCTTCCGAGTAAGGATAAATTGAAAGAGAGATAGTTGTCGTTGCGGCATGAGAGAGCGCTCAAGTGTAAGAATAGAATTCCTGCACTTTCGTCTCGTCAAATGGCCTCAATAGCCAAATCACCCGTGTCCTGATCGAGGTGATTCGCCGATTGTTGAAACTGGAGTCGGGGCTCTTTGGAACTCTCGGCAGTCTCCGCTCAATGTGCTCCGACACTATCGCAGTCAATTAATCGGGACGGTTTCGCGGCGGTTAGTCCAATAGTGATATTGCGCGGATTGCCTTGCAAGTTATCAACGGCAAAAATGTTCATTTCCCGGAGCTGTCGAATTCACGCACCGGTTTTGCAGTAAAAAGCCGGGATTTGATGATTTTATTCAGGTCGCGAAAGTTATGCATTTGCAATATCGCGATCTCGCATCCTGCGGACCCGATCAGTGTTTTGAATAATCCCATTTCAATGCGATTGGCCTTTTCGCCGCGTTGCTTGATGATCTTCACCAAGCATCGTGCGCCATACTCATCGCGCACCTCCTTCCTCTGAGGCCTTCACTGCTTGGTAGCAGGCCCACAACCGCTCCACCTCTTCGCGAGGAACATCAGATATCCGCTTGTGTACCTTCAGTTGCTGTTTCATCGCTCGACGAGATGCATCATCTTGCATGATTTGTTCCGCACGAAGTACGTCGACTTTGTGTAGATGCCCAACCTCTGCTTCAGCCAATAGACGCTCCAACAATCCTGAAGTCGCTGAAGAATCCGAGTAGATCCATCCGGCTTCACAGAACTCGATGAGATCGAGTGTTTGGTTTGCTACCTCCTCAGCGACCGGAGCCGTCGACAGGTCGATTGGAGACGCATCCAGAACCTGTTGTGGCCATGATCGCGCAGGATAAATGGGCGAACTCCAAATTTGTGGCTTGTCATCGATCACCCTCAAAACTGCGATCTCAATCGGGTAAAAGCTGTCTTGGACGGCGACGATCCTTAAGTCGCAGAATATGTGGCTGACTGTTGGTTCCGGGAGGCCAAGGTCTTGATAGACGCTACCAGACCCTTCTGTGATTTCGTCTTTTTCGGTCACTTTGGCCACTTATTCTCTTTAATCCAGATGTCTGTCCATTCTGCTGGTCCATCAGCTGGAGCAGCGTCCACGATGTGCTCTTGTACAGTCGTCAGAAGTGCCGGCCATGCATCTGAATCCTTTTTCAGACGTGCTTTTAGCTCATCAATCAGGTCATCCAGAGGGATGGACTCCAACGGACGTCCAAAGGTCTCTCCATCGGAAAGCTCATCACTCAACGAAGGGATTCCAATCGCCTTGCTCATGACAATGCGCGCACAGGGCAGTTGCCTTGTGCTTCTTCCGTACGATATCCCCGACATGACCACATCTTGCACATGTGCGCTTGCTGTCCAGTACGAGACGCTTGAGCGGGAGATCCAGGCATTGATCGTACCGACGGAAGATGATCTGGATTGAACCGTCTGAGGCCGCCGTCACATCCGAGATCTGCACTTGAATCGGTGTCTCACAGTTCTCTCGAACCAGATGCTCTGCTTCCGCCAGGAACCTTCCAAGCAGGACGAGCCGACCCGGACCAATGCTTGGCCATAATGATGCCGTATCAGCGCTCACCAGGTCTGGAAAACGATTTGCTACGTTGAGCTCAAGATCTGTTGGCCACCTCGCCTCAGCGCCTTCAAATCGACTTTGAAGGTAGTTGTTGTAGCACCAGCAACAAAGCGTCGTGAGATAGCCCTGGATGCTTTGGATTCCGGCAGAATTTCCACATCTCTCACACCTCTTCTCGATCTCTTCGACACGCGTCTCCAGCTCGTCGAAGATGTTTCGATTGCATTCTCGTGTGTAGACGCGCAATCCGCCGAGTTTTTGCTTGATCTGCACGACCACCGGCAACTCATCCCCAAAGATGTCAGGGTGTTGTGCAGCACTGCGCTTTACATCCTCAAGCACCAGTGCGAGTTGGTCAGCCCATCCCTGGCGATGCTCTCCAAGCTCCTTCAGCACGCTTGTGTGGATGTCATTCCAGTCGACAACCTGTTTCATCACTCATCCTCCAGCGCGTCAGCTTTCTCATGAATAACACGCCTGATTTCTTCTTCCGTGAGATCTTCGATACCTTCGAAACCCTTGGGTGAGCTTGGGAGCACGACATTGCGTTCACTGTCGTGAACCGCAATCGACAGGCGTAGGAATCTCGGATCTTCAGTTTTCGAGAAAACTGGGTCAATCGTCCTGGCCATCGTCATTCTCTTTCTTAGCGATGCGCTCATCCAATTCGCGAATGCTCGCTTGAATCAGCGACAGCAATTCGTTGTCACTCTCATTCACCTTGCGCGCTCTGATTTCCTCTGCACTGACCGGACCAGACAGTTTTGCGCGGCCCAATGCGATCTCTGCTGCTTGCAGTGCCAAAAGTGCCCTGGTCAGTGGATCAATCTCGACGCCATCAATGAGAGCATCAAACTCCTCTGCGCTGCTGATCGGATCAGACAGCGGTACTTGTCCGGCGAGAAATTTGGCCTTCTTCAGCTTCAGGAATGCGCGCGCCACTTCATCAGCCTTAGGGCGGGGCTCTCGCGCACCGGTCTTCTCTAGCCACATTGAGGCGATCTTCTCAACCAGTGCCCACACGGTCTGCGTGCGATCATGCAGCGAGATCTCGAAGCGTACTGCTTTCTCTTCGATACCGAGCTGCTCGGACTGTCGTTCGCTCACGCGCACTTCGTAGTCGCAGAGCCCACTAATATCATCGCTGACGTTCCCGGCATGGGCCCGGGCAATCTCTCTTTCGTTTGCGAAGACGACGATTTTGAGCATCACTCACCACCCTTTCTTCACACATGCAGGGCAGCGCCCCCGATCATCAGTCCGGTCGATCTGGCCGATGTAGCCGCAAACAGAACAGGTCATTCGATCCCGAACAGGCTTTTTCCGAACACCAAAAAACCTCTTCCTTTCAGGGTGGCGCTTGCTCGCGACATCATGCGCGCACCAACAGCACAGGGTCGTGTACCACCCATCCAAAATGTGGGTCTCGGCAGCGTTTGAGCATCGTTCACAGGTACGATTTTCTCGTGCAATCGTGACGGTGATGATCGACTGGATGTGTCGATCATCACACCGGTGGTAGATGCGGAGCTCTCCCAGTTTCTCTTTGATCTGGAGGATGAAGGGGTAGGTGGCATCCTTCAGATCGCAGTATTCTTTGATCTCTGTGAAGAGCGTCGTCGCCAACCCAGACCAACCTTCGGGTGTACGACCGAGGCTCTCCTCGACCGATTGCTTGATATCGTTGAAGTCAATTGTGTTCGTGACGTCGTCCGCCATGTCGGACTCCTCCTGAGGATGGTAGGAGGCGTCGGAATCGAACCGACTCGTGCACTCTAATCTGGAGCAATTACAAGGATATAAGCCTCGCCCGCATACCAATGCTGCCTCCCACGGATTTCGCGTGGGTTATCGACCTCAGGTCGATATTCGTTGGCAGTGGATGCGTGTGTACGTCATGAGCCGAAGCTGAACCAGATCGTGTCGCCATGTCAAGACGGAGTGTGCTGCACTTCGAAATTCACCGCGTAGTTCCGGGAACCTTCTCGCTAAACGAGTGCCAAATAGGCTGTCCGCATCGCAGAATTGTAAGCACAGTAGGCATGTGCGGTCTAAGGCTTTCTCTAGCCACTTATACGAAAGTCAGCGACGGTCGATACCGAGGCCACTTTAATAGACGCTACGCGGTGCCCAAATTGCAGCAAAGCGCAGATAGCGACCTTTGCAAAGTTTCGCGGACGGCCCAAACCGAACCTTCTAAAATAGGCTTTGCAGCTCCGGGTTGCGGACAAAAGTAGCTTTCGCTGCGCTTGCACCAATGACCGTTTTTTCTGGTATTCATGGCCCAGTTTCTTTGCAAAATCCACGTCCAAAATATCTAAAACTCATCAAATTCCGGGACGTTGCCAAGCCTAATGAGGAAACTTGGCGACCCGACTTCGCCACTGTTCGGATCTTCACTGACCATGTAGGCATCGGCGCCAGCGCAATCGTCGGATTGCGCTTCTCTTTCTGCTCTGTTTTGTGCTTCCGCTGCCGTGGAGTATTCAAATTGCTTGCCAATTTTCAAGCTTCCTTGCCCTCCGCGTCCTGGCTTCCGTTCCACATATGTTTGGCAGATGTAGTGAACTTTTTCTGAGCTCTCATCTGAGAGTGTCATGGCAATATCCTTGAAACGAGTACGGGCGCTACTGATGCATGAGATAAACAGTGCTCGCTAGCCACTTTGTTTGTGTTTCGCTCAATCAAGTCGCGCGGAGAGGAGGGCCAACGATCCTGTCACCGCTTTTTGGCGGGCTTCGGCGGACAGGCTTCAGATGGAGTCGTCGCATCCCTTTCGAGCCGAGTTTTGCGAAGCCGGGCGTTCTTGATCTGTCTTTGCTCAGCTTCTTCGTTGACCATTTCCCTAACGACCCGCGTTGTTTTGTCCATCGGCGTTTCCGCCTTGGGAACGTGTGCATTGAAGACAGTTGTTTTTTTCAGCTTTGCCAATGGTTATTCTCCTATCCGTTTTCAACGGCGCATTTGTCAGTTGAGTATTTCAAATTGATGCCAGGTGATTGCCTGGTCCTTGAGAGACACGCGCGTGTCGTAAAGGACTGCGATGGAGCAGCTTTGTTTTAACGTCAGGAGCGGACATAGCTTTCATCAACGCACTATAGTTCATTTGGAATCTCATTTCCGATCCTACGTTTGTTGTCGAATGGGGTGTGCCGATGACAAGATGGTCGCTTGTTGCACCGATGAGTCTGTTTCTGGGAGGCATAGAAAGCCCCAAAACGTCCGTATCTTGCTGACCAATGGCGAGAACTAATTGTGTGCTCTGTCCACTTTTTGGAACAAGGTGAAGTCTTTTGAATACCGGGTCGCAGATGCTCTGAGGGTAAGATGAAGGTTTGGACCCTGTTTCAATGACCTCGGCGACAAGCGTAAAGGCATCCGTATACATCCCGCCTATCTGATCTCCGGAAACCGGATCAACGCCCAGAAGTATTGCTTCCCCCAGCCTTAAATCGTTGATGCGACCAGCTGGGTGCCCACTGAAGGCCCAAGGAAGGTTGGCCGAGTTACCGCCAGATACCGTCTGAAGGAAGGGGCCACACTGCCCCTCTGTGTCATTCGCCAAGACAGACAAGGCGTCCATGTCTGCTGCATTCGGGGCAATTCCACTCAGGCATGCGAAGTTCGCTCCGATGCCTTTTAGCGCGACACCTGGCATATCCACCACTTGCCGTGCAATTGAACCGAGGTATTTGGGCATGACCCCTTCGCGCAGATCGCCCATCTCAACCATCAAGATAATGCCGTGAATGCAGTCCTTCCGGATTGCGGCGGCGGCTAGAGCGGTAATCACGAGGATTTCTGTGTTGTAGCTTGCCTCACAGTACTGGACGACCTGATCGACCTGGCTCAGCATTGGTGTACGGATCAAGGTGATCGGGCATGTCATGCCCGCATTGCGTAACTTCCGAACGTTGCTAAGACGCGCTTCTGCAAGTCCCACAGCGCCACCGTCCAGCATGGCCCGAGCGATGGTTGGATGCCCGCACACCGCTTTGGTCACACCGGTGACGCTGATGCCGCGTGTCTTGAGGCGCCCGATCACAGTCTTTGCATTGTGGCGTATCTTGCTCAGATGCACCTCAATGCGGGGTGTACTCATATCGCAGCCACAGGCGTGGGTTGATGCAACCCAGGATAGGCGGCGACAACCATTGCAAGCAAATGCGATGCCGGCCGGCTGAGCACATCCGTTACGGGTAACCCGAGCATTTGTGACTGTGCGGCGATAGTGTCGGTAATCTCGGCCTCAGACATCCCCTCGTGATTGAGCGTGACGCCGATGACTTTTGTGTCAGCAAACGCTTCGATGAGGGCAATCTCACTTGCAGGCTTGGGCATTGACATATTGGGAAAATCACAGCGATGCGCGCGCTTTGGAGCGTGTTGAAGGATCACGGCGTCCGGCTGGCTGCCCCGCAGGATAAAGGCGGATGTGCAGAACGCCGGATGGCTCAACGCTCCTTGACCTTCAATCAAAATGACATCGGGTTGTTCAGCCTCGGAAGCGTCAACAATCGCACCTTCAAGCTCGCCGCAACAGAACTGCGGCGGCACGGCATCCATTGCCACTCCAAATTTTGCGCCCTGCATCAAACCCGTTTGGCCCGTACCAACAAGAACAGTCTTGATGCCCCTTGCATTCAAGGCGCGGGCCAATACGGTCGCTGTTGTCCGTTTTCCAATGGCGCAATCGGTTCCAAGAACCGCTATGCGCAGTGCCTTCACACCTGCAATACTTCCGTCGAACAGACGCATATCCTTGCTGGGTTTAGGTTTTCGAATATCTCGAATGGTGACTTTGCGTTCGACTGCAAAAGACGCGATTTCGAGATCATCGCTCAAATACTCATGCAATCCACTGACGATGTTCATACCAAGTGAAATCGCATCGAGAACAACGTCGCGATCTGTCGATGAGAGTCTCCCCGTAGATGGTGCCATTCCGTAAATGAGGGTATCTGGGATGACGGTTTCATGGGCGATAGCAGCGTCCAAACTTCTAAAGACCGGAATGTGGTTTACTGCATCGTCAAGAATCTGCCCGCTGTCTTCGCCGTCGTGGTTGCTATCAATGACAGACAGGATCCTGTAGGCCTCTGAATGACGAACAAGGCCATTAGCAGTTTTGCCATCAATGTTGGCGAAGTTACCTTGGCAATAGACAATCGCAGTTGGTGGCGAGACGATCTTAGTGGTAGAGATTGATCTTATGGGTTCATCGCTGGTCAATGGCGGCGCTTGTGCACCGCTGACGGGACGACGGATAGTGTTAGCCGCGCTAAAGTCGGTTTTCATGATGTTTCCTTTTTGTGGTCGACACCGAAGGCAACGCTGCCGTCACCATTGGGTAATGAAGTCGAGAATATCGTGCCGCACGCTCAGTTATCGAGAATGCAAAGTCCCTTAGATAACTTGAAATTCTTGTTGCAGTCCCACCGGTTTCCGGACCTGTCGAGATGGGCATTCGCAGGAAGGTCTATTACGTTACAGCTCGCACCTAAGGCAGCGTATCCCCGCTCGCACTTCCATCCCGTTCCGTAACTTGCATCGTCAAAGAAGGCATGTTCAGGGATCACAACGGGCGCGCACGACCCATCTTGTGCAAAGTACCCACGTTCGCATGTCCAGGGTCGACCGTGTCCTGATGAATTCAGATACGCGTTGGCCGGGACTTCAATAGCGACGCAAAGGTCGTCCGATGCTTCGAACCCCCGTTTGCATTTCCACGCTGGCCCATAGGTAGTAGCTGCCAGGTAAGCGTTTGCGGGTACGACAATTTCTTGGCATGTGTCGTCGATTTTGAGAAAACCGCGAGAGCAATGCCAGCGCTCACCTGATGGATCAAGAAACCCGCCATCAGGTACAATCACCGCAACACAGGCCGTGTCATCCTTCTTGCGAAACCCATGAAGACATTCCCAACCAGAGCCATAGGTGCGGTTGGTCGGATACGCATTTGCTGGCACTATGACAACGGCGCAGACATCGCCACTCAGCCTATACCCGGCGTTACATTTCCAGCCGTCACCGTAGCTCTTTGCAGTGGCATTTTCAGGCACAGGTTGCGATGTGGATTGAGCATATGCAGGCGTTGAAAACAGAAGCAGAGCACAGATTGGGAGCACAATCAGAGCCGCAATCATCTGAATGCCTGGTGACGGATGCGCTCCCCAGATCGCCTGACAGAGTTGCGGCATTGCCTTTGAGTTATGATCCATCCAGCTCAAGCCCCGCGATACAGGCATCTGCAAGGTCACGGCTTGGCGTTTCCGACCCCGGCAACGTAGCCCAACCCGTATCCATCATAGCCTTGCGGCGACTGAAGCCAGAGGCCTCTTGGAGGGTTACGATTATTTCTTCGCGCTTGGGGTCAGCAGCTGACCTGTTCAGGCAAACCGGCACCATCGCGAGCGTCACTTCTTCGCTTGCATGGTCCTTCGCCAATTCTTGAGCGCCACCGCTGGTTGTCCACCCGCCCCAGGTAAAGCCAAGGATTGAGACCGCAATCGCACCACACAAAGCACCGTAGATGCCTGGTTTCGTCCATTCTGGAAATGTCATTTTAGATCCTCTGGCGGAGAAAGCGCCGCCGCGCTGTTTTGTGTCTTTTTGCGCATTCTTATTCTCGCGCTAGGGCCATTCCCAAGCCGCGATGACCGATAGGCGCAGTTCGGGCCTACCGGAAGCTCGTTTGATCAACGGTTGCGTTGTGGTTCTTTGGCAAACCGACGGTGCGTCTGATCACCAAAACGGATCAACAAACATCACAAGCGATGTGGTTGTGCGCGAAAACATCGGCAACCTTCCCAAACATCAGATCCAAGTAGAGGACGTGACAGCTGAATTTTCATGATGGAAGAACTTAGTTTACTCTGGCAGGCGATACGCCTAGGCCGCAGAAAACCAGAACCTTAGTGGGGCGTATATAACCACTTGGCGACGGTATTACAACGTTCATGGGCTTAACGCTTTTTTCACGGCCCCGATACAGATGAAAGAATTGGTTACAACCCAGCCTTCGCCTCGTGTATCGGCAAACTCGTGACCACTTGTGTAGCCTCTATAGCATGCCACTCTGAAGCCGACATTCGCTGCATCACAGAAAACATGTAGTTTGGGCTCGAAGCGGTCATTCGCGGCAGTTGGTACGAACGACCACTCTGCGGACAAAGCTGACATTCAAGATCACCGAGTCTACCATAGCGGCATAAGTTAGGGAGGCTTCAACATGACTGATCCCAATGAAGTCGCGCACCACTACCACTCCGGTCACTTGCTAAAGCGAATTTCTGATGGTTGCGCAGCACTGGACTTGACCCCACCGATTTCTCGCGACGCTTTGGCGCCGGTTGACGAGTTTCACATTGGCGGACGCCTTGCGACCGAACCTTTTGTGAAGGCTTTGGACCTTTCGCCCCAAAGTCGGGTTGTCGATTTTGGATGTGGCCTCGGTGGTCCTGCCCGCTATGTCGCAGCGGCCACTGGGGCTCATGTGACCGGCATCGATTTAACCGCCGAGTTTGTTGAAACAGGACGCGCCCTTACAGAATGGACGGGCATGTCGGATCGGGTTCAACTCATCGAAGGCAGCGTACTTGATCTGCCGTTAGAATCTGACTCGATGGACGCTGCTTACATGATCCACGTCGGCATGAATATTGTGGACAAAGTTGGCATCGCGCGGGAGGCAATGCGTTTGCTTAAACCAGGGGGTATTTTTGCGATTTACGATGTGATGCAAGTCGGCGAGGGCAATATGGATTATCCAGCGCCTTGGGCTTCGACTTCGGATCAGAGTGCGCTTGCACCACCAGAGACATATGAGGCGGCTTTGAAGTCCGTTGGTTTCGAATTGACCGATAGGATCGACCGCACCGTGTTTGCCAAACAATTCTTTGAAGATTTGGCGGCTGCGCAAAGCCGTGCGGATGGTCCTCCACATCTTGGCCTGCATCTGATCATGGGCGACGACACAGCGATAAAGGTCCAAAACATGGTGCGAAACATAGAAGGCGGATTGATAGCCCCGATTGAGATCCACGCCCGTCTGCCCATCTAACTTTGCGTCCGCACTGGGCTCGAATTAATCATTCTCTGCGGTGTGCGGATGGGCCGATGGCAGCCCGAAGCAGACAATCACAGTCACGCTTTTCAGTTTTGCACCAAGCCATTCACTAGGACATGCGCGACGTTCAGGAAATCATGTTGTCTTTTCCAAGCAGCGTAATTTGCGCTACCATTAGACATGAATGGAGACCGCAGACTTTCCGCAGTACTCTCGGCCGATGTAGTAAACTACTCAGGCCAGATTAAGGCAGATGAAAATAGGACTCTCGGCGAACTTCGCGTTCTACGTCGAGAGTTATTTGATCCTTTGGTTAGCGATCATCGCGGTAATGTCGTTAAGAGGATGGGTGATGGATGGATAGTCGAGTTTAACTCGGTATCTGATGCAGTACGATGCGCCCTTGATCTTCAAAGCCAGGTGTTAACCCAGTCCTCATTGAAACTACGAGTGGGTGTGCATCTTGGAGATGTCGTATTCGACGAAGATGACATTTTCGGCGATGGCATCAATCTATCCGCACGTCTACAAGAGGCTTCCAACGAAGGGGCTGTGTTAATTTCAGATGTCGTCCATCGCAGCCTTGACGAGCGCCTCGCTGAGCAATTTTATCGCGCTGGAGAGCGACAGTTTAAGAACGCGCCGTCACCAATAGAAGTTTTCCAATGGTCGCCGCCAGGTTCTGCCCCACCGCGAGTAACTCCGGCTAGCCATACAAAGTCTCTGCTAATCGGCGTCTTACCTTTCGATAATCTTTCTTCTGACCCCGATCAGGAGTTTTTTGCAGATGGAATTACCGAAGAGATCATCACCACTTTATCAAAACTCCCGAATTTACTGGTCGTCGCGCGTAACTCTACATTCGTTTACAAAGGTCGCTCCGTTGACGTGAAACAGGTCGGTCTGGAGCAGGGTGTCGATCTTGTTCTTGAGGGAAGTGTCCGTCAAAGCAGGAACCGGGTGAGGATCACAGCACAGCTAATCGATGCAAAGTCCGGTATGCACATTTGGGCAGACCGCTATGATCGCCTCATTGAAGATGTATTCGAAGTTCAGGATGAACTCGCACTTAGGATTGCAACCGAGTTACAAGTCGAACTTTTGGCGGGAGAAATGGCTCGTTTCAGAGGATCCGGCACGAAAAACCTAGGCGCGTGGACCGCTCAACTAAAGGCCGTGGAGGCTTCGCGCAGAATTACTAGGGAAGCTCACGCCGACGCTCGCCGATTTGCACAACAGGCAATTGCACTCGACCCGGGTTACTCGGCTCCGTACTGTACTTTGGGATTCATTTGCACTGTCGAAGCACGACATGGATTTGTTGCTGACCGGCGTGCCGCGCTAGCGGAGGCTCGTGACTGCGCTCAGCGGGCTCTGGAAATAGACAGCTACAACCCAGAGGCTCACGCTATTGCGGGTTTTGCAGATGCAATCGATGGCAAGCTGGTTTCGGCTATCGATAAGTTCAACGAGGCACTAGCGCTAAATCCAAACCACGCTGACGTGGCTGCCAGACTGTCAATCACCCTAGCTTTCAATGGCCAGGCAAATGAAGCGATCCAAGTCGCACAACAAGCCATTACCCTGAACCCTCACTATCCAGGTTGGTATGCAGGCGTTCTGGGTTTAGCCCTTCGACTTGACGGTCAATACGAGGAAGCCAAGAAAGCATTCACCGAATATGGTCAAAGGGTTGAAGGCTTTGGTCACCTCGACCTCGTAATCGTCCATGTAGAGACAGAGAACTTTGAGGCCGCTCGCGATGAAGCACGGAATGTGATGAAATACCGCCCTCAGTTTTCCATATCGGACTGGGCGAAAACTCAACTTTTCTCTAACAGAAAAAGGCTGGAGAAAGACTGTGCGTCTTTGCGACTAGCCGGTTTGCCTGAATAAGAGCAGGGTTTCGCTGTAGCAGGTTGGTTTGTGATGGAAACCGATCTCACACATTTCCGATTTGGGTTCGTGATGGCCTTGCGCTTCTAGGTGCCTTGGCGGTGGGCCGCAGCCCAAACCGGATACTCACAAATGGGCCCAGCAATTTCCCAGTTGCAGAGGAAAGTTGCCCTTCGCGGTTAAACAAACCAAGCCGAAAATTTTGGCCGATTATCCCTAGGAATTTGAGGCCTAATTAATTTGATCACGCGGGCTTTATCAGTGTTTCCAGATATTCTCGAGTGTCGGCGTCCCACGAGCTGGGGTCCTCTCCATGAGCGACCACCGCGTGGAGTTCCA